>JAGALK010000095.1 GCA_017625255.1 Lachnospiraceae bacterium
ATACCTGGTATACCTATATTTTAGACTATGATTTCTGGGTAACACTTGCTTGTATGGGAGATGTGTATATCATACATGAGCCGTTAAATTATTTCCGTGTACGAAATGATTCTAACACCGGTGAGGTTATGTCAGGAAGCAAAACCAATGTATATGTGGAAGAGCATATTCATTTAGTGAATAAATTTAAAGAGGAATTGCATTTGTCTGATGCAGATATCAGAAGAAGTGTAATGATTCGAAAGTTCAGAAATTTTGCTGCAGGAGTATATTTGAAGCTCTTTGTAAGAAAGTAAATTGCGCAAAACTTGTGTTTTGCTGCGTTAAGTGCTATACTGTTGTAATTATTGGAAGACAACAAAGAAACAGAAAGAAAAAAAGGAGGATACTAGGCAATGAGAACTTACTTAGTAACAGGTGGAGCAGGATTTATCGGATCTAACTATATCCATTATATGTTCCGCAAATATGACAATGAAATTCGCATTATCAATGTGGATGTATTGACTTATGCAGGCAATTTGGAAAATTTAAAAGACATCGAGGATAGAGACAATTATACATTCGTGAGAGCAGATATTACAGATAAAGAAGCTATCATGAAGATTTTTGAAGAAAATGACATTGACCGCGTTGTACATTTTGCAGCAGAAAGTCATGTAGACAGAAGTATCAAAAATCCGGAAGTATTTGTTAAGACAAATGTACTTGGTACAGCAGTTATGTTAAACTGTGCAAAAGCAGCATGGGAATTACCGGATGGAACATTCAAAGAAGGTAAGAAATTCCTTCATGTATCCACAGACGAGGTATATGGTTCTTTAGAGGATGATGGAAGCTATTTCTATGAGACTACTCCATACGATCCACATAGTCCATATTCTGCAAGCAAGGCATCCTCTGATTTCCTTGTAAAGGCGTATATTGACACTTACAAATTCCCGGCAAACATTACAAACTGCTCTAACAACTACGGACCATACCAGTTCCCGGAGAAGCTGATTCCGCTTATTATCAATAATGCATTACATGGTAAGAAGCTTCCGGTATACGGAGATGGAAAGAATGTTCGTGACTGGTTATATGTTGATGACCATGCAAAGGGAATCGATATGGTACAGGAAAACGGCCGTCTTGGCGAAACCTACAATATCGGTGGACACAACGAAAAACAGAACATCGAAATCATCAATATTATCATCGAAACACTCTTAGAGATGCTGCCAGAGGATGATGAGAGAAGAAAATTAGTAAGCAAGGATTTAATCACCTATGTAGAAGACCGTAAAGGTCATGATAGAAGATATGCTATTGCACCGGACAAAATCAAAGCTGAAATTGGCTGGGAACCGGAGACTATGTTCAAAGAGGGTATCAAGAAAACCATCGCATGGTTCTTTGAAAACGAAGAATGGATGGAAAATGTTACCAGTGGTGATTATCAGAAATACTACGAAGATATGTACAAAAATAAATAAAAATTAACATAGAAAGAAGGGTTATCGGGAGTAAAACACAGATAAGCCTTCTTTCTTGCGGCATGGAAAACCATAAAAGAACTCTAAATTCAGATTAGGAGGAATTAATATGAAGGGAATTATTTTAGCAGGCGGTTCAGGTACCCGTCTTTATCCATTGACAAAAGCAATCAGCAAGCAGATTATGCCGGTATATGATAAGCCAATGATTTATTATCCGTTATCTACTTTAATGTTAGCAGGTATTCGTGAGGTTTTGATCATTTCTACTCCAAGAGATTTGCCGGTATTTAAGGATTTATTAGGAACAGGTGAGCAGCTTGGTATGCGTTTTGAATATGCCGTTCAGGAAGAACCAAGAGGACTTGCAGATGCATTTATCATCGGTGAAGAGTTTATCGGCAAAGATGCTGTAGCCCTTGTATTAGGGGATAATATTTTCTATGGACAGAGCTTTTCTAAGGTGCTTAGAAGTGCGGCTGAGCGTGTAGAAAAAGAAGGCGGTGCAACCATCTTTGGCTATTATGTAAGAGATCCAAGAGAATATGGTGTAGTAGAATTTGATGAAAATGGCAAGGCTTTATCCATCGAAGAAAAACCGGAAAATCCAAAATCCAACTATGCGGTACCGGGACTTTACTTCTATGATAACGATGTCGTAGAGATTGCAAAAAATGTAAAACCATCCGCAAGAGGAGAAATCGAAATTACCAGTGTGAATAACGAATATTTAGACAGAGGAACATTGTCTGTAGAAACCTTAGGCCGTGGCTTTGCGTGGTTAGATACAGGAAATCACGATATGCTTCTTGCAGCAGCAGATTTTGTTTCTGCATTCCAGAAAAGACAGGGATTATATATTTCCTGTATTGAAGAGATTGCTTACAAACGCGGATTTATTGACAAAGAGCAGTTAGTTGAATTGGCACAGCCATTATTAAAAACCGAATATGGTCAGTACTTAATGGAAATTGCAGAAGGTTTGTAGAATTATAATTAAAAGTGAGGAATAAAAAATGGGAAAAATTACAGTGACAAGTGACTGCAACGGTATTGCAGGCTTAAAGGTTATAGAGCCAAGCGTATTCGGTGACGAGCGTGGATATTTTATGGAAACCTACAACTACAATGATTTTAAAGAAGCAGGAATCGACTGTGAATTTGTACAGGATAATCAGTCTGCATCCAAAAAAGGTGTTCTTCGCGGATTGCACTTCCAGATTAATTATCCACAGGACAAGCTGGTTCGTGTAGTAAATGGAGAAGTATTTGATGTAGCTGTGGACTTAAGAGAAGGTTCTGAAACCTTTGGTAAATGGTATGGTGTTGTATTGTCTGCGGAGAATAAAAAGCAGTTCTTTATTCCAAAGGGATTTGCTCATGGATTTGTAGTATTGAGTGATTATGCAGAATTCTGCTATAAAGTAACCGATTTTTATCATCCAAATGATGAAGGCGGTTTATTATGGAAAGATCCTGAAATCGGTGTGGAATGGCCAATGCCGGAAGGAATGACAGAAGCAGACCTTACTTTATCTGAAAAAGATATGGCATGGGGCGGTATAAAAGAGTATATTCAGAATAAATAAGAGGATTTTTATGACAGTATCAAAGAAAAAGAATCAGGGATTGTCATTGGCGGGGATTTATGAAAGCAGAAAGCTTATTTCCCGCCTTTCTGTCAATGATTTTAAAACAAAATTTGCCGGTTCTTATCTGGGAATTATCTGGGCTTTTGTACAGCCGGTCATTACCATTTTGGTATACTGGTTTGTATTTGAAAAGGGCTTTAAACCGGCGGCTATCAGCAATGCGGCAGGAGCTGAGGTTCCCTATGTATTATGGCTGATTGCAGGAATGGTGCCGTGGTTTTTCTTTAGTGATGCCCTAAGCGGAGGAACCCGTGCGTTATTAGATTATACCTATCTGGTAAAAAAAGTGGTTTTTCAGATTGATATTTTACCGATTGTAAAGATTATATCCGCAGTGTTTGTACATCTGTTCTTTTTGGCGTTTGCCATTGTATTGTATGCGGTATATGGCTATACACCGGATTTTTATACATTGCAGGTAATCTATTATACCTTTTGTATGTTGATTCTGTTATTGGGACTTACCTATCTGACAAGTGCAGTTGTGGTATTTTTCCGTGATTTGAATCAGGTAATTAATATTGTGTTACAGGTAGGTGTTTGGGTGACACCAATTATGTGGAATATGGATACCATGGATATTAGTCCGGTTTTGAAAAATATATTAAAGCTGAATCCGTTGTATTATATTGTACAGGGATATAGAGATGCATTTATTAACAAGGTGGCTTTTTGGGAACGGTTAGAGCTTAGTATTTATTTCTGGTGCTTTACATTGGTGTTTCTGTTCTTAGGAAGTCATGTTTTTAAGAAACTGCGAATGCATTTTGCGGATGTTTTATAGGAAAGGTATAAATTCATGAGCGATATTGCAATTAAGGTTGATAAAGTAAGTAAGGTTTACCATCTCTATGCCAGACAAAGAGATCGTTTAAAGGATGCGTTAAACCTGACAAAAAAGAAATGCTATCAGGAGCATTTTGCGTTAGATCAACTGGATTTTGAAATAAAAAAAGGTGAAACTGTTGGAATTATCGGAACAAATGGCTCCGGTAAATCCACAATTTTAAAAATTATAACCGGTGTATTAAATCCTACAGATGGAGAAGTTACCGTAAATGGAAGAATTTCTGCATTGTTAGAGCTTGGTGCAGGCTTTAATATGGAATACACAGGTATTGAAAATGTCTATCTTAATGGAACTATGATTGGTTTTACAAAGGAGGAGATTGATGAGCGTCTGCAGGATATTTTGGATTTTGCAGATATTGGAGATTTTGTCAATCAGCCGGTGAAAACCTATTCCTCCGGTATGTTTGTCCGCTTAGCTTTTGCGGTGGCAATTAATATAGACCCGGAGATACTGATTGTGGATGAAGCGCTTTCTGTGGGAGATGTATTCTTCCAGTCGAAGTGTTATCATAAATTTGAAGAATTCAAAAAAATGGGCAAGACTATTCTCTTTGTGAGTCATGATTTAGGCAGTATCACAAAATACTGCGACAGGGCGATTCTTTTAAATAAGGGACATAAGCTTTTTGAGGGAACACCAAAGGAAGCGGTGGATATGTATAAAAGAGTTCTTGTAAATCAGGTGGATGATGAGGAAAATGGCAAAAGTGTCTGGGAAAGAGGAGAAGATACTACCCTTTGGCGCAGTACTCTGCCAATCAATCCGGAGGTTTTAGAATATGGCAGCAAAAAAGCGGAAATTATTGATTTTGCTTTTTTGGATGACAAGGGAAGAGTTACGAATGTAATTGAAAAAGGCTCTGAAATGACTGTAAAAATGAAGGTTTTATTCCATGAAGATATTGCAGAGCCGATTTTTGCCTTTTCCTTTAAAAATCTGTTAGGTATTGAGCTTTGCGGAACAAATACCATGTTTGAAAAAATTGAAGTCACTCCTAAAAAAGCAGGAGATGTACAGGTTATTTCTTTCAAGCAAAAGATGGATTTACAGGGAGCAGAATATCTGCTTTCCTTAGGGTGTACCGGTTATCCTCATGGAGAATTTACGGTATATCACAGATTATATGATGTGTGTAATCTAACGGTGGTTTCGACTAAGAATACCGTAGGTTATTATGATATGAATACGCAGATTACAGTAGAGTAATGCAAAATAAGCGAGGTTTGTTATGGCAGAAGTGTTTGAAACATCCTATTTAAGAGGAAATAGTATTGCATGGCTTCCAATTCAATCAAAGGATAGTGTGCTTTATCTTGGGAATTGTGAAGATATGGCGGCAAAAAAGTTAATAGAGATGTCAAACCGTGTAGATTGTGTGGATAACTTTGAAAAAATCGCAGAATATGGTGCATATGATTATGTCATTAGTTTAGGTGAAGCGGACAAAAAAGTTATAGCATGTCTTTCTGGTCATGTAAAAGAAACGGGTAAGCTGGTTGTAGCCGCAGAAAATGCCTATGGACTAAAGTATTTAGCAGGAGTTAAGGATATTGGCTCAAAGGAATATTTTGGAGCAGTGGAGGCATTAGAAGGCTCAAAGGGCTATACCAGAGAGGAATTACAGCTGGCATTTCAGACGGCAGGCTTTAGAAAAATATGCTTTTACTATCCATTTCCGGATTATCAGTTTACCATGAGTCTGTATTCGGATGACTATTTGCCAAAACAGGGAGAACTTATAGATCAGATTGGCAATTTTGATGCAGAGCGTTTGATTTTATTTGATGAAACAAAAGCAATGGATGCAGTGGTTGCCAGAGGCAAATTCAAAGAGTTTTCCAATTCATATCTGGTGGTGGCAGGAAAAACAGAAGCAGAACCGATTGTAAATGAAGCAGGAGAAACGATATCCTATGTGAAGTTTTCTAATGACAGGGGTAAGGAGCATAATATCCGCACCTATATCACAAAATCCTCTGATGGAAAAAGACATTTGCTGAAAATAGCAGATAATCCTCAGGCTAAAAATCAGATTGCAAATCTGGCAAAAACAGCGGATGTGCTTGAAAAACTCTATGAAAACAGCAGATTGTCTGTAAATAAGTGTCAGATAAGGTCAGATGGCGCAGAGCTTGAATTCCTCAAAGGGCATACTATGGAAGAGGAATTAGATATGCTTTTAGAGCAGGGAAAATGCGAAGAAGCTATGGCCAAAATGGCACAGGTGTTTGAAGAAATCCGTTCCTGTAAAAACATGCAGGAATTTAAGATATGCGAAGCATTTCAGGAGGTATTTGGTAAGCAGCAGCTTCCAGAGGGACTTATGGCAGTTCCGGTGGGAGATATTGATATGATTATGCCCAATATTTTAGTGGGTGAAGATGGCAAATGGACGGTGATTGATTATGAGTGGTCATTTCATTTTCCAATCCCGGTGAATTTTATTTTATACAGGGCAATCCGTTATTATGCAGATACAACGGCAGCCCGCAGAGTGTTAGATATAGAAAGGCTTTATGCAAAGGCAAAAATTACAGCGCAGGAAGTTAGTGTGTATGCAGCTATGGAAGAGGCTTTTCAGTCCTATGTGCTAAATGGTCATGTACCTTTGCGGCAATTGTATAAAGAAACCGGTAAACCGGCATACCACATCAGCAGTCTTATGCATATAAAGAATGAGCTTGAGCATACAAGGATGATGCAGGTATATTTTGACAGAGGAAATGGTACAAGGGAAGAGGATTGTATCAATTTTCACAGTAAATCCTTAGATGGAGAATTTCACTTAGAGATTCCGGTGGATGAGGATGTTATTGCAGTGCGCATTGATCCGGCAGCGCAGGCGTGTACGGCAGATATTGACAGACTTTGCTTTGCTTCCTCAAAGGCGAATATTGTGGAATTTTACGGACCGGTGCATAAGGTGAGTGATCGCATTTATCTGTTCGAGAGCGAGGATCCGTATCTTTTGATTACAGATATGCCTGAGGGTGAACGAAAGCTATTTGTGGATATGCGGGTAGAAACTATGAGTCTTGCAGCAGCAGAGTTGATTTCTCCGAAAATTGATTTAAAATACAGAGTGAAAAAAATGCTGAAGAAGTAGAGGTGTGCTATGAAAGTATCATCATCATTAAAAACGAAACGAATGATTATGTTCTGGGCGAAGCTGTTTGTCGTGCTGTTGCAGACAGGCTGCTATGCATGGTTATGGTACAACTATTATAAGGATTTGATGCCGGTACAATACTGGAATAGAGGAAATTGGGCGATTGTGGCATTATATGCCGTATTTATTATGGTGTTTTCGAGAGCCTTTGGTGCGTTAAAGGTAGGATATTTAAAGACCTGGGATATTATGTATTCTCAGCTTTTGACGATTTTTTGTGTAAATGGCGTGACTTATTTTCAGTTACTGTTAATTCATGGTGACTGGAAATTGATGGAACAAAGTAAACCGATGGTGTTATTGTGTCTCATAGATTTTGTCATTGTTTTGATATGGGCATTGTCGATGCGCTGGATTTATGCGATTATTTATCCGCCGCATGAGATGCTCCTAATCTATGGAGATATCAGCCCGGATACTATTATTCGTAAGCTGGAATCTAGAAAGGATAAGTACCATGTCAAAGAAAAGGTAGCCCTTAGTGCAGGCATGGATTCTATTTTAGACAAAATGCTTTTATATGATGCAGTTCTGATTGGAGATATTCCGGTACATGACAGAAATGTATTTGTAAAATATTGTTTTGAAAAAAATATCCGTTGCTATGGAATACCGAAAATTACGGATATTATGATTAGAAATTCGGAAAGTATCGATTTGTTTGACTCTCCGCTATTATTATTTAGAAATAATGGACTGACATATCGTCAGATGTTTATAAAAAGAGCAATGGATATTGTGATTTCCTTATTGGGAATTATCATTGCTTCTCCGATTATGCTTTTAATTGCTTTGTGTATAAAGCTCTATGACGGCGGTCCGGTTTTTTATCGGCAGAAACGGCAGACTAAGGATGCAAGGGAATTTGATATCTTAAAATTCCGCAGTATGATTGTGGATTCTGAGCGGCATGGTGCGAGATTGGCAAAACAGGATGATGATCGTATTACGCCGGTAGGAAAGGTTATCCGCAGACTGCATTTTGATGAATTGCCACAGCTTTTTAATATTTTAATGGGAGATATGGCATTTGTAGGGCCAAGACCGGAGCGAAAAGAGATTACAGAAGAGTACTCTAAGGAGCTGCCGGAGTTTCCATTCCGTTTAAAGGTCAAAGCGGGTCTTACCGGTTATGCGCAGGTATATGGGCAGTATAATACATTGCCCTATGACAAATTAAAAATGGATTTAACCTATATTACGAATTATTCTGTGTGGTTAGACATTAAGCTGATTATTTTAACGGTTAAGATTCTCTTCCAGAAGGAAAAATCCGAAGGTGTGGATAATTCACAGAAAACAGCTTTAAAATAAGCGTAAGGAAATGAGGACAATATGGAAAATTACTCTGTATTGATGTCGGTATATGCAAAAGAAAAGGCAGAATATTTTGAAAAAAGCATCGAAAGTATGCTAGAGCAGACAATACCAACGGATGATTTTGTCATCATGTGCGATGGTCCGCTGACAGAGGAACTAGATTCTGTACTAGAAAAAATGACAGACAAGTATCCGGATTTATTTCAGATTGTCCGGTTAAAGACCTGTGGTGGCTTGGGAAATGCGCTGAAAGAAGGCGTTATCCATTGCAAAAATGAGCTGATTGCCCGTATGGATAGTGATGATATCAGCTGTCAGGATAGATGTGAAAAGCAGTTAGCGGTGTTTGAAAAAGAAGATGTGGTAATTGTCGGAGGAAATGTAACAGAATTTGTGCAGGATATTTCCCATGTGCGTTCTGTCCGAAGAGTTCCTAAGACAAATGAAGAAATCAGAGCCTTCGCAAAAAGACGGAATCCTTTTAATCATCCATCCGTGATGTTTCGAAAGTCTGTGGTACTTGCCGCAGGCAATTATATAGATTGTAAGGGATTTGAGGATTACTACCTTTGGGTGAGAATATTAAATGCCGGCTATAAGGGCTTTAATATATTAGAAACATTGGTATATATGCGGACAGATGCAGGGCTGTATGAAAGAAGAGGAAATCTTTCTTATGCCATAAAGGGCTTGCAGGCACGATGGAAAATACATAAAACCGGCTATTCAAGTCTTGTGGATTTTATAATTTCCAGCGGTGCGCAGGTGGTGATGTCCTTAATACCTGTAAAATTACGCACACAGGTATATGGAAAGTTTTTGCGAAAATAGACAGGAGTTAGCATGATAGATGGATTAGAAGAATTGCAGCATCGGTTAGTGGAGATGCTGTTGGAATTGCAAAAGTTTACGGATGCGCATGACCTTTCATTTTTTTTAGTAGGCGGCAGTGCGTTAGGGGCTTATCGTCATCAGGGATTTATTCCATGGGATGACGATGTGGATATTGCCATGATGCGTTCTGATTTTGAAAAGCTAGAAAAATATATGGAAGAAGCAGGAAACAGAATCGGAGATTTTTTGTATTCTCCGGTGGAAAAGCAGATTGTCCCGGAAGCTCCCGTCAGCCATTTATATGATACAAAGCATATTGAAAATGGCTATGAAAATACGGCAAAGATTGATATTCATCCCATAGATGGAATTCCGGAAAATAAAATGCTTCGAAAGGTACAAAAGGTTGCTTCTTTGATATATTATTTATCCGATTATCGACTTCCGGTAAAAAATAAAGGGAAGAAAATTCGTGCAATATCCAAGGTGATATTAAAGGTTACACCAGATTTTCTTTTTGATTTTTATATGCGTGTAACCAAAAAGATTTTTACGGCATGGGATGATAAGACAAGTACACATATCTGCAGCTTATTTGGTGTGGCAGGCTATGAACAGGAAGTGATGCCAAGAAGCTATCTGATGCCGCTAAAGAAAAGTAAATTTGCGGATGCAGAATTTTTAGTTCCGAGAGATACCCACAATTATCTGAAACGGTTGTATGGAGATTATGAAAAATTACCGCCAAAAGAAGATAGGTATCCGCGGCATGATATTTATAAAATGTATGCAAAATCAAAGCTATAGGAGAAAAAGTGAGTCAGATTAAAAGGATTGCAAAAAAGTTTATTGCCTATTCGATTGAAGGCGAAAAGAAGGTATATCGTCTAAAGCATACACCTTTAAAGATTGCCAGATGCTATACAAAGGAATATCATAGAGAGTATGAAAAGCTTCCGGTAGTACCTAATAAAATTATTTTTGATAATTATATGGGTAAAGGCTTTGGCTGCAATGGAAAATATGTAACAAAAGAGCTTCTTTTGTCAAAGGAAGCGTATGATATCGTATGGACAGTAAAGGATGCTTTGAACCATCAGCAGAATTTTCCTGCGGGGGTTCGTCTGGTAGAATACGGTTCAAAAGAAGCCTTGAGAGAATATGCAACAGCAGGTGTATGGGTGCAGAATTATCATTTGGTGCATTATTTGAATAAAGGGCTTTTAAAAAAGCCAGAGCAAAGCTATATTCAGATGTGGCATGGATCTTTTGGAATCAAAAAAATTGAGGGAGATTGTACAAATCTTACCGTAGATAAGAATTGGACCTATCTTGCAAAGAAAAATGCAGACTATACCGATTATTGGATATCCAATGGCAGCTTCGAAACAGCCGTATATCGTCAGGCATTCTGGAATGTAGAAAATGTATTGGAATATGGGCATCCCAGAAATGATATTTTCTTTGCAGAGGATATTGCAGAATATAAGGAAAAAGTCCGTTCTCATTATGGTATACAGGAAGAAAAGCTGGTTGTCTATGTACCAACCTTTCGGGATGAAGGGATGGAATGGGAACAGGAGTTGGATTATTGTCGTCTGCTTACAAATTTGCAAAAACGATTTGGCGGAACATGGAATGCACTGGTACGGATGCATCCACGAATGAAAGAATATGCATCGAAACTGATACCGGCATCGGATTTGATTACGGATGTAACCGATTATCCGGATATTCAAGAGCTGCTTGCAGCAGCAGATGTAGTGATTACCGATTATTCCAGTGCTATTTTTGATTTTTTACTGACGAAAAAGCCGGGATTTATTTATGCACCGGATTATAAGAGCTATGAGCAGATGCGAGGATTGTATTATCCGTTGGAAGATACACCATTTCCGGTAGCAAAGGATAATACGGCATTAGAAAAGAATATATTAGAATTTCAAATAGATAAGTATAAAGAAAAAGCACAGGACTTTTTGCAAAATAAAGGTTCTGTAGAGGATGGAAAGGCAGCAAAACGAATTGTAAAATTCATAGAACAGATTGTTGCCGGAAAAGAGAGTGAATCATGGAACATATAAAGACATTTTGGAGACGAAGAGGTCTTCTTTGGGAACTTGTAAAAAAAGGCATCAAATTAAAATATAGAAGATCCTATCTGGGTATTTTATGGTCATTTTTGGAGCCATTGCTGACAACTGTGGTGCTTACCATTGTATTTGGTACATTGCTTGGAAGAGGAGGAAGGGATTTTCCGGTATATATTTTATGTGGACGATTACTGTATTCCTTTTTCTCAACCTCCACAAAAGCAGCTTCAAAATCAATTCGGCAGAATTCTTCCATGATTAAGAAGGTGTATGTACCAAAGTATTTATATCCGTTATCGAGTATTTTATATAATTATATTATAACAGGAATATCTTTGCTTACTCTAGTTCCACTATCTATATATTGTCATGTATATCCGACAGTGTATATGCCATTAGTGATTGTTCCGTTTATACTGTTATTTATGCTGACCTATGGAGCAAGCATGATTTTGTCAACGGTAACAGTATTCTTTAGAGACATGGAATATTTATGGGATGTACTTTTAATGATTATCATGTATACCAGTGCGATTTTCTATTATCCGGAGAAGCTGATGAATAGTGGATTTTTCTGGATTTTAAAATATAATCCGCTGTACTGTATTATTATGAATTTCAGATATGCAATGTTTGGCCAGCCTTTAGATATGCAATATGTGCTTATTGCAGCAGCATATGGTATTGGTTTATCAGTAATTGGAACTTATGCTTTTTATAAAAAACAGGATGAGTTTATTTTGGCAATTTAGAAAGGTGAGTTATGGGAAAGAAAACATTAGTTGTCGAAAATGTAGGCATGAAATTTAATTTGAGTCAGGAAAAGGTGGATGATTTTAAGGAATATTTTATCCGGCTTTTTAAAGGGAATTTAAAATATAATGAGTTTTGGGCATTAAAGGATGTCAGTTTTACCTTGGAGGAGGGAGACCGTTTAGGTATTTTAGGCTTAAATGGTGCAGGAAAAAGTACTTTGTTAAAGGTTATTGCCGGAGTCTTTAAGCCGACAGAAGGAAAGGTGACTAGAAAAGGAAAGGTTGTTCCTTTATTAGAGCTTGGAGCAGGTTTTGACAAGAACTATACAGGAAGGGAAAATATTTATTTGTATGGCTCGCTTTTAGGCTACAGCAAGCAGTTTTTGGACAAAAAATATGATGAGATTGTCAAGTTTTCGGGTCTTGGAAAGTTTATCGATGTACCGGTTAAGAATTATTCTTCCGGTATGCGTTCAAAGCTTGGATTTTCCATTGCTACCATTGCAGAACCGGAGATTCTGATTTTGGATGAAGTATTATCGGTTGGTGATGCGAATTTTAGAAAAAAGAGTGAGAAAAAGATCAGAGATATGATGGAGGGTGGAACAACCGTATTGTTTGTATCCCATTCCTTGCCGCAGGTAGAAAGAATCTGCAATAAGGCTATGATTTTAGAGCAGGGAAAAATCGTCGCATTTGGTCCGGTAGAAGAGATTGCACAGGTGTATACAGATATGCTGGACAAGGATGAAGATCAGGAAATCATGGAGCTAAAAAGGGAGAGAAGGCAACTTCTGCAAAAAATAAGAGCCCGAAGAGAAGAAATCAAGGAAGAAAAGAAAAAACAGGAAGAGTAAAAGAATTAATGCAGGTTTAATAAATCGGGGATAGTATGAGTTGTGCAAGGATTTAGCGAAAGCAGAAAAGGATTGAAGAAAATGTTAATGAAATATTGCATCAATGAAAAAAGAATAACTGCAACTGTACAGGCTGTCCGTTGGGAAAGAATCCATCTGTATCTGGATGTAAAGGTTTTATTTGCTTCTGAAAAGGAAAAAGAAGGGGAATTGTGCTTTTATGCAGTGAACCAATTATATTATGCACAGGCAGAGTTTCAGATTCTTAGTATAGAAAATGATATCTATCATTTGAAATTAAACATTGCAAACAATGGAGAAAATGTCTGTGTACCTTCTGGTATGTATAAGATATTCGTCTGCAAAGAAAATGATATTTTGGCAGATTGTGAGGTTACAAAAGAGGTTATAGAGCACTTTCCGGAGTACTCGAGAACTTTTTTGCTTATTCGGGGAACCAGATGCTATACAGTTGCTTTTAGTATAGAAGAAGATGCAGAAACATTACCGTTTCGTTTGCGGACAATGTATGCAGCCAGAGAGGAAATGGAATTTCCGGAGAATACGGGACTTTTGGAAAATCTGGATATAGTAGGTAGTTTAAAGGCGAGCTGGGCCAGCAAGAAAAGAGTTTTGCGAACCATGTATAGATTTTTTAGAATGCTGTATAAAGGAAAAAGAGAAAAGACCATTTTATTTATGTCTGAGCAAAATACAGTAATTGCATCTAATTTAAAAGCAGTATCACAGAAAATGATAGAAAGAGGAATGGATAAAGAATATCAGCTTTTATATTCTGCCCGTTCCGCAGCAGCAAGCTCCCAGAGCATAAAAAGCTGGATTGAATTGATTCAAAAAATAGCTAAAAGCAGTACGATTATTATAGATGACCATGCGCCTATTTTAGATTGGCTGAGATTAAGTGAGGATACGAAGCTTATTCAGCTATGGCATGCCGGCGCAGGATTTAAATCTTCCGGTTATAGCCGTTGGGGACAGATGGGTGGTCCGGGCCCTGTTTCCTGTCATAGACAGTATAGCTATGGAATAGCCGGCTCAAAGAAGATCAGACCATTTTTCTCTGAGGTATGGGGTATCAATGATGAACAGATATTGCCGACTGGAATGCCTAGAATGGACGAGTTTTTACGAGAAGATTATAGAAAAGCTAAAACCGAAGAATTGTATGAAAAATATGCAATATTTAAAGGCAAAAAGGTGATTTTGTTTGCGCCTACTTATCGCGGAAGAAACAAGCGGTTAGCAAATTATCCTTATGAATTGATAGATTTTAAAGGCTTGTATGAGGCTTGCAAAGAAGAATATGTGGTTGCATTTAAAATGCATCCGTGGGTAAGTACGAAAGTGCCGATTCCAAAAGAATACAAGGATAAATTTATTGATTTAGGAAAATATCCAAATATTAATGATTTATTTTATATTACGGATTTGTTAATTACGGATTACTCGTCAAATATCTTTGAATATTCCCTGATGCGTAAGCCAATGATGTTTTTTGCATATGACAAGGTGCAGTATTCACTTTCCAGAGGTTTTCACAGGGATTATGAAGAATCTGCGCCGGGAAAGGTATGTTATACATTCGCAGAATTGTTAGAGGCATTTCGCAATCGTGATTTTGAATATGAAAAGGTGGAAGAATATGTAGAGCACCATTTTGATTATATTGACAGCAATGCATCAGACCGTGTGATTGACTGGCTGATATTAGGAAATATTCCAAAGGATTTGCAGGCAGATATCGATCGCGTAAGGCAGAAAAATGAAAGAAGAAAATCTCTAGACTTCCTGCCGGAGGGTATAATTCGTGGGGAAGATGGTAAGCTGATAGAGGAGGAAATTTAATGAATATAGCAATAATTTTTGCTGGCGGCAGTGGTGTAAGAATGGGAGCAGGTATTCCAAAGCAGTTTTTGGAAATCAATGGAAAGCCGATTCTTATTCATACCCTGCAATTATTTCAGTATCATGATAAAATTGACAAAATCTATTTATCGGTATTAGAGCAGTATATTCCTTATGTACAGGAATTAATCGATGAATATCGGTTGAGAAAGGTTGTAAAAGTGATTCCGGGAGGAGAAACAGCACAGGATTCTATTTATAATGCGCTAAAAACTGCAGAAGCAGAAAATCCTGAGGATTCCATTGTTTTGATTCATGATGGTGTACGACCTTTTGTATCCTATGAGGTTATCAGTGATAATATTGAGAGTGTCAAACAGCATGGAAACGGAATTACCTGTACGGCCTGCTATGAAACCATTATGATTAGTAAAAACGGAGAAAGCGTAGATACAGTTCCTTATCGTAAGGAGACCTTTGCTGCGCAGGCACCACAGAGCTTTTATTTAAAAGATATTATTGCAGCGCACGATGTAGTAAGAGCATCTGAAACCGGATATGAAAATATGGTAGATGCCTGTACAATTATCCGCAGTCAGGGAATCAAAGCACATATGGTTATGGGAAACAGAGGAAATATCAAGGTAACTACGCCGGAAGATGTATATATGTTCCGCGCGCTGCTTCAATACAAAGAAAATGAACAGGCATTTGGACTTGGACTTACAAATCGTATTGAGACTAGAATGAATCAGGCAACACAGCCGAAATAAAAGTAGGAGGTAAGTGGGAATGCTTGAATTAAAAGATACTATATTACAGCAGGATATGGAAGAATTAGCATCGAATCCGATGTTAGCAGAACAGTTAAAAAATAGTACAGTATTTATTACCGGAGCAACAGGACTTATTGGTTCACAGGTGGTATTTGCACTAGCTTTTATGAATCAGAAGCAGAATACTAACATTCGTATCGTGGCAATGGCAAGAAGCGAAGAAAAAGCAGCCCGGGTGTTTGGAAATTTGTTAGAAAATAATGCAGTTACTATGTATTATGGAGATATCAACGCGCCAATTACATTTACAGAGGATGTAGATTATATTGTACATGGAGCAAGTGCTACCAGTTCAAAATATTTTGTGACTTATCCTGTGGAAACTATTTTAACCGCCATTGAAGGTACAAAGAATATCTTAGAATTTGCAAAAACAAAAGCCTTAAAGGGGATGGTATATCTTTCTTCCCTAGAGGTATATGGAACTCCGGATAAAGCTCAGGAGCATATCACAGAAATGGATTATGGTTATATTGATCCGATGAGTGTCAGAAGCAGCTATTCTGAAGGCAAGCGAATGGTAGAGTGTATGTGTGTATCCTATGCCAAGGAATACAATGTACCGGTAAAAGTAGCCAGACTTTCCCAGACCTTTGGTGCAGGAGTAGAATACAATGATGGAAGGGTATTTGCAGAGTTCGCCCGATGTGCAGTGGAAAAAAGAGACATTGTATTACATACGCAGGGGAATACTATTCGAACCTACTGCTATACAAAGGATGCAGTAAGCGCTCTTTTATATGTATTGTTAAAAGGAACAGAAGGAGAAGCTTATAATGTAACCAATATGGATACTGCAATTTCTATCAGAGAAATGGCAGAAATGGTCTGCAATTTATATCCTCAATCCGGCATTCAGGTAAAAATTGATATTCCAAAAGATGCAGCCTCCTTTGGCTACAATCCGGAAATGGTGATTCGTTTAGACAGTACAAAGCTGCAAAATCTTGGATGGAAGGCAACGGTAGGTCTTGAAGAGATGTATCGAAGAATGATTGATAGCAGTTTTACAAAATAAAAAGTTGTAGCAAAGCAGGTAGTTTGCTTTGCTGCAACTTTTTTGTTAATAATTAATAAGCTTTTTTACAAACTTTTTTAGTTTTTTGAACCAGCGATCAAAGAGATTTGTTATCGGTTCTTTTGGATCTTTTCGCGTATACACATCTGCATGGACTAAGTTTTTGTGATTCTCGTGTGGTTTTTTCTCCATATCATGAATGGCATTTAAAATAAAGTCCTTTGAAGACTGCATATATTCATATCTGAGTTTATCTATAGCTTCATAGTTGATGTCAGCCATACTATTAGCCATATCAGGAGAGCTTCCTGAAATACGACGACTAGAAAGCTTAAACATCTCTAGTACAGAATCGATTTTGTCACCGGAACGATCTCCTGCAAAAAATTGTTTGCCAAAAATAATAGAAAAACAGCATGCATGGAAAGAATTGGTGAAAATATATTCTGCATTTTGCATATAACCAAGCCATTCTTCCACACCAAGGTCATAAATAACCTTATGGTGAGTACCTTTTGGAATATTTTCGTCTTCTTTGTTTTCACTTAATTCGATGACTTCAAGATTGTGAAGCTCTGCAAATTGCACAGCGGCTTTAACAAGAGATTTTGCTTTTTCCATTACAATATATAAAAGTACATATCCCTTTTTTTCTGGCTGTATAGCAAGATCATAATAAAATTCTTTTTCCTGAAGGAACACCGGATCTAAAACATGTGTAACCGGAAGGTCAGAATCCTTTTCGATATGCTCTTTTAAGCTTTTTTCACGAACGGAAATATAGTCAATATCACTAATATAATCAAAGAATTCTTTGTTTTGGTCTGCTGTATAACCCTTTGCACCACGGCTTGCTGCATATGCAATTTTTTTCTTGCCTTCCATTTGTTTGCAGGCAAGCAGGTATCCGCGGTCGAATCCATTTTTAGGATTATATTTCCAGATAACATCTGTAACGCAGATATAGCAGTCAAAACCGGCATCGACAGTTTCCATCATTTTAGCATCATAACAGACATCTGTTTTTTTGTAATATTTTTGAATGAACTCTTCAAAACGATCGAATCGGTATTCCCGTTCATAGAAGAGATTTTTCCATTTCTTTAAAAGTCTTGCCTGTACAACAGGGTCATTGTCAGGATGATCTACATAATAAAATAGTGGATGGCGTACATCGAATTTTCCATAATATACCGGTTTATAATCAATAATAGTACTTTCTATGCCATTGTCCTCTAAAAAAGCCTGAAAAGCATAGGAATGTAGTGGAGATGCAAAGTTTAATACTTTTGTATGTGCATTAATGGATATAATACCAATTTTCATCGTATGGAATTCCTTTCTACAATATACTAGAATATAAGATATTTTAGTTGATTATATGCAGGGTTGTCAAGGAATACAGGGGGATAAAGTGTATAGTTGCTAGGAATTGTAATTTTTAATATTATTTTAATTAAAAGTATGGTATTATAAAAAAAGTATGGTATTATAAAAAAAGTATATAAAATATTTGGCAATGGAGGAAATGACAGATTGCGGTTTATAGATAAATTTTATGGGAAGTTTGTCTGGATATTGACAGGCTTTTTATTTGCGTTTGCATTTGCATGTATGGTGATAAGCGGCACCGGTAGTTTAGAGAAGTTCTATGGCGGCGGTGAAGTGTATGATGTGCGAAGAAATTTCTTAAAGCAAAACTGGAATACAGATATGCTTTATGATGAAATGGAAATGGCATGGAAGGTTGAAAAGGATTATGCAATAAAGCATACAGAGGTGTCTTTGGGTAAGTGGGAATATGTATATATGTCACTTGCCAGAGTAAATCAAGAGAGCTTTGATGCAACCATTGTCTGTTATGATATGAACAGCAATGTTGTATATAGTGAACCTGTGAATTTAAAAGAAGGACACAATCTTCTGACAATTCCAGGAGCAGAGTATAATAGAATGGATATCTGCGTGGAAAATCAGGCGGGGCTGACATTTGACATAGAAAAGCTGCAGTTTAGAAAAACACCGCCATTTTTTTCTATGAAGCCTTTTGTGGGAATGTTTTTTGCTTTTTTTGCAGCATTTATGTTCGTAACAGGCTTGCTATATGGTATTTTTAAGAAAAGAATACACAAAATTTCCTGGTATGTGTGGATAGACAGATTGCAGAGTATATTTGTCTATGTGGGAAATTCTGGAGAAATATTGGCTGAAAAATATTCAAAGCAGTCGAGAAGCCGGTTTAGGACGATTCTTTTTACTATCTTGATATTAGGTATGCAGGTGGCATATATTCTGCGTTGGAATAAAAAATATTTTCAATATGTGGCTTTATTTTTTATAATAATTATGCTTTTGATTGCTCTATTATGCTGGGAAAAGCCATTGAAGCATTTGAATTGGAAAAACGGACTGGTGCTGTCATGGTCAGTTGTATGGATATTGAGTATTATTTCTGACTTTATTCTGAAAAAAAGATATGGTTGTCTTGGATATTGTATGTTGTTTGGTATGGGCTTTGTATTTTTTATGTGGGGAAATATGAAGCACAGGGAGGAACTGCTTCTTAATTTTTTCAGAGGAATTGAATGGAACTTTTTGATTATTACTTTGTATTGTTATCTGTTTCGTCCGTGGCTGCCGGGTTATCGTTATTCAGGGTATAATACCGGACCAAATGGATTTGCGATGTATATACTGTTTGTATTGATGGCGATATTAGCTCAAATGCAATTTAGTGTGAAGAATAAAAGTCTATTAAAAAACGATATCTTGCGTGTGGTGGCTTTAGGAATGTGTGTGTGTTTTATGTGGAAAACGCAAAGTGTCACAAGCCTTATGCTCGCAGTTCTAGTTGCGCTTATCTATTCCTTTAAGGCATGGATAAACAGAAAAAATATAGGGATTTTAGGTATTGTTTTATATTTGGGACTATTTGTTGTAGGCTTTAGCGTGAATGATTTTGGTGTATATCATGTGTCAAGAGCATTGAATTTGGAAATAAAATATGATAATGATTTCTATGTGGATACGGTAACAGACCATCCGTTTATGATTAATGTAAAAGCGGCAGAACCGGGAAATGATAATCGTATTTTATACAAATTACGGACAAGCACAAGTCTGGATGAACTGACAACAGGAAGGACAAAATACTGGAAAGCATATTTGCGTGACATGAATCTGTGGGGTCACAAAAATAATCCGTATTTTTATGGAAAAAGACAGGCGGCGCATAATGGTATTTTGGCAATGATGCATCGTTATGGTATCTTTACAGCAGTTCCATATGTTTTAATGCTGATATATAATGTGTATTTTGCATGCGGATATTTTATCAGGCATTGGAAAGAAAAAAAATACGCATTTTTTGTTTTCACAAGTATGCTGGTTACCGGAGGGATACTTATGGTAGAAAATCTTGAAACACCATTTGTATTGCTAAGCTGGTATGGCTTGTATTTTGTTATGGGAGTCTATTTTGATGGAGAGAAAACTATCGAAACGAATTAAAAAAGAAACTATATTAGTAATAGCTATAGGTATATTGTTTAGTTATATTTTGGCAAATATGCTGTTATCGTCTGGGATAAATGGAGACAGAGTGCTCTCCTTTGGTCAGGTATTTGAGGTATCGAATAAGGCAGTTTATAGACATAGCAAGGACTGGTTTTATGACAGTGAATGGGATTTGCACAAAATACTAAGCGATAATGCAAAAAAAAGTCTGGGTAAATGGAATGAAGAAGTAGATTTTTCATGTATGTATCTGGATTTGGAGCAGCTAAATGTCGAAAGCGCAGATTGGTTTTTCAATACCTATGATCAATCCGGCAATTTTTTAGGGCAACAGGTTATAACTGTGCAGAATGGTGAGAATTGGATACCGTTAAATACAGCTGTGCCATTTAAAAAATGCGAAATAGTAATTGTTAATGCAAAAGGTATGCAGTTTCGCATAAATCAAATTTGTCTGTATGAAAATATACCGCAAAAGCGGCAGCTTGCGATTTATATGAGTGGAATATTTGTGGTATTTTGCCTTGTGATGCTTTTATTAAAGAGAAAAGTGCAGTTTTTTAACCTAGGGCAGATATCTTCTAGGATACAGGATTTTTTGGAGTATTGTTATATTCTTTTAGAGGATGAAAAAAGCACAAATGCTTCAAGGTGGACAGCAAAGAAAAAGAACAGGGTGCGCACACTTCTTTTTTTGATATTATTTTTGTATATGTTGGTAGTATATAATTTGAATTTATATAAAATTCAAGGGAATTTTAGATATCATGGATTATTGGTAGCTATAATATTTGTGCTTATCGCAGTAATATCCAAAGAAGGAAAGTTAAAAGCTCAAAAATATGATTATCACAAGCTGATGTGGTGGTATGCTGTTTGGGGAATTACCTGTATATCAGATTTTATACTTACAAAAAAAATCCAGTTTATTGGTTGGATTATGCTTTTAGCAGTAGGATATCTGATGTTTGTATGGAAGCAAATGAAAAATCCACAGCAAATTGTCTGTAATATGATGGCTGCATTGGAGATTTTAGCAGTAGCAGGAATCTTATATACAATGCTGTGCAGAACCAAGTACGATGGTTTATTGTACAATGGTTATATGGGCAGTGCATCAGATTTTGGTGTTTTAGCAGCTTTTTTGTGTATAGTATTTGGATGGGAATTTTGTGCAGGATTAAGACAGAAAGAATACGGAAAAAAGAATTTGTTTTATGCTTGTCTTCTTGCAGTATCATTTTTGCAGGTGCTGTTAAGTGGAAATATGATGGCTGTCTTTTTTGCAATACTTTATATGGTTTGGGTATTATGCGTTACATTAAAAGCATTTATATCTGT
The DNA here is from genome assembly GCA_017625255.1 of Lachnospiraceae bacterium. GTDB lineage: Bacteria > Bacillota > Clostridia > Lachnospirales > Lachnospiraceae > Roseburia_B. The sequence continues at coordinate 21,589 of JAGALK010000095.1, forward strand.
AAAGGGAAAAAAGAAGCTTAGTTTTTTATGGTATGGAATAGGGGGATTTGTCTGTATAGCGGTCTATTATGTGGCGGTAAAGCAGCTTCCGGCAATTTTGCATATGGAGGTACTTTATATAAATGAGGTTTATGAGAGTATAAAAGAGCCATGGGTAATAGAGACATTGGCAGCTAAGGGCAATCCGGTGTATCAAAATGTAAAGTATCATTCCGTGCAGGATATGCTGCAGATATGGAGGGCATATATCAGGGAGTGGAATATATTTGGTCATAAAAATGCTGATTTGCGTATCTGGAATAAATCGTATAGCGTAAACAATCAGTTTTTGCAGGTGGTTTATCGATATGGATTAATCATTGCCATTCCATATGTGGGATTGTTTTTCTCGATGCTAAAGCATATGTATGATAAGCTGACAAAAGAAAGACAAAAAATGCATAAGACAGATTACTTAATGATTTGGCTGTTGCTTTTCTGGTGTTTGGCCGGCAGCTTTGCCGCAGTAGAATATCCGTTATATCAACCCGTATGGATTGTATTGTATGTATGGATAGGAATGTATATATTTGGTATAAATAAAAATATTGCTAATCCTAGCTTATAGTGCCATAATAGGTAATGCATATTGGTTTTGACTATAAGAAGATTTGGTTTGGCGGAGATGATAAACGGATGAGAGAATTATTTGAAGATAAAAAATTGTGGATCAGAAGAGTGTATCTGATGTGTTATGATGTTTGTGCGGTGGTTTTGGCAAGTATGCTGGCACTATTAGCACGATTTGATTTTTCTATGTCAGCTATTCCGGAGTATTTTCTGGAGAGTGCATGGAAGTCTATACCGGCAGCCGCGGTTACAACGATACTGATATTTTGGATATTTCGTCTTTACAGCAGCCTGTGGAGCTATGCGGGCGCTTTAGAAATGATGTATCTGGTATCGGCTTGTGTAGTAGAAACACTAATTAATATGGTGCTGATATTACTTTCACATCCAGAGACAGGATTTCCGGTACCAAGGAGTTACTATGCTCTTTTTGGTCTTTTTCTTTTGATTATGGTTTTGCTCTGTCGCTATAGTTACCGTGCACTGCGTGGTATACGAAATATGATAAGAGATGCTGAGTATACAAGAAATGTATTGCTGATTGGCGCAGGAGAAGCGGGAAATGCGTTGATTAAAGAGATAAAGAACAGTCGCTATTTAAAAAAGCGTGTAGTAGGTGTGATTGATGATAACCGAAATAAGGTAGGCAGCTATATTCATGGTGTAAAGATTGTGGGTAATCGAGAGGATATTTTAGAAAAATGTGCAGAATTACATGTGCATGAGATTATTATAGCCATGCCTTCGGCATCAGCACAGCAGATTAAGCAAATACTTGACATCTGTAAACAGACCGGTTGTGAATTAAAGCGTGTACCGGGAATGTATCAGTTGGTAAACGGGGATGTAAGTATCAGCAGCTTAAAAGAAGTGGATGTCAACGATTTATTGGGAAGAGATCCGGTAGAGGTAGACTTAGACTCTATTATGGGCTATGTGGCGAATAAAACCATTATGGTTACCGGAGGAGGAGGCTCCATTGGCAGTGAGCTTTGCAGGCAGATTGCAGAGCATAATCCAAAGCGGCTAATCATTGTGGATATTTATGAAAATTCCACATATGATGTACAGAATGAATTAAAAGCCATGTATCCTAATCTGGATTTGGTAGTATTAATTGCTTCTGTTCGAAACGAAAATCGTATGAACTATATATTTGAAACCTATCGGCCGGAAATTGTTTATCATGCAGCAGCCCACAAGCATGTACCATTAATGGAAGACAGCCCAAATGAGGCAGTTAAGAATAATGTGATTGGTACATGGAAATTGGTGGTGGCGGCAGATAAATATGCGGTTAAACGCTTTGTCATGATTTCTACGGATAAGGCAGTAAATCCTACGAATATCATGGGAGCTACGAAGAGAATCTGTGAAATGATTATCCAGACCTATAATAAACGGTCAAAAACGGAATATGTGGCAGTACGATTTGGTAATGTATTAGGCAGTAATGGAAGTGTTATTCCGTTATTTAAAAAGCAGATTGAAAGGGGAGGCCCTGTTACTGTTACAGATCCGAATATTATCCGGTATTTTATGACAATTCCGGAAGCAGTTTCTTTGGTTTTACAGGCAGGAGCTTATGCAAAGGGCGGAGAAATCTTTGTCTTAGAAATGGGTGAACCCGTCAAAATATTAGACTTGGCACGAAATTTGATTTTATTATCCGGGCATAAGCCGGATGAAGATATACCTATTGTATTTACAGGACTTCGTCCCGGTGAAAAGCTGTTTGAAGAAATGTTGATGGATGAAGAAGGTATGCAAAATACAAAAAATCGTCTGATTCATATTGGTAAGCCGATTGATTTTGATGAAGAGGCATTTTTAGAGCAACTGCAGGAATTAAGAGAATATGTAGTCACAGAGCCTTTAGATATTCGAGAGCATGTCAGACAAATTGTACCAACCTATCATCCAAAAGAAGGGGCATAGAGTTTATGAAACATCAATTAACTGCAAGACAGAAATGTTATACAAAGGTAAAACGAATACTGGATTTTTGCATCAGTCTTTGTGCGTGTGTGGTATTATCGCCTATATTATTGATTTTGTGTATTGCAATTAAGATAGACAGCAGAGGGCCGATTTTATTTACGCAAAAGCGGGTAGGAATTCATAAGAGCTATTTTCCGATTTATAAATTCCGTACCATGCGGATAGATACGCCGAAGGATATGCCAACCCATATGTTGAAAAATCCAGAGCAGTATATTACAAAGGTTGGCCGGTTTTTGCGAAAATCTTCTTTGGATGAGCTGCCACAGTTATTGAATATTTTAAAAGGGCATATGAGCTTTGTGGGACCAAGACCGGCACTGTGGAATCAGGAGGATTTAATCGCAGAAAGAGATTTATATGGTGCAAATGATGTGCTTCCCGGACTTACCGGCTGGGCACAGATTAATGGAAGGGATGAACTTGAAATTCCGGTAAAAGCAAAATTAGATGGCGAGTATGTGAAAAATATGAGCTTGAAATTTGATATAAAATGCTTTTTTGGCACTTTTTCCTCAGTTCTTCGGGCGGATGGTGTAGTAGAAGGCGGCACTGGAGAGACGAAAAAGAAGAAGTAATTTAAATGAGGATAGGATTATGAAGCGTGTATTAGTTATCGGTGAGCATAGTTATATAGGAATTGAGTTCGGACAGTATGTAAAAGACCAAAAAGCAGATATAGCTGTGGATTATATAAGTGCTAGAAATAATACATGGAAAGATGCAGATTTAAGTCAATATGACACTATATTGCATATGGCTGGAAAGGCTCATGCTGATGTAGGAAATGTATCCGATGAAGTGAAAAAAGAGTATTATGCGATAAACTGTGATTTAGCAGCAGAAGCTGCTAAGGCTGCAAAAGCCGCAGGCGTAAGGCAGTTTATTTATCCAAGCAGTATGATTATTTACGGTGAAAGTGCGCCTTATGGAAAACAGAGAGTAATAACGGCAGATACTGTAGCGACGCCTGCAAATTTCTATGGTGACAGTAAATGGCAGGCAGATAAAAAGCTGCAGGAATTAAGTGCAGAAGCTATAGGCAATCTGAAGATAGCTATTGTCCGCTTGCCTATGATATATGGAAAAGGCAGTAAAGGCAATTATCCGCTGTTAGCTAAATTTGCGAGAAAATTACCGTTTTTTCCAAGGGTAGATAATGAGCGAAGTATGCTTTATATAGAGAATCTTTGTGAGTTTTTTAGACAGTTGATAGAAAATGGTGATGGTGGAATCTTTTATCCTCAGAATGCAGAGTACACAAATACCTCTGATATGGTGTCAGTCATTGCAGAATGTGCAGGAAAAAATATTCGCATTTCTACTTTGTGGACGCCATTGGTTTGGTTAGCAGGCAAAATGCCCGGTAAAATAGGAAAGCTTGCCAATAAAGCCTTTGGAAGTTGTGTGTATGATCAGTCTATAAGCAATTACAGAGATAATTCTTATCAAAAATATGATTTCAAAGAGTCTATACAAAGAACAGAAGGAAGATAAATGAATAAGAAAAAAGCGTTAGTTACTGCCTCTGTGGCATCCATGATAGATTTATTTAATAGAGATAATATTCGTATCCTGCAGGAGCTTGGCTATGAGGTAGAAATTGCTTCGAATTTTGCCTTTGGCAGTATTACCAGTCAAAAAAGAGTAGATGCGTTCAAACAGGAAATGGAAAATAAAGGAATTCGTGTGATTCATGTGCCGATTCCAAGAAGTATAACAGACATTAAGCATATTATTTCTTCCTATAAACAGATGAAAAAGCTGATACGGGAAGAGGAATACGCCCTTGTGCATACACAATCCCCTATCGGTGGTGTTGTAGCAAGGCTTGCGGCAAAAAAATGGAGGAAAAAGGGAACCAGAGTAATTTATACGGCTCACGGTTTCCATTTTTTTAATGGAGCATCAAAAGCAAGCTGGCTATTATTTTATCCGATTGAAAAGCTGCTGTCTAAGGGTACAGATGTGTTAATCACTATAAATGCAGAGGATTATGAGAGAGCAAAAAAATTTAGTGCCAAAAGAGTTTGCTATGTGCCGGGAATCGGTGTAGATGTAGACAAATTCCGTAAGCCAACAGAAAATAGAGAAGCATTGCGACAGGAATTTGGTTTTGCAGAAGAAGATTTTGTGCTCTTAAGCGTAGGACAGCTTTCTAAGCGAAAAAATCAGGAAACCATGATTCGCGCTATGGCACAGATATCGGATAGAAATGTAAAATATTTAGTGGTTGGTTTGGGAGAAATGGAAGAAGCCGACAGAAAGTTGATTATGGAACTTGGACTAAAAGACAGAGTGATTTTAGCCGGTTATAAAGATAATGTGGACGAGCTTTTGCATACGGCAGATGCTTTCGTATTTCCATCTCTGCAGGAAGGTCTTCCAGTGTCTTTGATGGAGGCTATGGCAGCAGGACTGCCGATTATTGCCAGTAAGATACGGGGGAATACGGATTTGATTACGGATGGTATGGAAGGAATGCTGGTAGAAGCGATGGATACGACAGCTTATGCAAAGGCTGTTATGGAGCTGAAAGCGGATAGTTCATTGCAAAAAAGCTATAGGAATTGTGCACTGGAGAAGATACAGGGATTTAGTGCAGCGTGTGTACATGATAGGATGAAGGATATTTATCAAAGTATTGAGAAATAGGTAACACAGGAGGAAAACTATGCCGGAAGTATCGGTAATTATGGCGGTATATAATGTTTCGGATAAGAAAATTTTAGAAGAAGCCATAGATTCGATTTTACAACAGACTTTTGATGATTTTGAACTGGTTATCTGTGATGATGGATCTGTGAATGATACATGGAATATATTGCAGGAGCTGGCTACAAAGGATATCAGGATTAAAATTATTCATAACGAGGAAAATTGCAAAGCCGGATATGCCAGAAATACCTGTATACAGGCAGCAACGGGGCGATATATTCTGGTGATGGATGCAGATGATATATCTGCACCAAAGCGGATAGAGAAATTATATAATTTTTTAGAGGAACATCAGGAATATGACTTTGTGGGCAGTAAGGGCGAATTTTTCGTGGAGAAAATTGGTGACGATGGAGAGCTTTACTGGTATGAAAAAGCTCCGCAGCCAAAGGACTTTCTATTTTCCTTGCCTTTTGTACATGCTTCCATTATGTTTCGAAAAGAGGCACTGGACATGGTAAGCGGTTATAACACCGCAAAAAAGGTTATCCGGGCAGAGGATTATGATTTATTGCTTCGGCTGTATGGTGAAGGTATGAAAGGTTATAATCTGGCAGATGTACTCTATTATATTCGCAGAGATGAAAGCCAGTATAAACGCAGAAAATACCGTTACCGTTTTCATGAGGCATATATCAAGTATCGTGGTTTTAAAAAGTTAGGATTAATGCCCAAGGGCATAATATATGTTGTAAAACCATTAATTGTGGGGTTGATTCCCATTCGGTTGATGAAGGTTATACAAAAACGATATTACAGCGATAAGCAGGGTGAAAAATAGATGTTAGGAATCGTAATTTTAAATTATCAGACATGGGAGATTAGTCTTCGGTGTATGCAAAGTATAGCAGATACAAAACAAGACTTAGCATGTAGAATCTATCTTGTGGATAATGCTTCAAAAGCATCAATGCCGGAAAATATCCGGCAGTATATAGCAGAACATGAAAAAGAGATATGCTTTATTCAATCCCCAGAGAACAGAGGTTATGCCGCAGGGAATAATATCGGAATAAAAAGAGCCTTAGAGGATGGCTGCGACACCCTTGTTATTACCAATAATGACATAGTATTCTGCAAGGATTCTCTGCAAAATTTTATCAAAGCCTTTGAAAAACATAAAGAGGTGGGAATCATAGGACCAAAAGTAGTAGATTCCAATGGAAATTTCCAGAGAAGCCGATGTTCTATGAAAACCGGTATGAAAGAGATATTTCAGATCTATACGCTGGCAAAGTTCTTTTGCAAAAAGAAATTTCGAGCATATTATTGCTTAGACCAGAATCCAGACCAAGAGTCTTATACTTATCATGTTTCCGGGTGCTGTTTTGCAATAACAGCAGAATGTGCAAAAGTCATTACGCCATTGGATGAGGGAACGATGCTGTATTATGAGGAACCAATTATTGGTATTCGTATGGAAGAAGCAGGGTTTAAAACATGGTATGAGCCAAAAGGTGTTGTAGTGCATAAGCATGGAGCCACCACAGATGGTGTAGAGCCTTTTATGTTTCAGTGTATTTGTGAGAGCGAGTTGTACTATTGTAGCAAATACCTTCATGCAAAAAAATGGCAATTAGGATTATTGCTTCATTACAGAAACATTCTCTACAGAATACGAAGCCGAACGGACATCCGTTTGAGAGAATATTACAAAACTTATAGGAAAGCTACAAAGTGTGCCTATGAAAGGGCAAAAGAATGTCCAAACTTGCGTTGACATACTAAGTGTGCTATAATTATAGCCGAGTATTGTAAAAAGTATATGAAAGACCTAAAAGGAGCAGACGAAATGAGAGTCATAAATGATATAAAAAGATATTCTTTATACCTATTATGTGCTACAAGAGCCAGATTAAAAGCAGAAGTGACCAATTCTTACCTGAACTGGATATGGTGGATTTTAGAGCCATTTTGTTATATGTTGATTTATACTATTATCTTTGGTTATATTTTTGCATCAGGAGAAGACAAATTTCCTGTATATATCTTTATCGGAAGTACCATGTGGACTTTCTTTAGTAAAACAATAGCAGCAAGTGTTACTATGATACGGGCAAAAGAATCCGTGATCTCAAAAGTGTATATACCGAAATATATTTTATTGATAGTTGAGATGTTGGTGAATGGATTCAAGTTGCTCGTTTCATCATGTTTAACAGCCATTATGTTAGTGATTTTCAAAGTGCAGATAACCTGGAATATTTTATGGGTAATTCCGGTATTACTTATCTTTTTTATGGTAACCTTTTGTATCGGAACCATTCTTATGCATATAGGTATTTATGTGAATGATTTATCTCAGATTATCGGTATTGTATTAAATATGCTCATGTATTTTACGGGGATCTTTTTTTCTATTGAAAGCCGAGTGAAGGAGCCGTTGTGCTCCATTCTTGGAATTGGTAACCCAGTGGCATTTCTATTGACTTCCACGCGTAAAGCAGTCATGTATGCAAGTACGCCGGAACTGCCGATTTTAGCAGTATGGGCGGTACTTTCAGTAGTGATATCTGCGATAGGTATCCGATTGATCTATAAGAATGAGAATACTTATGTAAAGATTATGTAGAGGTGAAATGATGACAGAATATGCAATAAAAGTCGATGATGTACATTTGTCTTATTGTAGTCAGAGCGGGATGTCAATAAGGGATATATTTCGGGGAAAAGCCGCTAAGAAAAATGAATTTCAGGCATTAAAAGGAATTAGTTTTTCACTGGAAAAAGGAAAGATTTTAGGAATTGTAGGAAAGAATGGTAGTGGAAAATCTACATTACTGCGTGCAATTGGAGGAATTTTCTCAGCAGATAAAGGAAGTATTGATTTGTGTAATAATAAGGTTTCTTTATTATCCATTGGTGTTGGATTTGATTATCTGCTTACTGGGCGCGAAAATGTATTATTATCCGGTTTGCTGACAGGTTTTACTAAGGCTGAAATTATGGCAAAGATGGATGATATTATTGAATTTGCGGAAATTGGAGAGTTTATTGATAAACCGGTACATACCTATTCCAGCGGTATGTATTCTAAACTGGCATTTTCGTTGGCAACAGAATTAAATACAGATATTCTGCTGATTGATGAGGTATTAAGTGTTGGTGATGAAAAGTTTGCCAAAAAGAGTTATTACCGTATGAAAGAGCTGATTCAGAATAAGGATCATACGGTTGTAATTGTTTCACATAATTTACAAACATTAGAAGATTTGTGTGATGAAATATTATGGATTCATGAGGGTGAAGTAAAGATGCTTGGAAATCCAGAAGAAGTTTTAAGAGAGTATAAGCAGTTTATGAAGTAGGAGGAAGAGAAATGGTTGTGGATTGGTTTTATGCACAGCAGCATGGAGATGACAGGGGACAGTTGGTTGCATTAGAGGCACAGAAAGAAATTCCTTTTGAAATAAAGCGTGTATATTATATTTATGATACATTAACAGGAGTGCGCCGTGGTTTTCATGCGCATAAACAGTTAAAGCAGTTGTTGATCTGTGTCAGCGGTTCCTGCAAGATTTTATTGGATGATGGGACAGATAAGGAAATTGTTACTTTGAATAAACCATACGAGGGAATCTTTGTACAGAGCAATATGTGGAGAGAAATGTATGATTTTTCTCCGGATGCAGTATTATTAGTGCTGGCTTCTGAAATGTATGATGAATCTGATTACATAAGAGATTATGACCAGTTTTTGGAGTATGTGAAATCATCCGGGGGCGATAAATAATTGAATCAGATTTTAAAAGATTTTGAAAAAATGAAGCGCATTGCCTACGGGTATGCAAAAAAGCAGGAATGGGACAAGGCGCTTAAAACCATTTTTTTTGCAAGTGGTTTTATGTTTAACATGAATCAGATATTGTATGATGCTGATTTGGAAAAGCTTCTTGAAGACATTGCCAGAGAAAATGTGATATTGTCAAGAAAAAAAGAAAAAAAAGAGAATACCCTATTGTATTATGACAGCTTTGGACAGGCGAAGCGAGGGCTGACCCAGATATACCTAAAGGGGTTATCTAAGCTTGGATTTCATATCCTATATGTTACATTTCAGATTTATGACAGGGTAAAGCAGGATGTTTTGCCTTATGTAAAAGAAGAGGATATGTATTTTGTTTCTAACGATACGCCGTTAAACCAGATGAAAGAATTGGTAGAAATTGTTGAAGAGTCGGGAGCAGAGCGTATTTTCATGTACCTTATGCCGGATGATGTGGTGGCTGTCGGGGCATTTTCACTGTTTGCCGGACAAATAAAACGGTATCAGATTAATCTTACCGATCATGCTTTTTGGCTGGGGAAAAATATATCCGATGTAGTAATGAATTTTCGTAAATTTGGTACAAAGGTCTGTAGTCAGTATCGCGGAATAGAAAAAGGAAAGAATGTATATCTGCCGTACTATCCGGGAAATGTAAGTACAGAATATCTGGGACTGGATTTTGTGGATAACAGCAAGCCTTTTATGTTTTCAGGAGGAAATCTTTATAAAACCCACAGCAAAGACGGCATATTTTATAAGCTTATCAGGCAGATGCTTGAAGCGTATGATGTTAATTTTGCATATTTTGGTGATGGAGATGCAAAGGAAATGATGCGTCTGTGCAAAGAATATCCGGGAAGGATTATTTTCAGCAGGGAGCGGACAGATTTCTTTGAGGTCTTAAAACGGAGTACGGTGTATTTGTCGACATATCCTTACAATGGTGGTCTGATGACACAATATGCTCTGCTGGCGAAAAAGGTGCCGGTGACATTATGTTGTGATGGAATCGAACCGGAATTGACGATTAACCATGAAAATACCTTCTGGAATTTAAATTCTGTAGAAGAGGTGTTAGAAGAAATCGGAAGACTATTAAAGGATGCAGATTACCGTAGAAAGCAGGAAAGCCGGTTAGAGGAATTTATCATAGATGAAGAACAGTTTGCCATAGAACTGGCAAGCATTTTGAAAGAGAATGTATGTCTGAGGGATGTAGAAGACCAAAAAGTAGACATGAATGGATTTGTAGAACATCCCCGATGGTATTATCAGGGATTGCGATATAACAGGCTCTTTTTCAGAAGAGACGGATTTTTCTTTTTACATTTTTTCCCGGTTCGCTATATGACCGGAGCAGTAGGAAGAATATTAGAACGCATTTATAATGGAAAGTAATAGAAGGAGGAAGAATATGAAAATACCATATCTGAATTTAGGAAATATGCACGAACCATTAAAAGAGGAGCTTATGCAGCAGTTTGAGGCAGTTTTAGACAGCCAGTGGTTTATTCAGGGTAAAAAATGTACAGAATTTGAAAATGATTTTGCAGAGTACTGTGGAGCAAAATACTGTGTGGGTGTAGGCAATGGGTTGGATTCCATTCGTATTATTTTACAGGCATATGGCATTGGCGAAGGTGACGAGGTGATCGTTCCGGCAAATACATTTATTGCAACTGTACTTGCCGTAAGCTATGTGGGAGCAACTCCTGTGTTGGTAGATGCCGACGAAAAGACCTGGAATATTCATCTGGATAAAATCGAAGAGAAAATCACAGATAAGACAAAGGCTATCATCGTGGTGCATTTATACGGAAGAGTTGTAGAAATGGATCCTGTGATGAAATTAGCAGAAAAATATAATTTAAAAATTATCGAAGATTCTGCCCAGGGACATGGTGCCCTTTATCATGGAAAAGTCACCGGAAACTTAGGTCATGCAGCATCCTTTAGTTTTTATCCGGGTAAAAACTTAGGTGCATTAGGAGACAGCGGTGCGGTTACCACAAATGACAAAGAATTAGCGGATAAGGTAAGAGCTATCTGTACTTACGGATCATATAAGAAATACGATCATCAGTTAAAGGGCTGCAATTCCAGATTGGATGAAGTGCAGGCAGCTTTGCTTTCAGTGAAGTTAAAACACTTAAATGATTGGAATGAAGAAAGAAAGAATATTGCAGCGCAGTATAATGAAAAGATTACAAATCCAAGATTTACATTGCCGTTAGTAGAAGAGAGAGATACCCATGTATTCCATGTGTATCCGGTTCTATGTAAAAACAGAGATAAGTTGATTACCTATTTAGAGGACTTAGGAATTACGACAAACATACATTACCCAATTCCTATTCCAATGCAGGGAGCATATCCTGAACTTCGTGATACCATAGAAGAATATCCGGTAACAAAGAGAATCTGTGCAGAAGAAGTGAGTCTGCCATTATATCCAGGTATGACTCAGGAAGAGATTGATTATATTATTAATGCAATGAACCTGTATGAGGGATAAAAAATACCAAGGATTGAAAATGTGAGGTTGCAGTTATGAGATGGCTTCTTTTAATGAAAGGGTTTGCAAAATTGCTGGCTGTCATCGTAAAGCTGTTTTTAGGAATTTACCATATTCTAAGAAAAGGTTTACATTTGCCAGTTATGGGATTGCGTCGTATTATGCATAAAAAGCGCGAGAAGAAGAAACATGTGGTTAAACATGATGAGGAGGAAGCCCGTTTTATAGTGAAGGTTTTCATGCTGTGTATGTTAGTACTTCATAAACTTTATGAGGTGATACGGTACAAGCTATACTGGTGGCTGTATAAACGGAAAATCAATATTTATACAAAACTTTCAAAAAATGCGTATTTAGATGTATTCATGATTTTTGTTAGAGATGAGTTGAAGGGGGAAAAAAATAATTTACAATTTTTACAGATTGAATCTGTAGAAAACTATATAAAGGAAAAATCTCAAAAGGCTTCATTTCAGGTGGTAGAAAAAGAAAAGGAACGTTATGTGTGTGTGCCGGAGTATTTTGAAAAGAGTGAAGAAAGAATAGAAAAATTTACTTCAGAAAAAATATATGTGGCTCAGATGAATGATGTAGAGGTTATAGGTGCAAGTGATGTTGTTATTGCAGATGGAAAATTATTAAATGATGCTGTTTCACAGGATGAAGAGAACAGGCTGGATATTCGTTACAGTGCGATTAAAAGTGTAATTAAGAAAGTGGCATTGATAGAAGCTGATGGCGAATTACTGACATTTGACGAAGGAATATACTTGTTAGGTGCAGCTTCGTATAATTACTATCATTTGGTTGTAGAAATCTTATCTCGATTAGCGTTTGTTGATTATTATGAAGAATATAGAGAATATCCAATTTTGATTGATGAAGTTGTATTGCGAATTCCGCAGTTTGCAACAGCATTGGGATATTTTAACAAATACAATCACAAAATCATAAAAATTGAAAAGAATCAGCGATGTATGGTAAAAAAATTTGTGTTGCCGTCCCATACGGTATGGATGCCTATTAATTTGTATAATAGAAATGATATTCGTGTAAGTGATTTTCTTATCTCAGAAACAGTTTTGGAAAATATTAGGGGGATGGTAACTTTATATCAGGAAAAAGAGCCATGGAGAAAAGTTTTTATTTCGCGTAAGAATACCATTGCGCCAAGGTTGAGAAATGAAGAGAAGATAAGAGAACTTTTTGCAGAAAATGGGTTTGAAATTATCTATACAGAAGAGTTTACATTTGAGCAGCAGGTGGAATGTTTTGGGCAGGCGAAATGTGTCGTTGCATCTTCAGGGGCAGCTTTGACAAACACTATATTCTGTCAGCCGGGAACGGTAATTGGTTGTATTATTCCATCCTATCATAGGTTTTATATGTATTCAACTATTGCATATCATCTGGGTTTAAAACCTGTTTTTTTAGATGCAGAGATTATAGAACTTACGCCATATGCAGCTTCAGATATATTTGAGTTGGATGAAGAGTATGCTTATCGCTATATCAAAAAAGTAACTAATTTATTATAAAAGATAGAGGTGAAAATATGATTACAGGAATGAATTGTATGATAGCAGAAAGTGCTAAAATAGGTGAAAATGTTAGTATTGGTAATCATGTATGTATTCAGGAGGATGTTGTTATTGGAGATAACTCCATAATCTGTGATGGTGTAATTATTTGTGCTGGAAGTGAAATCGGTGCAGATGCATACATCGATTTTGGTGCAATTATTCGTGAAAATGTCAAATTAGGTAAACATGCATTTGTAGGTGCGCGTTGTATCTTAGGTGAATATCTGATGGATTTCATTGAAAATAGAGATACGCAGAAGCATGAAACCGTTATCGGTGATGAAGCAATTATTCGAAGTGAAACCATTATCTATGGTGCAAATACCATCGGAGATTACTTCCAGACAGGGCACAGAGTAACCATTCGTGAGAAGAGTCGAATCGGCAGAAATGTAAGGATTGGTACATTGTCGGATATACAGGGAGATTGTGAAATCGGTAATTATGTAAATATGCATAGTAATGTGCATATTGGTATGAAGAGTACCATTAAGAACTATGTATGGATTTTCCCATATGTGGTGCTTACCAATGACCCAAATCCACCATCAGAGCAGTTATTAGGTGTAACCGTAGAAGAATATGCCGTAATCGCAACAGGTACAGTGGTATTGCCGGGAATGACCGTTGGACAGGATTCTTTAGTTGGTGCCGGTGCGATTGTAAATAAAAATGTAAATGAAGGCAAAGTTGTGGTAGGCAATCCAATGCGTGAATTGGGAGATGTGGTTAACATTAAGAATAAGACCACAGGAGAACCATGTTATCCATGGAGATATCATTTTGATAGAGGAATGCCATGGAAAGGTATTGGATTTGAGGAATGGAATAAGTAGATTAATTTAGAATGGGCGAAGTTATGAAAGATAAGAGAGAGATTATTTTAAAGAGTTACCCGTTTATTTTTGCATTTGTTCTGATGTGTGTTTATTTGATACCCAAGGAAACTATGGCGGGTATTAGCGGTGATGCAGCAGAGATGTGGCAGGTTATCAAGAGTTATGGAACAGAGGATATGTATGTATCCTATGTTCTTTATAAAGGATTATTAGCACTGTATCCTTATGTATGGTTGTATAAACTGACTTTGTTGTTGGGAGTGAATGAATGGTTATTTGTGAAGATTTTTTATGCTTTTGCATTTGCATACATTACTACGGTAGGGTTGCCTAATTTAGTGGAAATGTTGACAGAAAAGAAAACAGTGCATTATCGGAAACTATTTTTGGCACTAATATGTGCATATATCTGGCTGCCAAGTCTTGCATTAACTGAATTTATGGTAGATTTACCGAGTTTTATGTATTTTCTTCTTTTGGTAAATAGCGTAATTGGAATTTATCGTTATGGAATAAAATGGTCACGAATGTTGTTGACAGGTATATGGTTAGGCTTTAATTTAGGAGGCAGTGGACAATATACGGCACCGGCAATGTGTGTGATGATATTTTTGCTAGTGGTTGTATGGAAACAATTATGTGTCAATAAAAATATAAAACCGTTAAATTTGGTAGCAAATGCGTGCGTACTCTTGATTCCAACATTTTTGTTGAAGACTGGAAATAATTATTTTTTGAATGTAGTTGTAGGAGAATTTCGTCAGGCAGGTGCATATATACCATCAGGTTTAGAGTGGCTAGAAAAGGGATTGAGCAGATTTATGAATGCCTATAGAGTGGGTATGGGTGTTGAATTACCTTCAAATTTGAATCAGGCAATTTATCAGATTCATCTGGGCTATGAGGGATTTGCAGAATTGCAGGAAAATATTTTGATGGGTGGATATCCCATGAGTATTTCGGAATATTTAAAAATTGTATTATCACAACCAGTAAACTTTATATTTTGTTTCTTGGAGAAATTTTTTATTTCATTGAGTCCTGATGGTGGATGGTTTCGTTTTTTACCGTTATTTATTTTCTATACCTGTATTTATATTACATTGTTTATTTTTGTATCAAGATGTAAAACCATCAAGCAGATATTTAATGTGAAATTTTGGTTGGTTTTTGCGTTTTTATGGGCAATTGTTCCGGCTATTGTTATGGTAGTGGAATTGCGTTGTGTTATTCAAATACAGGGATTGATTATGGCAGTAGCAATATGTGATGAGTGTATATGGAAAAAAATAGAACAGTTGTGGAAGGGTATAAAAAACAAAAAATATAAATGGAGTAATATTGGTGAAAGCAAAATCCCATATGCATTTTTACTATATTGCTGTTTTATTATTGTATGTTTTCTGCATATGTCAAGTTTGTATGAAGCCGTGGGCGTAGATGCAAGTATAATGACAATGAGTTTTAAATAAAGATAGAGTATACTGTTTAAAATGAAAAGAGGTCTGTTTAATGATAAATTTTAATGTACCACCTTATATCGGTAAAGAAAAAGAGTATATAGAAGAGGCAATTAATAACCATAAAATTTGTGGAGATGGAGTATTTACAAAGAAATGTTCTGCATGGCTGGAAGAAAAGACAAATACAAGTAAAGCATTGCTTACCACATCTTGTACCCACGCCACTGAAATGGCGGCATTATTATGCAATATTCAGTCGGGGGATGAAGTGATTATGCCATCTTACACATTTGTATCTACTGCAGATGCATTTGTACTTCGTGGTGCAAAGGCTGTTTTTGTGGATATTCGTCCGGATACCATGAATATAGATGAAAAACTCATCGAAGATGCGATTACGAAGAAAACAAAAGCGATTGTTCCTGTGCATTATGCAGGTGTAGCTTGTGAAATGGATACCATTATGGATATTGCGAAGCATCATAATTTGTATGTGATTGAGGATGCTGCACAGGGAGTTATGAGTACTTATAAAGGACAGGCATTAGGAACTATTGGTGATTATGGCTGCTATAGTTTCCACGAGACGAAGAATTACTCCATGGGTGAAGGGGGCGCATTATTGATTAAAGATATTGCAAATGCAGAAACCGCAGAGATTATTCGTGAAAAAGGTACAAATCGCAGTAAATTTTTCCGTGGGCAGATTGATAAATATACATGGGTAAAGGCAGGGTCATCCTATTTGCCAAGTGAGTTAAATGCAGCATATTTATGGGCACAGTTATCAGAAGCAGACACCATTAATAATGACAGGTTAAGTTCTTGGAACAGATATTATGAAGGATTTAAGGATTTAGCAAAAGAAGGTTATATTGAGTTGCCGTTTGTACCAGAAGAGTGTGTACATAATGCACATATGTTTTATATAAAAACCAGAGACTTAGAAGAAAGAACGAAATTAATTGAATTTTTAAAGGCAAATGAAATTGGTGCGGTATTCCATTATATTCCATTACATTCAGCACCGGCAGGCGTGAAATATGGCAGATTTCATGGTGAAGATAAATACACGACCAAGGAAAGTGAACGTTTATTAAGGCTTCCAATGTATTATGGACTTTCCGTGGAAGAACAGGAAAAAGTCATTAGCAAGGTAATTGAATTTTATAATAATCGGGGATAAAATATGAGTAAAAAAAAAATAGTAATCATTGGAGCAAATGATTTTCAGAATCAGCTTATTTTAAAAGCGAAGGAAAAAGGCATGGAAACACATGTCTTTGCATGGAAAGACGGTGCTGTGGGAGAGAAAACGGCAGACTATTTTTATCCAATCAGTATTATAGAAAAAGAACAAATTCTAAAGGTATGTGAAGAAATTCAGCCGGATGGAGTTATTTCTATTGCATCTGATTTGGCGGCAATAACTGTGAATTATGTGGCAGAAAAATTGGGATTGACAGGAAATGGTATAGAAAGTTCGTTGGTTGCTACAAATAAATATCTGATGCGTAAGGCATTTGCAAAAAACTCAGATCCGTCACCAAAGTTTTATCGTTCGGACGAATTGACAAATGAAATAATAGAACAGTTGCATTTGCCTGTAATCGTAAAACCAGTGGATCGTTCAGGTAGTAGGGGAATCAATAAAATTGAAGATAAAAAGGAACTTTCAATGGCGATTAAAGCGGCAGAAGAGGTTTCCTTTGAACATCGTGCAGTGATAGAAGAATTTGTAGAAGGTCAGGAGTATAGTGTAGAATATATTTCCTATCGGGGAAAGCATACATTTTTAGCGTTGACAAAAAAATATACTACAGGAGCACCACATTTTATTGAAACAGGACATATTGAGCCCGCGCCGATAGATAATGCGACTTTAGAAAAGGTACAGGAAATTGTTACCCATGCCTTAGATACGCTGCAGATAAAAAATGGAGCATCACATTCGGAAATTAAAATAAAGGATGATGGCGAAATTAAAATTATTGAAATTGGTGGAAGAATGGGTGGCGACTGTATAGGCTCAGATTTGGTAAAAATATCTACAGGTTATGATTTTGTTGAGATGGTTATTGATGTAGCATGTGGAAATGAACCTAGATTTGAAAAAGTATGTATACCTGCAGAGGCAGAAATTCATTTTATCTTTGGTGAAAATGATATGAAGGCACTTGAGGAAATCAAACAGAAAAATCCAGAAATGATTTATCGAATTAGTGAAATAGAACCTTTTGATGAACATGAAGTTGTGGATAGTTCTACAAGATACGGATATTATATTACGAGGAAAGAATAATGGAAAAGAAAGAAAAAATTTCGATTGTTATTCCCTGTTATTATTCAGAAAAGACTATTGGAATTGTGGTGGATAAAATTCATCATACTATGACGAAAAGAAAAGAGTATGACTATGAAATTATTCTGGTAAATGATGGGTCAAAGGATCGTACATGGGAAATTATCAGTGAAATGGCGAAGAAAAATCACACTGTAAAGGCTATTAATTTATCACAAAATTTCGGACAGCACAGTGCGATGATGGCTGGTTACAGAAAAGCTACAGGTGACATTATTGCAGGAATGGATGATGATGGAGAAAATGATCCGGAAGAGATATTTTTATTACTAGACAAACTGAATGAGGGATATGATTGTGTATGTGCAGAGTATGAAATGCATGATTCAGCATTCAGAAGTATAGGCACGAAGGTGAATAACTGGATGGCATGTTATCTTTTGAATAAACCTAAAGAATTAACATTAACAAGTTACTATGTCATGCGTCGCTTTGTGGCAGATCAGGTTATTAAGTATGAGCATTCGTATCCATATATTGCAGGCTTACTGTTGCAGGCGACAAAAAACTGGGGAACAGTAAAGCTGGTTAGAAAAGAAAGAATCAGTGGAAGCTCAGGATATAGTTTACGGAAGTTGTTATCTTTGTGGATTAATGGTTTTACAGCTTTTTCAGTAAAACCTCTTCGTATAGCAACGGTTCTTGGCATACTGTTTTCAGTAATAGGTTTTATTATGGCATTTGTGGTTGTAGTAAGAAAGTTATTAGGGGAAGATATATTATTAGGTTATTCATCTCTTATGGCATGTATGTGTTTTATTGGAGGTATGCTGATGCTGATAATGGGAATGATAGGCGAGTATGTTGGACGCATCTATATATCAATTAATAATTCTCCGCAGTATGTGATTCGGGAAGAAGTGGATTTAGAGAAGGAAGAGGTGTAGTATATATGAAAATTGGAGATAGTGCAAGTTTTGAAAAGACTATTTCTGAATTTGATGTATATCAATTTGCAGGAATTACGGGAGATTTTAATCCTATTCACATTAATAAAGTAGAAGCCGAACAGTCCGTTTTTGGTGAGCGTATAGTACATGGGATGCTTGCAGGCAGTCTGTTATCTACAGTGATTGGCATGTATATGCCTGGAAAAGGCACGATTTATATGGAGCAGGATTGCAAATTTGTATCTCCAATTAAAATTGGAGATACCATAAAAGCAACTGTAACCTGTGAAGAGATTATCAATTTTGAAAAGAGGATCGTTAAATTGGGAAATTTTGTGACGAATCAGGATGGAAAAACTGTTATCGAAGGTTATTCTGTTGTAAAAGTACCTAAAGGACGAATTGAAAAAAGTGAGGAGTAATAGAATGAAAAATATTGTAATCTTTGGTGATAACGATTTTGGACGTTTGTTAAAGTATTATTTAGATATAGATGATGAAAGAGAAGTTGCAGCATTTACTGTAAATCGTGAATACTTAAAAAGAGATGAATTTTGTGGAAAACCAGTGGTTGCGTTTGAAGAACTGACAGAAAAATATCCTGCATCTGCATATGAGATTTTGATTGCAATTGGTAATAGTAAAATGAATCAGGTGCGTGAGTCTATTTATAAAAAATGTAAGGAAATGGGTTATACCATTGCAAGTTATATTCATTCAAGCTGTAGTATTCACAGCAAGGATATTGGAGAGGGAAACATTCTTTTGGAAAATTGTCTTGTATATCCTTTTGCAAAAATCGGAAATGGAAATTTATTATGGGATCATGTATTGATTTCCCATGACTGTGTGGTAGGAGACTTTAATACATTTTCTAGCTATGCAGACTTGTGTGGCTATGTAAAGATTGGAAATAATGGGTATTTTGGAAAGCATTGCATTTTGAATGATTTTATGGAGGTAGCAGATTATACATTGGTTGGTGCGGCAGCATATGCAAAGAAAAATACGAAACCATATGATGTGGTTGTTCCTGCAAGAAGTGTCGTTTTAGATGGTAAGAACAGTACTGATTTAATGTAAGGTGAAATGAGAGTTTGGAGGCAAAAGTGGATGAATTAGTAACAATCGGCTTTATCGCAAACAAAGATAGTAAAAATACTGTATATGCATTGAATACTATATTAGGGCAATCCTATTCAAATATAGAATTAGTTGTGTCGGTGGATAAAACAACTGGCATTTCTATTTGTGACATTATCGATTGCATTAATTCAAACAGAAAAGAGAATATCCGGCATATTGATATTCATTACACAAAAGATTATAAGGGAATGGACTATCATGTTAAGTACATTCATGAAAAATCTAGTGGTGAATATATTACTTTTGTGCAGAATACTCAGGGATATTATGATGCAAATGCAATTGCAGGTATGATGAAAATAGTAAGGGGGAATTCTGAATATAAAGTCTGGAAAGGCCAGACAATTATGTTTAATACAGCAGGAGAGTATATCGGAAATGCTCTGCCACAGTCTGTGGAAGATTTGAGTGTATTATTTTATAAAATGGATTTCAAAAAGGAAGCTGCTTTCCATACACAATTGAACGGTTGTTATAAAGAAGAGGAAATAATTACTGTGGATGTACCTTTTCTTCGGTATGTAAAAGAAAAAGCAGAGGATTCTTTGAAAGAAGAATTTTTGAATACCTTAAGACAAACGAACAAAAAAATACTAAATGCAGCACATTTTACAAAATTAGACCAGATGCTTAAAAATCTGAATAAATATATGCCATCTGAATTATACCAGGAATTACAGGCAGAATTAAAATATCTGCAGTACAAAGAGGAGAATACCTACTGGAAACTGACAGATTCCGATTTCACCTACGGAAAGCTGCTTTTAGAGATTCAAAAACAGGTGAATCCGAAAAAAAAGAAGCTTTCTATAATCGACTATATGATTGTCTCTCGTATGCTGCGGCAGAAAATCAGCAAAATGCGAAGAGAAAAGATACATCTGGTATTTTTTGCCCAGGAGTATTCCGTATGGTCTTCCATGCAGTCTGTCTATGAGGCTGCCCAGAAGGATGAAAGATATGAAGCAGATCTTGTCTATGTGCCTTTCGAACATTTTCATGCCAATGCTGGAAATGAACTGGAAATTTACCGAAAACAGGGGTATTTGGCGGTTAGTTGTCAGGAATATGATTTAAGAAAACAGTCGCCGGATATTGCCTTTTTCCTGAAACCATATGACTATGTACCACAGGGGTTTTATGTGAACGAAATCGTTCATGTAATTGATAAGTCTGTTTACCTTGGATATGGCATCAGTTCAGAGGTAAAAGATATCGAATTTATTAGGTTGAATTATTTACTGCCGATGTTTACGACTGCATGGCAGATTATATGTAATGGTCCTAAGGATTACGAGAATTTTAGGCAGTATTCCTATGTACATGCAAAAAACTGCTTAAAAACAGGAAGTCCAAGACTGGATGTTTTAGGCAATATCAGACAGGAAAGCTATTACGCTAAATGTATCCGTGCATTAGCAGGAAATAGAAAAATTATACTTTGGAATACGCATCACACTATTGGTGAAAATGGTGTATTGGGGACATTTTTTGAATATTCCAGACAATTGATTGCTTATATGAAAGCACATCAGGAGCTGTTTTTAATCTGGCGTCCACATCCTTTGTTTTATAAGGCTTTGGAAGATGGTATGTCTCAGGAAGAAATTCAGGATCTGTGGCGTGAGGTAGATTGTATGGAAAATATGGTATTAGATACCGAAAAGGATTATTTAGAAGGATTCTTTTTATCAGATGCCATGATTAGTGATTATTCTACTTTGGTAAAAGAGTATATTTTACTTAGAAAACCATTGTTAATAACCAAAAGAGCAAAGTATCCGAATGTAATTGATGGGGAATTATTAGAGGTTATGGAATCAGCGGTTTCTTTTGAAACGGTAGAAGGTTTTCTTGACCGGTTTTTAAATGATGCAGTGGATAACACGAAAAGTGAAGATTATATAAGACGCGAATATTACTTGCCGAAAGAGGGTAAAAGCATTGCAGGGCAGTTGCTGGATGAAATTGCTTCTGCCATGGAGAGATAAGTATGGTGATTGGTTATACGGCAGGGGTGTATGATTTGTTTCATATCGGACACCTGAATCTGTTTAAAAATGCAAGTGGTTTATGTGACAAATTGATTGTGGGTGTAACTGTAGACGAATTGGTGCAGTATAAAAATAAACGGGCAGTCATACCCTTTGAGGAAAGAATAGAAATTGTACGAAGCATAAAATATGTAGATGCAGCAATTCCACAAGAGAGTATTGACAAATATGAAATGTGGAAAAAAATTAAATATGACATATTATTTGTGGGTGATGATTGGTACAATAACGCAAACTGGACGGAAATGGAAAAGAAGCTTGATGAAGTAGGAGTAAGAGTTGTGTATTTTCCATATACAAAAGGAACAAGCTCTACATTAATCAATCAGACATTGCAAAAGCTGCGTGAAGAAGAATAACGAATAGGTGGAATAAGCATGTGTGGTATTAATGGAATTCTTGCAAAAAAAGAAATTCATGGGGCAGAAAATAGAATTGCGAATATGAATAAAGCATTGGTTCACAGAGGACCGGATGCGGGAAATTATCTGGTCATAGATAAAAGAATTGCGTTAGGGCATAGAAGATTATCTATTATAGATGTACATGAACGGTCAAACCAGCCCATGATATCTGCGTCTGGTCGCTGGAGTTTGATATACAATGGAGAAATTTACAATTATACAGAGTTGAAAAACCAGCTTTCTGATTATCCATTTCAGACAACTTCAGACACAGAGGTTTTGTTGGCATATTTGGACAAATTTGGTGTAGAAGCTGCCTTAAAAGCATCCAATGGAATGTTTGGGTTTGCGGTTTATGATAAGCAAGAGCAAGTATTGTATCTGTGTCGGGATAGGTTGGGCATCAAACCATTATTTTTTATTAGAGGAAATGAGAATTTTGTATTTTCATCTGAAATCAAAGGGATTTTAAACAGTGGACTGGTAAAGGCGAAGTTAAATTGCTCTGCCATTGACGATTATCTGGGATACAGATATGTCAGAGAGCCATATACTTTTTTTGAAGATATTTTTCAGGTGGAATCAGGTACTTATATAAAGGTTTCTCAGAATTTGGAAATAGAAAAAATCAGGTATTGGGATATTCCGGCAGACTTTAATATGCAGGAAGTCTATGATGAAGTGGAAAAGAAGCAGGCATTCCATGAAAAACTTCTGGAAGCTGTAACGAAAAGAATGGTAGCGGATGTGCCGTTAGGTACATATCTAAGTGGTGGTATTGATTCTAGCTTATTGTCAGCCATTGTGGTACAGAAAAGCAGTACCCGTGTGAATACCTATACTATAGGTTTTCCTGAATTAAATGAATTTTCCTATGCAAAAATGGTTGCAGAAATCTATCATACTGCACACCATGAAATTGTGATAGAGCAGCAGGATTATTGGAATCATATGAAGGAACTCATTATGTACCGAGATGCACCGGTAGGTGTTCCAAATGAGATTCCACTGGCACTTATGTCCAAAGAACTGAAAAAGGAAATTACCGTAGTATTGTCTGGAGAAGGGGCAGATGAGCTGCTTGGCGGATATGGAAGAATTTTCCGTGCGCCATTTGCTTATGAAAATGAAAACAATGAAAAGACATTTTATGGATATTTAACGGATAAATATGAATATGTTCCAAGATGGTTAAGAGACAGTGTGTTAAGTAAAGAGGAAAATTATCGGGAAGAGTTTGACAGGGATATCGAAAAGATTTTCAAAGAACACTGTAACGAGTATAATATGTTTTACTTTTTTCATAAATACCATGTAAAGGGGCTGTTGCAAAGAGTAGATACGACGACTATGTACGCATCTGTGGAGGCAAGAGTTCCATTCTTAGACCATGAGTTGGTTGAATTTTGTTATAGAGAAATTCCATATGATATGAAACTAAGATGGAAAGATACAAAGGCGCGAGAGTCCGCGAAGAGCATGGATGTAAACGCATATAGTGAGAATTTGGATTTTCCAAAATACATTCTGCGTCAAGTAGCTTATGATTATCTGCCCCAAGAAGTAATTGAAAGAAAAAAAGTCGGTTTTCCTGTGCCAATTCATCAGTGGGAGAAAAATCTGACATCAATGATTAAGGAGAAACTGCAAAATGCCAGTTGGTTAAAAGCAGATGCAGTGGAAGAATTGCTGTGTGCGCATCAGGAAAAGAGAATCAGTTCACAAATATTATGGATGTTTTTGAGTGTTCAGATATTTGTGGAATCCTATTTTGAGAGGGAATGGATGTATTAACCAAAGAAATAGAAATTTTTTAGCATCCTGCTTAGCTGCAAGGGTGCTTTTTTTGGTTTGCGCGCCATGGGCGCGCTCTAACGGGTGCAAGTCCCGAACACACCTAGGCAGCGAGGAAGTGTATAGCTGAACAGCAAGGGTGTCTATCGTGAGGTGGAATTTGAAGGAAGCTGTAGGCAAACTCTTGGTCCGACGAACAGGAATCACATATAAGGCTCGGAAATACGGATAAGTCTGCCAAAAGAGATGAAGTCCCAAAGTTGCTGGAAGTACGAGTAAATGTGGCGGATAGATGAGAGGAAAGAGCGTGCACCTTAAGCGTGGAGGTCTCACAGAGGTTTCATTAGCCTAGTAACAACGAACTGTGAGAAGTCAGCAGAGTCCATAGTAGTGAAGAAGTTTCTGTAATGGAGATGGAGCGAAGGGGCGAACAATCAATAAGTTTTAGTAGGTCTCGTGTTGCAGAAAAGACAACATCTGCCGTAACCAATCGGGGAAAAGGTGGTCAAATCGAGCGAGACGGAAAGGAAAGAACGCATGGACACAAGTAATCTAATGGAGCGGATACTGTCAAAAGATAATCTCAATCAGGCATATCTGCAAGTCGTACGAAATAAGGGTGCAGAGGGTGTGGATGGAATGAAGTATACAGAACTTAAAGAGCATCTTGAAAAGAACGGCGAAATCATCAAGGAGGAACTGAGGACGAGGAAATATAAACCTCAGCCCGTAAGAAGAGTGGAGATACCAAAGCCAGACGGCGGTGTCAGAAATCTGGGAATACCAACAGTAACAGACCGATTTGTACAGCAAGCCATAGCACAGGTATTAATGCCTATCTATGAGAAACAATTCCATGAACACAGTTATGGATTTAGACCGAATAGATGTGCACAGCAGGCAATCATCACAGCACTAGATATGATGAATGACGGCTATGATTGGATTGTTGACATTGACCTGGAGAAGTTCTTTGACACAGTAAACCATGACAAACTGATGACCTTAATAGGGAGAACAATTAAAGATGGAGATGTAATTTCAATCATAAGAAAATTTCTTGTCAGTGGAATTATGGCAGATGATGAATATAAGGAATCCGTGATAGGGACACCACAAGGGGGGAATCTATCGCCACTCCTTGCAAATATCATGCTGAACGAACTAGGCCAGCTAATAAATGTCAATAGATTAATGAAAAATATTTTACTATTGAAAAAGGGCACACTTATCCCTTGGTGAAAATATCATTTTTTTAAGATATTGATTCGTTGAATATACCATATTTTATGCTGCTATGTCGCATTTAACAGCATTGTATTGTTTAATGTGCTCTTCTGGAGAAATGATCTCAAAAGGTTTATTATCTCTAAGTATTGCAAATATCATGTTACAAACTTTGTGAGAGACAGCCCCCATTGCTACAAGTTTTGGTTTTGATTCACATTTTTTGAGATAGTAACTACGAAGGACTGGATTTTTAGCATCGCCTGTACGGGATGTACTAATGCTCTGTAGTGACAGCGTATGGATAACACGTCTGGCTATAGCAGAACCTCTTTTGGATATTTGAATCTTGGTACCTTCAAATTTACCAGATTGTTTTACGGCTGGATCAAGACCGAAATAAGCAAAAAGTTGTTTCGGCTTTGAGAAAGCTGAAAAATTACCAATCTCACCCATAAGAGATATAGCGGAAAGAAAACCAGCACCTTTAAATGTTTCAATTAAGTGAATCTGTTTTACAAAATCAGTATCTTCATTGGCATTAACAAGTTCATGCATAGAATCAAGCAGACTGTTGATTTCTTTGTCATACTTGCGAATGAAGCTGATGTATAAACGAATACGTTTGATGTTACTGTCGATGATGTAACCGAATTCATTGGCATCATTAGCAGCCTGAATAATGGCATTATACTTATTATGAGCATATGTAAGTCCAAAACGAGCTGTTGATTTGATCGTATCAATAACTTCTTGTTTATCAGCCTCGAGAAAAGCACTTGGAGATGTATATTTCTCTAACAATGTAAGAGATGTATTGATAGTAACTTTGGAAAAAATACCAAGGTATTGTGGAAATGCCATGCGTAATTCGCCTTGAAGCTTATTCACGTAAGCACTGCGATTATCCATTAAATCATAGTATTCGCGACAGAGGTTACGGCAGTTCAAAGCAAGGTCAGATGGCATAAGAGAAACTTTTAAATCTGATTTTAAACCAACTAAAGCAGCCTTTTTAGAATCAAAACGGTCATTATGCACTTTTCGTATGTTCATATTTGTGCTATTCTTTGTGATGATAGGATTAATAACCGAGCAGTTAAAACCCTTATCACGAAGATAGCAGAAGAGTGGGTAATGATAAATTCCCGTGGATTCAAGGAAAATGCGACTTTCCAAAGAATACAACTCTTCTGCTTCTTTTATTTTAGAAACAGCGGTTGTAAGGGAATTCATACTACTATGTAGGATTTTGTAAGGTTTGCCTACAAGTTGTTGGTTTGGAAGTGCAATAGACATCCAAGAGAAGTCAGCACCGACATCAATACCAACAGAGATGAATAGTTCATCAAAATTAAAAATAACTTTGTTTGACATGAGCGAAAGCTCCTTTCTGATAGGAATCCATTTCCAATCTGGCAGGTACACAACCTAGCGCGTTATTCGGGTATTGCCCTCCGGCTCCCAACCAGCTAAAACATAAACCCCTGTCGAATGGACTAATTGACTTATTTGTAGGTATCAGCTGAAAACCAGCTTCCCAAGGAGAGATACATTCTTTGTCCTATCCTAAGGGATAATACCTTATGTTTTATCTGGTGTCTATCAGGAACCGTCAGACATGATGATTATTATGGATAACATCTGATGAAGGAAGAACACCTTCTTCTGTTATCTGATATATATAGAAACTTATTAACCAAGTAGTCTTAAATGGCTACACC
Source organism: Lachnospiraceae bacterium (assembly GCA_017625255.1). Lineage (GTDB taxonomy): Bacteria > Bacillota > Clostridia > Lachnospirales > Lachnospiraceae > Roseburia_B. The sequence goes on from JAGALK010000095.1 coordinate 48,687, forward strand.
AATATAATACTAGGGAGAGGTGATGTATTATCCTGGTGATTTTCTGACTGATAAGGCCGGTATTGTGTACCATTTTGTGCCGGGTAATACTAGCATCGTAATTGAGGATGGGAAGATAATAGAAATGTATCGGCATTATATGCCATAAATTTCACTGCATAAGGTAAATGTAGTCAAGGCCAGAGAAAAAGGACTGGAGATGGTAGTGAAAACCTTTGTACCCAAGCGGATGACCATAACTTCGGAGATATGGGGCATATATGACAATTTAATTGATAATGCCATAGAAGCCTGTATGAAAATAAAAAATATAATAAGATTAATCAAAAATATAAAGAAATGGAATTGTGAAGCGGTAGTATATCGAGGTGTGCAGTGCACTCTTTTAAGCCTGATGAAATTGCAAAACGGCAGAGGTCATGTTCTGCCGCTTTGCTAATGCTCTATATTGGATATTTATAGAATATCCTGATGTTTCTGTTTCTGCACAGTTTGAGCCTGTTCCGGAGCGTCCATGTACTGTGTGATAGTGTCCCGAAGCTGTTGCAGTTCCTTCAGCTTGGCTTCGGAAGATTTGTATTTTGCTGATAGAGCATTACGGTCTTTGACAAGGGATTGATACTCGGCTCGTACATCGTTGGGATTGACTTTGGCAGGATTGAGTCCGGCTTTTTTTAGCACCTCTTTTGCAGCATCGTAAAGAATGAGCTGGGACTCATACTTGAGGAAAACAGCGTCCTTGTGCTTTGCCTTATAATACTTCATGTGGTATGGTCGGTTCTCTGCATACTGCTCGGCATATTTGAGAATAAGAGCCTGTTCACGCATTTGCTTCTCCAGAGCAACGGTATCGCTTCGGAAAGAAGTGGATTGATGGGAGAGTGCAGAAATCTGTTCTTCCAATTCTTCCATGGATTGAAAGCCTTTTTCATTTAAGGCTGCATAGGCTCTGGCAGCAACTTTCAGATTTTGTTTGTCCGCCCATTTTTGCAAGCCGGGACTTTGAGCAAATTTTTCGTCAGCGGAGGTATCAATCAGTTTTCGCATTCCGGCAGAACGGAGCATTTTATAAGTACGTTCCCTTGGCTTCTGCTCGATACGTTCTCGGATATGTTCTCTTGTGAAATCCTTGCCCAAAGTTCGCTCACTGCCACGGATAAATCGCTCCGCTCCATGAGGACGGAATTTGATGTATTTTCCGGAGGAATTGAAGTCAGAATTTTCAACCTCATAACCTTTATTCTGCATGAGTGAAATAAACTCATCATAGGAATTTGCCTGTTTAATGGCTTCGTTAATATCAGCTTTGAGCTTTGATTTTGATGAAGTTTCCTTCTTATCTTCTAACCATTCTTTATATGATTTTCCTTTTTGATTTGTTTCAGGTATGACATACAGACCATGCTCCCGGCAAAGGTCATCACTCAAGTGTCTAATATTATAGTAGGACTTTTTACAATCGTGATATTTTTTGTGTTCGATGTTATCGGCTGCACAGAAAATAATGTGATTATGTACATGACCTTTGTCTATGTGCGTGGCAACGATATAGGAATACTTACCCTCAAGCAATTTGTCGGCAAGCTCCATTCCGATGCGGTGAGCTTCTTCATAGCTTACCTCTCCGGGAGCAAAAGCCTGTATCAGATGAAAGGCTTTATTTTCGTCTGATTGGCTTGTTTTGGATAAAGCGAATTTGAAGTCATAAGCTGCGGTTTCGGGACTGCAACCATAAGCTGAGATCAGGATGCTTTCATCTGTCTTGGCCGGGTTGCAGATGTAGTCTACTGCTTTATTGACGGTTGCTTTGATAGCATGGATTGATGTTGTACCATAAAAGTTGACACCCTATTCTCAAGGATTTTGATATATAATCATAAAGAATAGGAGTGAAAATATTATGTCAACAAAACGTACGCTAAAATCTTATGACAATGAATTTAAAGCACAAGCTGTAAAACTTGCCCAGGAAATCGGCGGGCATAAGGCTGCTAAAGAATTAGGTATTCCAAAAGGTACTCTATACACCTGGATAAAAGCCTTCAAAGAAGGTCGCCTTAGTGCAAACGAAGCAGTTCATACGCCTAAGAATGCCTTATCCCTTAACGATGAGCTTATTGAACTCAGAAAACGTGTCAAAGAACAGGACAAGGAAATTCGCCGTTTAAAAGAAGAAAACGAATTCCTTGAAGAAGCAAGTGCTTTTTTCGCAGCCAGCCGTCGGAAGTCAGCAAGAAACAGAGACTAATGTTTATCGCAATCAAAACGGATGACGGCAAGATTAAGGGTAAAATTTCTTTTTATTGCAGAGTGCTTAATGTTTCCAGACAGGCATTTAATAAATATTTAAAAACAAAGGATGCTCCATGGAAATATCAGGCGCTGGCAGATGCCATGCTGGATATCTGTAATGAAGATGAATGCAATGATACTTATGGAAGAATCCGCATGTATCAGGCATTACAGTTCAAACAGCCTGATGGTGTACATATTCCCGGAGAACGAACTGTTTATCGTGTCATAGAAGAAATTGGTCTTAATCATAAACCCAAACGCAAGCCAAACGGAATTACTAAAGCAGATAAAGAAGCCCGAAAATCAGACGATTTAATTAAGCGGGACTTCTCAGCCCATAAACCGCTTGAAAAATGTATTACAGATATGACTGAAATAAAGGCTTCCGATGGAAAATTGTATGTTTCGGCTATCTTTGACTGCTATGATTTGGCAGTGTTGGGGCTTGCAATGGATACAAATATGAAAGCTACCCTTTGTAAACAAACCTTAGACAATGCTTGCAAGGCATATCCTATGCTCCGTGGAGCGATTCTTCACAGCGACAGAGGTACACAATATACAAGCGAGTTGTATCGAAAAGCTATCAACAAATATGGCATTCTCCAGAGCATGAACAGCTCAGGCAGCTATTGCTAGTAAGTAGGGTTAAGCAAAAAATAGCCTAAAAATCTAGTATTTATACCCCTTAGAGCCTTTTGGTTCTAAGGGGTTTTTTATTACTTCGAGATACTTGAAATTTTCAAAAAATCTAAAATCATTA
>JAGALK010000096.1 GCA_017625255.1 Lachnospiraceae bacterium
CACCGACACGGATGTCGGTGCAAGCTGTCACCACGGCAGGGACGCCGTGTTGACAGTGGTAGTGTGCGTTACCATAACTGATATGAAAATGCTTAGAAACCCTTCTTTCCCGGACACTTTGCCTACCCACAGCCCCTGCTCGTTCTGACATCACTACCCAATAGGATAAAAACCGGAATCTACTTCCCTTCAATCCTCTGTGCTAACTCCTCCAAATATTCCCACCGTTCCATTTTATCCATCAACTCAATTTCTGCCTGCTCTTTTCTCTCAGAAATTTCTCTCAATTTCACAAAATCCGTTGCAAACTGCCCCATCTGTTTCTCTAACTCTTCAATTTCATTTTCTAATACCTCAATATCAGATTCAATGGTTTCATATTCCTTCGCTTCCTTATAGGAAAAACGCAGCTTTGTTTCATGCCCCCTTGTCATATTAGAATCTGATGCTTTGGCTTGTTTCTTTTCTATACTAAATGCCGTTTCTGACACTTCTTCATTTCTGCGATTTGCATAATCTGTATAACCGCCTTCATATTGACGAATTTGTCCGTTTCCTTCAAAGGCGAAGATTCTTCTCGCTACTCTGTCTAAAAAATATCTGTCATGAGATACCATAATGACAATTCCATCATATGTATCCAGATAATCTTCTAAAATTGTCATTGTTTCAATATCTAAATCATTTGTCGGTTCGTCTAAGATTAATACATTAGGAGCTTCCATCAACACACGCAAAAGATTCAATCTTCGTTTTTCTCCTCCGGACAACTTCCCAATAGGGCTATATTGCTGGGACGAAGGGAAAAGAAATCTTTCCAACATGGCAGATGCCGATACTAAGCCATCTGTGGTCCTTACATATTCTGCTGTATTACGAATATAATCAATCAGTTTTTCATTCGGATCCATATAAGCTAATCCGGCTGACTTATCATTTTCAATTTCCTGTGTATAATAACCAATTTTAATTGTCTGCCCTATAGTAACATTCCCTGAATCCGGCAGAATTCTGCCATCAATAATTTTCATAAGAGTTGTTTTTCCGCAGCCATTTTTTCCAACAAATCCAACACGATCCTGTTTTAAAAAAATATAACTAAAATTATCAATCAGACAATTTTCTCCATATGACTTAGAAATATTTTCCAGTTCAATTGTGGTCTTTCCCATACGAGAGGAAATAGAAGAAAGCTCTACCTGACTATCTATTTCTATACCCTTTTGATTTTTTAAATTTTCATATCTTTGTATATGAGCTTTTTGTTTCGTAGAACGGGCTCTTGCCCCTCTCTGCATCCACGCAATTTCCTTGCGAAGAATACTCTGTCTTTTTCTTTCACTTGCCCTTGCAGAATCTTCTCTTTCTGCCTTTCTTGTCAAAAAGCCGGAATAATTCTCCTGATAGCTGTAAATCTTTCCTTTATCAATTTCGATAATTCGATTTGTAACACTATCTAAAAAATATCTGTCATGGGTAACCATTACTAATGCCCCACGAAAGCTTTGTAATTTCTCTTCTAACCATTCAGCCATCTCACTGTCTAAATGATTCGTCGGTTCATCCAAAATCAATATATCACAAGGAGTCAATAGTACTGCTACTAATGCTAATCGCTTTCTCTGACCACCGGATAATTCTCCTGTCTTTTGCTCAAAGTCCGTGATTCCCAAACGAGTCATCATAGACTTTGCTTCCATCTGCTCGCTGGCGGTAGCATGGTGTGCTGCCATTTTTTCTACACTTTCTAATATAGTATCCTCTGGGTCAAATTCCGGATTTTGTGGAAGATAATGAATAACAATATTGTTTGCCTGTATTACTCGTCCGCTATCTGGTTCTTCACGACCGGCAATTATTTTTAGAAGTGTAGACTTTCCTGTTCCATTAATACCTATGACTCCTACCTTTTCTCCCTCTTGCAGGTAAAAAGATGCCTCTTCTAACATTTTTCTTTCTGTGTATGATTTTGTAATATTTTCTACTGTTAATATATTCACGAAAATTCCTAGCCTTCCTTTAAATACTGTATATCTTCTTGGGTAAGCTCTATATCTACTGCACGGACATTTTCCTGTATGCGTTCTGGTGTAGATGCAGAAAATAAAACCATTGGTGCTAACGGCTGATTTAACAGCCATGCAAGAGCAACCTGCGGAACTGTAGCGCTTTTTAATGCAGCTATTTTTTCTGCTCTTTTTAAGCATTCAAGATTTTGCGGACTGCAATACCCCAAAATTGCATACTTATCTAAATATTTCCCTGCGTCTTTTCCTCTTTCTGCCAAAAATTTACCCGATAAAAAACCATGTGCTAATGCCGCATAAGCAAAGACTTCTATTCCCTCTTCCCGATACCACATGCGGTCTTTTTTCTGCTTTTCTCCGGAAATAGAAATACATCCGCCACCCCAAGGGTCTTCTATCTGCTCTGCCAGACTGTATGCCGGACTTGATACAGAAAATCCCATCAAATCATGGGCATAAGCATATTCATTCGCCATTTCCAAACGATTAACTGTCCAGTTTGAGCCGCCAAAAACTCCAATTTTCCCCGCTTCATGCAAATCATTCAATACTTCTACTAATGGTCCTACCGGTTTCTTTGGATTATCCCTATGAAGCATATAAACATCGATAAAATCCGTCTGAAGCATTTTCAAGGATTCCTTAACATCCTTGTAAATCACTTCCGGTGTAACCCTTACTTCTGTAGAATCAGGCAACGGATGTGCTCCCTTTGTCATAAGAACAATCTGTTCCCGATTTCCCCTTGCTATCATCCATTCACCTAAAATTTTCTCTGCTTCACCATAGATTCTTGCTGAATCAAATGTATTTATTCCTGCCGCAAACGCAGTATCCAGCAATTCAAATACCGGCTCCCCACTCATCATCGCCGGTGTAGCTGTCCCAAAAACCATTCTAGATACCGGAAGCTTTATATCTGTTATATTTTTATATCTCATGCAATTCCTCCCAATCAGCATTCTTCCCCTATATTTTCATTTTGACACTTCTCCCTTCAAAATGCAATACTTGGCACCCTCCTTGAAAAAGAGTTCATAAATTCTTAATTTCTTGTCCATATCTTTCTTGTATGAATTTACATTTGTACCCATTATATGGTATTATAGTCCTATAGTGAATGTATCAGGAGGTTTTTCAAATGCATGAAGATTTAAGAGCAGAATTAATCAAACAATTTTCCGCAGAAGTTATGGAAGTAACTGAGCAAACCGGCAAAAAATATTATGCATGTCCTACTTGTAAACGGGCAATCAGCAGAGGAGATACCAAATGTCCCGGTTGTAATCAGGCATTAAGCTGGGTTAATATTCGCCAGCATGAAGAAAGACATGTAGGAACTAAAACAGCCATGCTTACCTTTGAAGTACCGGGAGATTTTGTAAAAGGAAATTGCAGAAAATGCCCACTTTCCTATATTACCAGATCTAATTCAGAAAACATTTATGAATGCCCTTTAAAAATGCGTGGTTCTTGTGGTCTAACCGTATCTTAAGTACATAATAAAAATCGGGTTGTTGACAACCCGATTTTTATTTTTACAATTAATTATTTAACTGTAACTTTAATTTTTGCTTTTTTGCCATTATATGTCTTAACTGTAATGGTTGCTGTACCTTTCTTTTTCGCTTTAATAAGACCTGTTTTAGATACAGTTGCTACTTTTTTCTTGCTGGAAGAATAAGTAAGTTTATAGCTTGCTGCATTACTTGGTTTATACTTCTTCACTTTAATCTGATGTGTTTTATTCTTCTTTAAAGTAACTTTTGCTTTCTTTAAAATAATCTTTGTTGGTGCTTTCTTTACAGTTACAGTACATGTTGCAGTCTTACCATCTGCTGTTGTTGCTGTAATTGTAGCTGTACCGGTTTTCTTCTTGGATGTTGTAAGTTTTCCATCTTTTACTGTAACAACACTTTCATTATTTGATGTCCATGTAACTGCCTGATTAGCAGCACCACCCACAACAGTTGCTGTCAACTTAACATTCTTTTCTTTCAGACCCATAACTACTTTTTGTGTATTCAAAGTAATTGTAGTGTCTTCCTTTTCTACTGGCGTAGGATTTGGAACAGGTGTAACAACAGCTCCCTTAGCCACATGAATTGTTGCAGTTACTGCATAGTTTTCTTCCAATAACTCTTCTTCATAAGTCATTTTAAGGATTGGTGTACCATCTGCTGCCCAATGTACTCTCTTCAAACGAGCGTGACGACATGGGTCATTTAATGGTTCTGAATTATAGGAAGAACTTGAACCATTCCAACCACAATGTTTATCGTTATGTGATGTTGGTCTTGCATGGTATACGAAAATAACATTTCCATCCTGATCTACTGTAAAGGAGTTGTGTCCCGGTCCTTCTTCTCCGTCCACATCACGGGAAGTTAATAATGGATATGGACTCTTTGTCCAGTTATCTGGATCTAATAAGTCCTCACCGCCTTCTGCACTACACATACCAATTGCATATTCAGAACCAGTTCCGGATGCAGAATAGCACATAAATATCTTACCATCTTTCTGTAATACGGTTGCACCTTCGTTTACACAGTAACGTACACGTTCCCAACCATAATCCGCTTTTGTAATACGAGTTGTATCGGATGTGATTACCCATGGTTCTTCTTCATCTACATGTGCGATGAAAAGGTCAGTATTTCCACCCTGATAAGCTGCTGTTGGTTTACCAGCCCAGATTACATAGGACTGACCATTTACTTCATCCTTAAAGTATGTCATATCTAAGCAGAATGATGTATTAATAGAAGCATTTAAACCACCTGTGCTTACACCATCTGCTAAAACCATCTTATAATCTGTCCACTGAGATTCTTCATCACCATAGGTAAGTGCTGTCTCATATGGATCCTGATTACCATCTAATATTAAAGCATGGCTATAAATATTAAATAAATCTCCATTCTTGTGACTTTCTGTGAAGTATACTACCCAGTAATCACCTACACGATGAATTTCCGGAGCCCAGATATAACGATATCCGCTAGCTACTTCTTTTCCGTTATCAATGTATCCTTGATTACCAACCTTCCAGATTGTTACCTGTGCATCTCTGTTCTGAAGACCCTCTAAGGTTTTAGATCTTCTTAATACTACACGGTCATACTGCTGTGTATTATCATCCTCGTCAATTGCATCTCCTTCTTCTGGGAAGTAAGAACCTGTCATATAATAATAACCTGTCTGTTTATCCCAGAAAATACAAGGATCAGCCATACCTTCTACATATTTTGTAGCATCATAGTAGTTAGTCTTTGTATCTTCATCATAATTGTCCGCTTCTGGTCCTACATTTTCTGGATCATCTTCCGGTAATTCACTGCCATTTAAAGCTTTTAAGTTATTTAAGTATTTTGTCTGATTTACTTTACCGGTTACTGTATATGTACCTTCTTTTGTTAAATCAACATTTTTTAATGCTCCTGACCAGTCAATATTAAATTTCTGGGTAGAACCATCGCTGTATGTAGCATTTACACTTGGGAACTGTTTAGCAAGCTCTGCTTCTGTAATCTTATCTGTAGTCTTAACATCCCATGCATTTAAAGATTCTAAGCCTGTATTTACAACTGTTCCAAGTTTATTTACGATATATGTATATTCTTCCTCTGTAATTGGAATCGCATTTCCTAAGGTGATTTTGCTATCTTTATCTAGAATATTTTCTCCATCTAACATTAATTTAAAGTTAGATTTTCTTAAGGCAACTGCAGAATACTCTGTAGATGCTTCAAGTGTATCATTATAATAATGTACACCATCTTCAGAGGTAAAGATATGTACACCTTTAGATGCTGTTGCATCCTGTGCTGTTACTACGAATGTATTTCCATCTTTGAATATCTTAGGATCTGTAACTCTTAATGTACCACTGGTATTCTTAGAGAAGATAACACCACCACCATTATTCAATACATCAAATGTCTTTCCATCCTTACTTACTGCCATATATACACTTTGTGTTTCCTGTGCAAGATTTCCTGCAGAAGCATAAAATGGTGTTGTTGTAGAATAAACAGTAAGATAATAACCTTCTTCTAAGCTGTCTACTAATTCTGTTACAATAATCTTAAATGTAGCAGATTTCACTCCACCAACAGTTGCTGTAACATTTGCTGTACCACTAGCTATACCTGTTACTTTACCATCTGCATCTACTGTTAAGACTTTTTCATCACTAGATTCCCATGTGGTAACTCTTGCTGTAGTATCTGCCGGTGTTAATGTTGTAGACAATTGGATTGTCTTACCTACATCCACTGTATTTTCACCATTTACTGTTACTTTCGTAACAGCTACCTGTGGCAATGCTGTTTCTTCGTAAATCTTAGCCACTTCTGTGGATGATAGTGCCTTTCCATAGAAAGAAATATCATCCATTAATGCACCTGCACCTGTCCAGTAGGTTGCCATACTCGCACCAAGACGAACTGCTGTCTCTCCTGGGTTTTCTGCAAGTGTTCCTGTAAGATCACTAATCATCTGCGCGTAGTTTTCTGCATTACTTCCAGTTACAGAATGCGCAATCTTTTTACCATTACTATAGAAAGTAATACCTTCTTCTGTCAATGTAATAGTTACCATTGTCCAGTCTTTGTTTGCAAGACCTAAACCATTGGTATCAAAATCCATATAGTTTCCATTCTGATCTGTTGTATTCCAATATAACATCGTCTGGTTTACTGCAAATGTTCCTGCTCTACCAGTTGTTGCCGAAGCTACTTCAAAGTCCATAAGACATCTTCCACCACCAGCTGTACCTGTTGTTTTTGTCCAGAAGTTAATGGATAATCCCTCTTCTACAGAACGATTGACAAATGGATTTCCTGATAATTTTGCACATCCATAATTAGTTGTACCTTCATCCACTGTCCCCTGCTGTGTCAGACTTAATACCTGTCCTCGTACTTCATCTTTTACTAAAGTTGGTTTTGTACCTGTTCCTGCAGCTTCTAATAAAATAGTTGCCTGCGTTCCGTTTGATAATACATCCGAATTTTCTGTTGTTGGTACATAGTTTTCAAAATCATAATTTGCTATTGCTGAAGATACTACAGAATCCTTATCTAAGCCTTTAACCACAATAGTTGCTTCTATCGTCTGATTCTCATCCAATAATTCTTCATCGTAAGTCATTTTTAAGATCGGTGTACCATCTGCAGCCCAATGCACTCTCTTCAAGCGAGCATGACGACATGGGTCATTTAATGGTTCACTATTATAGGATGATTTTGTTCCATCCCATCCACAATGCTGATAGTTATGTGATGTTGGTCTTGCATGATATACGAAAATAGGATTTCCATCCTGATCTACTGTAAAGGAGTTATGTCCTGGTCCTTCTTCGCCATCTACATCACGAGATGTTAATAATGGATAAGGACTCTTTGTCCAATTTGCTACATCTAATAAGTCTGTTCCAGCTTTTGCAGAACACATACCAATTGCATATTCAGAGCCTGTTCCTGAAACAGAATAACACATAAAGATATTTCCATCTTTTTGTAATACAGTTGCTCCTTCGTTTACACAATAACGAATTCTTTCCCAACCATAATCAGCTTTAGTAATACGGGTTGTATCTGATGTAAGTACCCATGGTTTAGCTTCATCAACAGTTGCAATGAAAAGGTCAGTATTTCCGCCTTTATATGCAGCAGTTGGCTTTCCTGCCCAGATTACATAAGACTTACCATTAACTGCATCTTTAAAATATGTCATATCTAAACAGAATGCTGTATTGATAGACTTATTAACTCCAACAGATGCATCAATATCTTCAGAAAGAACTACTTTGTAATCTTTCCACTGTGATTCTTCATCACTTGCAGTAAGCGCTGTTTCATATGGATCTTTATCGCCATCTAAGACTAATGCATGACTATAAATGTTAAATAAATCTCCACTCTTATGACTCTCTGTAAAATAAATTACCCAATAATTTCCAACACGATGAATTTCTGGTGCCCAGATGTAACGATATCCACTAGCCACCTGTTCTCCATTGTTATCATATCCCTGATTTCCAACTTTCCACAAAGTAACCTGTGTATCTCTATTCTGAAGACCTTCTAATGTTTTTGATTTTCTTAATATTACACGATCATACTGCTGTGTATTATCATTTTCATCAATTTCATCGCCTTCTTCTGGGAAGTAGGAACCTGTCATATAATAATGCTCTGTCTTTTCATCCCAGAAAATGCATGGATCTGCCATTCCCTCTACATATTTTGTAGCATCATAATAGTTTGTCTGTGTTTCTTCATCGTAATTATCTGCTTCATCTCCTACATTTTCAGGATCATCTTCAGGTAATGTACTTCCGTTTAATTCCTTTAAGTTGTTCAAATACTTCGTCTGTTTTACGGTTCCTGTCACTTTATATGTACCAGGCTTTGTTAAATCTTTACCTTTTAAAGCATCTGTCCAATCAATGTTAAATTTCTGAACAGAACCATCACTATATGTAGCTGTTGCTGTTGGTGCTTTCTTTGCTAAATCTTCTTCAGTAAAGCTTTCACCAGCCTTCAAAGTAATAGCCGGAATTGCTTCCAAACCGGTATTCACTACTGTACCCAGTTTATTTACAATATATGTATATTCTTCTTCTGTAAGTACAACAGCATTACCCAATGTAATATTTGCATCTTTTTCTAAGAGATTCTCTCCATCTAACAGTAAACTAAATTTACTTGCATTTAACACAGGAACATCTTCATAAGATGAGGTAGCTTCTAATGTATCATCATAGTAATTTACACCATCTTCAGACGTAAAGATATGATAACCCTTTGAAATATTACTATCCTGTGCAACTACTGCAAATCCTTCTTCATTTTTATAAATCATCGGTTTTGTCACTTTTAATGTACCGGATGTATTTTTAGAGAAAATCACTCCACCACCATTATTTAATACATCAAAAGTCTGTCCATCTTTACTAACTGCCATGTAAACACTCTGTGTTTCCTGATCTACATTAGATGCTGCAGCATAGAATGGCGTAGTTGTACTGTAAACAGTAAGATAATAGCCTGCTTCTAAACTATTAACGGTAGGTTTTACAGTAATCTCAAATGCTTCCGATGCAACGCCTGCAATTGTTGCAGTTACAGTTGTTGTACCACCTTTTAATCCTGTAACAACACCATTTTCATCTACAGATGCAATGCTTTCATCCACTACTTTCCATGTTACATCTCTTCTAACAGTTGTATTCGCAGGCGTATACGCTACGGATAGCTGAATGGTTTTTCCTTCATCTACTTTATTAGCCCCTGAGACAGTTACTGTTTCTAATGCAATTTCTTCACCCAAATAGGAATCATGGAAAATATCAGCCACTTCATCTGCTGCTAAAGCTTTTCCATAGAACGCAACATCATCCATTAATGCACCAGCACAATTCCAATATGTTGCCATACTTGCACCAAGACGTACCTTAGTCTGTTCCGGTGTAGCAAAATCTGCTGTGCCGGCAATATCATTTAACATTCTGGTATAATCCATATTGCTTCCAGTAATGGAATGAGAAATTCCATATCCATTACGATAGAAAGAAATACCATCTTTTTCTAATACCATCGTATACATTACCCAGCCATTTGCAGCTGCTAAATTCATATTACCGATATTCATATCAGCATAGTTACCATTCTGATCTGTTGTATTCCAGTAAATCATAGACTGGTTCATTGCATAGGTACCAGCTCTTCCACTTGTTGCAGGTGCCACTTCAAAATCAAGTAAACAGTTTGCTCCTGCAGGATTTCCTACTGTTTTAGTCCAGAAATTTACCGTTAATCCATTATCTATCGATTTTCCTGCAAATGGATTCTCTGGTAAAAGTGCATATCCACGATTTGCATAATTCTGCTGTGTAAGAGATAATACCTGACCTCTTTCGGTATCTTCTACTAATGTGGGTTTCACACCACTTCCGGCACTTTCCAAGGTAAGTTGTCTTGTACCGTCTGTTAATACATTCGCATCTGCTTCTGACACTGCAAAATCTGCAAAATCATACTCTGCTAATGCTGCTGTTGCAGCAGATGTATCATCTACTTCTGCTGCTGTTGCGGATACAGGTACAGATGTTACAAGCATTGCTGCTGCTAACAACATGGCTGTTCCTGCCTTCCATAATGACTTTCTTCTCATATTGTTCTCCTTTCTCATCTTGCGCAAATTACTTTGCACCCTCTTTTTTTAGCATAACGCTACATAATTTTAATATTAAGCAAATTTTTTAAAAACTCAATGTGAATTTTTCCTAGGTTTGTTTAATTTTTTCTTTTACTTTTTTTAGTAAAATTTAAAAAAAGAGAAACACCTTAAAATGTTTCTCTTTACAAAATCCAATTATTCTTCTAACAATTTCTCTACACTGACTAACTTAACACAAACTACAAAAATCTTTGCTGCTAAAGTTAAATCTTCTAGGGTTGGATAACTTGGCGCAATACGGATCACAGAATCCTTTGGATCCTTTCCATATGGGAAAGGTGCTCCTGCCGGAGTCATAACCAAACCAGCCTTTTTAGCCTTGGAAACAATTTTTTTCGCACAATTTTCCATAGCTTCAAAACAGATAAAATATCCACCCTTTGGCTTAAACCATTCTCCTACACCAAGACCTGTAAATTCTTTTTCAAATAAATCCAATAACATTTCAAATTTTGGACGAAGGCTGTCTGCATGTTTTCTCATATGTTCTACCATACCGTTGATATCCTTAAAATATCTTACATGACGAAGCTGATTTACTTTATCATAACCAATAGTCTGAACGGATAACTGTTTCTTAATATCCTCTAAGTTGTTGGCAGAAGTTGCAATCGCAGCCACACCGGAACCAGGAAAACTGATTTTAGAAGTAGAACTAAATTTATACACCATGTCAGGATTGCCTGCTGCTTTACATTCAGCAAGGATTTCGATTAACTGATCCTGAGCATCATCATATAAGTGATGTACACCATATGCATTATCCCAGTAAATTCTAAAATCTTTTGCTGCCGGTTTTAATCTTGCAAAACGGCGGACTGTTTCATCCGAATAGGTAATTCCCTGTGGATTGGAATATTTTGGCACACACCAGATACCTTTGATTGCATCATCCTTTGCAACAAGCTCTTCTACCATATCCATATCAGGACCGGTCGGAAGCATTGGAATATTAATCATTTCAATGCCAAAGTGCTCTGTAATCGCAAAATGTCTGTCATATCCTGGAACCGGACATAAGAATTTTACTTTGTCTAATTTGCACCATGGCGTACTTCCCATAACACCATGTGTCATAGAACGGGAAATCGTATCATACATGATATTTAAACTGGAATTACCATAGATAATGATATTTTCCGGTGGACATTCAATCATGTCACCAATCAGTACCTTTGCCTCTGCAATTCCATCTAATACACCGTAGTTTCTGCAGTCTGTACCATCCTCGCAGGTAAGATCTGCTGCACTGCTTAATACATCCATCATTCCCATGGAGATGTCTAGCTGCTCTGTAGATGGCTTTCCTCTGGACATATCCAACTGCAATTCACGCATCTGATATTTTCTGTACTCAGCCTCTAACTGTGCTTTTTCCTGTAACAATTCTTCTCTGGTCATTTCCTGATATGACTTCATTCTTTTTCCTCCTAAATCTATCCTTCATGATCATTATTTTTATATTGTTCAAGACTTTTTAAATATGCCTGTATCTGCTTTTCATAACCATTTTCTGTCGGTTCGTAGAACCTCTCCCCGGTCAGACCATCCGGTAAATATTGTTGGTCAACATAATGCCCCGGATATGCATGTGCATATTTATAGCCTATACCATGCCCTAATTTGTCCGCTGATTTATAATGTGCATCCTGTAAATGTGCCGGAATTGGTGCAGTCTTCGTATTCTTTACAACATCTAACGCCCTGTCAATTGCCAGATATGCTGTGTTGCTCTTTGGTGCAGTTGCCACATAAGTAACTGCCTGTGCCAATGGAATTCTAGCTTCCGGCATACCAAGTCTTTCAACTGCTAATGCCGCAGAAACTGCTACATTTAACGCATTCGGATCTGCCATTCCTACATCCTCTGCTGCACAAATCATAATTCGCCTTGCAATAAATTTAATATCCTCGCCCGCATAAAGCATTCTCGCTAAATAGTAGATTGCCGCATCCGGGTCAGAGCCACGCATACTTTTAATAAAAGCAGATATGGTATCGTAGTGATTATCACCGCTTTTATCATATTTTACTACTCGTTTTTGAATACATTCAGATGCCACATCTAAGGTAATATGTATCTTACCATCCGTACTTCGTTCTGTAGTCAAAATACCAAGCTCAATAGCAGTTAATGCCGACCTTGCATCACCATTACAGATATCGGATAAAAATTCCAGCGCATCCTCTTCAATAACTGCTCCATACGACCCCATACCCTTGATTTCATCATGGACTGCCCGAAGCAGCAATGTTTTGATATCTTCCTTGGATAAGGATTTGAGCTCGAAAATTACAGATCTTGAAAGCAGGGCACCATTGACTTCAAAATAAGGATTTTCTGTAGTTGCACCAATTAAAATAATAGTGCCATCCTCCACAAACGGAAGCAGATAGTCCTGCTGCCCTTTATTGAAACGATGAATTTCATCAATAAACAGTATGGTTTTCTTCCCATACATACCCTGATTATTCTTTGCCTGTTCCACAACCTCTTCCATATCCTTTTTTCCGGCAGAGGTTGCATTAATCTGTGTAAATTCTGCACTGGTAGTATTTGCAATAACCTTTGCCAATGTGGTCTTACCCGTTCCCGGCGGGCCATAGAATATAATGGAAGATATTTTATCCGCTTTTATGGCTCGGTAGAGCAGCTTATCTTTTCCTATTATATGCTGCTGTCCTACCACCTCATCCAATGTCGTCGGACGAAGTCTCGATGCCAAAGGCGATTCTTTTTCTTTATTCTGTTCCCTCATATACGAAAATAAATCCATAGTCTATAATCTCCTGCATTTTAAGATACATGAACTTTGCATTTTTGACAAGCAGAATTTATTTTTTCTGCAATCTTTATCCTGATTTTGAAGGATTTATATATATTTCTTGCATTTTTACTTCTTTAGAACCTGTTACTAAAAAGCATCAAAAAATAACCTTTTGCCTGCTATTTTTTGATGCTTTGATTGTACATTTTCTTATCTGTCTGCTTATTGAATAGAAATCACCTTATAATCCTGATCTTCAACCGCTTTTTTCAGTACTTCATCTGCCACTTCACTATTTAAGGTTACTACCGCAATTCCTGTTTCGTGGCTTGCTGTAGCTTCTGCAACACCTTCAATTGCTTCTAATGCCTTCTTGACTCTCGCTTCACAATGTCCACACATAATTCCTTCGATTTTCATTGTTTTTTCCATTGATTTTTCCTCCGTTTTCTTTTTCGTTTTGATTTTTTTATCTTTGCCTGCATCATGGATGGATAACAGGTTTAAACGCAAAGCGTTTGTAACTACACAAAAACTAGATAAGCTCATGGCTGCTGCACCAAACATTGGATTTAATTTTAGCCCAAACAACGGAATCCATACACCTGCTGCTAATGGGATACCGATTACATTATAAATAAATGCCCAGAAAAGATTCTGATGAATATTACGCAACGCAGCACGGCTCAATCGAATTGCCGCCGGTACATCCGTCAATTTACTCTTCATTAATACCACATCTGCCGCATCAATGGCAATATCCGTTCCTGCACCAATGGCAATACCAATATCTGCTCTTGTCAGTGCCGGCGCATCATTGATGCCATCACCTACCATAGCAACCTTACCCTGCTGCTTTAAGGAACGAATAACCCTTTCCTTACCCTCCGGCAATACACCTGCAACTACTTCATCTACACCAGCTTTCGTTCCAATTGCCTTTGCTGTGCGCTCATTATCTCCTGTCAGCATGACTACACGAATACCCATATTTTTAAGCTCTTTAATCGCCTGTGGACTTTCTTCTTTTAATACATCCGCAACAGCTATAATACCTAAAAACTTTCCTTCTTTTGCAAAATACAACGGGGTTTTACCTGTATTTGAAAGATTTTCTGCCTGCGCATTCATATTCTGTGGAATATCTATAAACTTGCTGATAAACGAAGCGTTTCCGCCCCACACAGTCGTATGATTTAATGTTCCTGTCAAACCATTTCCGGCAACAGCGTTAAATTCTGTTATTTCCTCTAATTTCTGATTCTGTTCCTTTGCATATTTTAAAACAGCACCAGCCAAAGGATGCTCACTTTTCTGCTCTAAAGATGCCGCAAAATACAATAGCTCCTCTGCTGTAATATCTTCTGCCGGAAGTATATCTGTTACACTTGGTTCTCCGGTTGTAATTGTTCCGGTTTTATCTAAGGCTATGATTTCTACTTTTCCGGCTTTTTCTAGGGATACAGCGGTTTTAAACATAATTCCATTCTTAGCCCCCATGCCATTGCCTACCATAATCGCAACCGGTGTCGCAAGTCCTAATGCACATGGGCAGCTGATAACCAGCACAGAAATCCCCCTCGCAAGGGCAAAGCCAATGCTTTCACCCGCAAAAAGCCAAAGTAATGTGGTAACAACCGCAATCGTAATAACTGCAGGAACAAATACACCGGAAACCTTATCTGCCACTTTGGCAATTGGTGCCTTTGTAGCCGCTGCATCACTCACCAACTGAATAATCTGTGCCAATGCCGTATCTTCACCTACCCGGACTGCTTCACATTTCAAAAATCCGGATTGATTGACTGTTGCCGCTGATACAGAATCTCCTTTCGCTTTATCCACAGGAATACTTTCACCTGTCAATGCGGCTTCATTTACCGCACTGCTCCCTTCTATAACTATACCATCCACCGGAATATTTTCACCGGGACGAACCACAAAAATGTCACCTTTTTTTACCTGTTCAATCGCAACCTCCTCTTCTTTTCCTGCACGAAGAATCGTTGCTTTTTTCGGAGAAAGTCTGATAAGATTTTTTAATGCATCTGTTGTCTTTCCTTTTGATCTGGCTTCAAGCATCTTTCCAACCGTAATCAGTGTCAGAATCATTGCCGCCGATTCAAAATAGAACTCATGCATATATGTCATAACACCTTGCATATCTCC
>JAGALK010000097.1 GCA_017625255.1 Lachnospiraceae bacterium
TGAAGGAGGGGCATTCTTGAGATAGTTGCAACGTAAAATTAACTTAGGCATTTTTCCTCCTCATAAAAAAGACTACTACATTTTCTGTAATAGTCTTTTGGGTTCATTTTGTGTAGATGTAAAAGCAGGTACAACCTGAAATTTTCCGTTGCCTTTAACCAATCCATACAATTGAAAGTTAGCTAATATGCCATACCATAAAAGAATTACATGTTTCTACTCTTGGCAATAGCTTTATAATTGGCGACATTCACCACTATACCAACCACTGCAATGACGCCTGCCATAATAACCTCAATCCCCGGTATATGCACCAGACCATAGAACACATTATTCTTATAGAACGCATTTCCCAAGCCTAAGATATACATTCCTGCCACCACAGCCAAAGGTGTCACTTTCATCAGCATAGAGATCACATTACTACTGCGTGAAGACAAGCAAAATGTAATGCTGCCCACACCAATCCCAAGCAATAAAGCAATCACAATAAACAAAGTGAATAAATCAGCGTACCAAATATTCAAAGAAGGTTCTCTAAGACTCATGAACGAATTAAGCCCTGCCCCAGAAAACACAAAAGTATCTGTCGTACTCCATATCGCCATTCCAGCCACTATTACAATGATTTCCGTAAATAATACTGAAACAATAGTACACCAATACTGTACCTTGTATATTCTTCTTCCAACCTTACTGCTGTACTGTTCTTTATTCATATTACTTGCAACATCATTCACCATAACCGGTGCAGATATGAGCAATACTGTTATGAAACACCACAGAGATAAGTACATCAGAAAATCTGTGGTATAAATGGATACTTCCCACGGCAGGATAGCGTTATTTCCTACTGCGGCTTTCTCATAATCCACCATCATTTTTTGATATTCCTGCAAATAAACAGAATTGTAGGAAGTATCTACAAAAAGCTGTTCTCGCATTTCTTTATATTTCTCATAATCAAATCCCTCTTTGCCATTTACTGCATTGGTTTCATATACGAGAAATTCTTCATAGCTTCCTACACCACATTCGTTAAATATCTCTTTTTGTGACATATTCACACTAATCTGGGCAATGATTTCCTCGAACCCCTTTTCTATTTTAGAATATTCTTCCGGCTCTATGGTGTCTCCGTAATTTTCAATCCATTCTTTTGAGATCCGCATCTTTTCCTGAAAAGCATCAAATCCATTACCACCTGTATCAAACCTTCGTACATTCGGACTTAAAAAGGAAGTATACATTAAGACCGATACCAATATCAGCAAAATAACACGCATAGGCGTCCATATTTTTTTAAGCTCCTGCAAGACCATTTAACACACATCCTTTCTCCGAAACACATGATATCCTACGAATACCCCGAGCAATCCCAAAACTAAATGCAAAATAACCGATAAAGTTTCCTGCCATGGAAGTATTGTGTGATATCCCTGGTCAGTAAACCACATATGACTATAATACACATTAACTGTAATGCTAAAGGTATTCAAACAATATAATTCCGGCAATTCCGGCAGTTGTCTAAATAAAATCAATCCGAAAAACGGTATTATCAAGCCACCTGCTAAGATACCGATTGCCACACTGATTCTCTTATTCACCAACACAGTCATCATACTGAGCAGCCACCATGCAAGCCATATTCCTACCATCAAAACAAGCGTTGCACAAAAATATTGCTTCACGGTAAAGCTCGTCCATGTGATAAATGGTTTCCAAAGAAAAGGCTCATCGCTATCTGTAATATAATTAAAGCTGCTTGCCACATTTGCGTCCCATATTTTTTCAAAATCCCAAATCTGGAAGAAAGCAAAATAAGATAAACAACTTAATATTACCATTCCCAGCATACCAATCAAAAGCACAGAAAACATCTTGTCAAAAACAATTCTTCTCCCTCTCAAACTGCTGTACACCGTATATAATGTCTTATTATGCTGTTCCATAAAAAATGTTTCCAGCACGAGGAATGTAAACAGAAGAATTCCCTCTATCATAATTGCCTTTGTCAAATATTCAAATAATGCTCTATGCACATATGGTGTCAATTCTCCTGCATAAGTTGACAAATCAGCCTGTTCCTTGGCTAATTGTTCTATCGGCAATTCTAACTTTTGATATTTTTCATGCATCAATGCAACAAGGATATGCGAATCTATATATCGTTCATCATAATACATAGAGCCTAAGCCACTACCGTCAATATCCTTGAAAATTTCTTTGCCGGACTGCGGCTGATAATCCTGTAGAATCGTTTTCAACTCGCTGCTCGTATTTGATGACGCAAGTATCACTCCCGCATTAAACAACAAGCATATAGTCAAAAAAGCAATCAACACTTTATTGTACGAAAGCTTTCGTATTTCCTCTTTAATACAACACATTCCTTTACCTTTCATCCCGATATACTACCAAGAATACATCTTCTAAATTTGGTCTTACGGGTATCCCATTTCTTATGTTCTTTTCACAATAAAATCTCTGCATGGTTCCTTCCGAACACTGTCTTTCATATAAAAGGATATGCTCCTCATCTATTTTGCTGCCTAATGGCAATTCATATATTTTCCCGTCCAAGGTATTACAGATATTTTCCAAAGTATCAAAGCAGAACAATTTATGATTTCTTATCATAATAATTTTATCTGCTATGGTCTCTATGTCTGATACAATATGCGTCGAGAGTATTACAATCCTCTCCCCGGAAAGTTCTCTTATCATATTCCTAAAACGCACTCTTTCCTTCGGGTCAAGTCCCGCAGTAGGCTCGTCCAAAATTAAGATTTTGGGATCATTTAAGAGTGCCTGTGCAATACCAACTCTCTGTATCATACCACCGGAAAATTTCTTCATTTTCTTATCCTTTACATCCGACAAGGAAACCTTCTCCAGCAAAGTATCGATCAAAGTGTTGATCTTATCCTTCTCAATCCCCTTTAGCGTAGCCATATATTTTAAGAACTGTTTTGGTGTGTAATTCTTGTAATATCCAAACTGCTGCGGCAAAAATCCTAATATATCCCTATACTTTTCATCCAGAGCCACAATATCAGTTCCACCCCATGTGATTTCTCCATGTGTCGGAAAAGACAGTGTTGCAATCATGTTGAGTAGGGTTGTCTTTCCTGCTCCATTCGGTGCTAACAATCCATACACACCATTTTCTAACTCCAGATTGATTTCTTCCAAAGCAGTAAAACTGCCATATTTTTTTGTCACATTGTTAATGAAAAGCATATTCCTTTTCTCCTTCCATTCTTTTTGACACATTGAAAAGCAACATAATCAAATACAACATACCGCTGACACATACAATACCCATTACAAGATAAATCGGCAAATCCATCAGAAATCTTTCAAAAGCCTCTCCGCCAAAGCAAATTAATAAGACATTGGCTATCAGCCAAGCAACGGAACACATCAGCCCAGAAACCACCGTTTTCCTTGTCCAACGAAAGAAAATCATGAAAATTCCATACAGAAAAGTAGCTGAAAACGAAATGCCCAATAACTTTACGAAATCAACACTTTCTGCTCCGATATGTTGCATGAGCAGTATGGCTACACTGTTCCACACTAAATTTATCATACTGAAATACAACATTCTAAAGGTTGATAAAAGTTGTAGATTATATCTGCATACCATTTTCATCTCATATAGCTTAAATATCATTTCCTTCCATACCACCAATGAATATATGACAATATAGACCAATGGTGACAACAGATAAACTCCACATCCTATCAGCTCTGTATCCATTTGCAGGAACATTAACCAAAAAATTGTGCCTATCACTATGCCAAGGAAAATACAGTCGCTGATTCCATAGAAAGCAGTTTTCATGTTGCAGATTTTCATTCTGTTCTTAAAATTCTCGTAATGCATAGCAGGAGTCACAACACCTTGCTGCACAATATAATGGATTGATTTTTCTTTTCTATCCTTCGATAAATTCTCTATACTCATCTGCAAACTCCTTCCTAATATCTTTCAGTAACCGGTAATATTTCGTTTTTACTGTGGCTTCCGGAATATCCAAAAGCACGCCAATCTCAGCAAAGGTATACCCTCCATATATGTGTAATCGGAATATCTGCTGTACCAATGCCTGATACTTACAAACAAACTCTTCTATCTTTTTTAACAGTTCCCCCTGCATCCAGTTTTCTATAAAATCATACTGCTCTATAACCTCTATTTCTTCTATGTCTACAACTATGGGTGAATATTTTTTCCGGTAATCAATGACTTTATTTGTTGCTATTCTATAAACCCAGGTACGGAAGCCTGCCATTTCTTTTTTGTATGCCGAAATTGATTGCAACACTGCAATAAAAATATCCTGTGTCAAATCAAGAGCAGTTTCCGCATCATTTATCTGCCTTAAAACAAAAATGTATATTTCATCATAATACGAACGCACTAATTGGTCTGCATCTTTCTTTGAACCAAAGAGTTTTATTCTCTTAATCCATTTCTGTTCTTGTTGTTCTCTATTCTTTTGCACTGGCTTCCTCCTTCCTATACTTATATATTCGATTAACAGTGGGAAATAGTTTCACACATCTTAAATCAAATGTGCAAATATCATGAACAAAGAGTATGAAAATAGTGTTATAAATTATGAGTTTCTATTTTTACCACCTCAAAATTTATAACACATTTATTATCGTATCTTTCATAAAATTTTTCCGAACAACACTCCATGAAATTCAAAATTTCTCGTGTATTTCTCCAACTTTCCAGTATTTACGGGCATTCCCGCCCACCAACATCTATGTATTTTGCACTTTTCCCTTATTTTTTCCCTTGTGAGGAAGCTATAAGGGAAAAAGTGTTGTTTTCGTCTTAA
>JAGALK010000009.1 GCA_017625255.1 Lachnospiraceae bacterium
AAAAATACATATCTTTATTAAAGTACGCAAAAAATCAGGGTAAACTTTCAAACGCCGAAGTTTTCCCTGATTTTTCTTCCAACAAAAGAAGGAGCGTCGCTCCATGACTATTTTTTAGTCATTTTGCGACACTCCCTTTTTGGACTGCGAATATTAACAGAAGCTGTTAGAACCGCAACCGCCACAGCAAAGAAGCAATAAGATAATCCAGATACAGCTGTTGTTATTATCGCCGCATCCACAACCATCATTGCTGCCAAGGAAACCGCCGTTACCATTGCATAAGCTCAGTAAGATAATGATCCAGAGAATAGAACCACATCCACAACCTCCATCATTTCTACCACATCCACAATTTGTTGCTGCTAAATCACTCATTTGAAATCCTCCATTTATTTTTGTTTACAATTCATCATATGTAGAGAGCTTGTAAGTGTTTCCGGTGGACAAAATAAAAATTTTCACAGTTCTTGACAGGGAATGTATGATTGTATACAATAATACACAGAGTTTAAGTGTATACAATTATGCATGAATAAATATGTAAAGGTGAGTGAATAAATATGAAAGATGTTATTATGAACAAAAAAACAAATCTTTTGCAGCTAGAAGAGCATTTCTATCAGTTGGCAGATGTAAAAGAACCGAATGTATTTCAGAATATGTTCCGTTATGATGAGATTCCGAAAATTGCATTTAATGACAGAATTGTACCTCATAATATGCCGGAAGATATTTGGATTACAGACACTACATTCCGTGATGGTCAGCAGTCAAGAGCACCTTATACCACAGAACAGATTGTTACGATTTATGATTATTTGCATAAGTTAGGTGGTCCGAATGGTAAAATCAAGCAGAGTGAGTTTTTCTTATATAGCAAAAAGGATAGGGATGCGGTATATAAATGCTTAGAACGCGGTTATAAATTTCCGGAGGTTACCAGTTGGATTCGTGCAAGTAAACAGGATTTTCAGTTAGTTAAGGATATCGGACTTAGAGAAACAGGAATTTTAGTAAGCTGTTCCGATTATCATATTTTCTATAAAATGAAAATGACCAGACGCGAGGTTATGAATCTGTATTTAAGTGTTATCAGGGATTGTTTAGAGACAGGAATCAGTCCGAGATGCCATTTAGAAGATATTACAAGATCTGATATTTACGGATTTGTTATTCCATTCTGTTTAGAATTGATGAAATTGATGGATGAATATAAGATTCCAATCAAAGTACGCGCCTGTGATACCATGGGGTATGGTGTGAATTTCCCGGGAGCAGTGATTCCGCGAAGTGTGCCGGGAATTATCTATGGTCTGACTACGCATGCGGGTGTACCATCTGAACTCATTGAATGGCATGGTCATAATGACTTCTATAAAGCGGTAAATAACTCCACAACTGCGTGGCTATATGGTGCAAGTGGTGTCAATTGTTCTTTATTTGGAATCGGAGAGCGTACAGGTAATACGCCGTTAGAAGCAATGATATTTGAATATGCTCAGTTAAAAGGTACCTTAGATGGTATGGATACAACAATTATTACGGAGTTATCTGAGTATTTTGAAAAAGAATTAGGATATGTACAACCAGAGAGAACACCATTTGTGGGCAGCAATTTTAATGTAACAAGAGCTGGAATTCATGCAGATGGATTGTTGAAAAATGAAGAAATTTACAATATTTTTGATACAGGAAAATTTTTAAATCGTCCACCATTGGTATCTGTATCAAATACCTCCGGATTGGCAGGAATTGCCCATTGGATTAATACCTATTATCACTTGGACGAGGAGCGTCATGTAGATAAAAATTCTGAGTTGGTAAAAATGGTTAAAGTATGGGTAGATAAACAGTACGAGGATGGTCGTGTCACCGTTCTTACAGATAACGAACTTGTGGTAGAGATAACTGATTGTTGTAAAAAACTTGGAATTGTATTATAACTAATAAGGAGGTTCCATCGTGGGGCAAGAAAATACAATGAAACAGCAGTCTGTTGCAAATGCGGGCAGTTATTCATTAAGCGGAAGAGTATTTCATAAAATTCGTGAGGATATTCTTGCAGGAAAATATCTGCAGAATGAAGAACTGCGGGAAAAAGCTATTGCGGATGAGCTTGGTGTAAGCCGTACACCGGTTCGGGAAGCGCTTAGGCAATTAGAACTGGAAGGTTTAGTTACCATTATCCCCAATAAAGGGGCTTCTGTTGTCGGAATATCGCGAAAGGATATTCAGGATATATATGAAATTCGTTCCCAGTTAGAAGGGCTTTGTGCAAAATGGGCGACTGTCAATATGACAGAGGAACTATTGAATGAATTAGAGGAAAATATTTATCTTTCGGAATTTCATGTTCAAAAAGAACATTTTGAACAGGTTTTAGAATTGGATAATAAATTTCATGAGGTTTTATATAAGACCTCAAACAGCAAAATGTTAGATCATGTACTATCTGATTTTCACCATTATGTAGAACGGGTAAGAAAGATTACATTAAGCGAATCAGAACGCGCAGCAAAATCCATTGAGGAGCATAAAAAAATCGTAGAAGCTATGCGGAATCAGGATGCAGAAAAGGCGGAAAAGCTTGCAACGGAGCATATTATGAATACAATTTGCAATATGGATAGCGTAGGCTGGGAAAATCTGATATAGTTAAAGTAGAAAATTTTAGGAGGACAAAATAATGAGCAAAATTCAAATGACAACACCACTTGTTGAAATGGACGGAGATGAAATGACCAGAATCTTGTGGTCTATGATAAAGGAAGAGTTGTTGTTACCGTTTATCGATTTAAAGACAGAATATTATGATTTGGGTTTGGAGTATAGAAATGAAACAGACGATCAGGTTACTGTAGACTCTGCAAATGCTACAAAGAAATATGGGGTTGCCGTTAAATGTGCAACTATTACACCAAATGCAGCAAGAATGACCGAATACAACTTAAAAGAAATGTGGAAAAGCCCAAATGGAACAATTCGTGCTATGTTAGATGGAACTGTTTTCCGCGCGCCAATCATTGTAAAAGGTATTGAGCCATGTGTAAGAAACTGGAAGAAACCAATCACTATTGCAAGACATGCCTATGGTGATGTGTATAAAGCAACAGAAATGAAAATTCCGGGTGCTGGAAAGGTAGAATTAGTATACACAGCAGAGGATGGAACAGAAACAAGAGAAGTAATTCACAACTTTACTAAAGCAGGAGTTGTTCAGGGACAGCATAATCTTTGCGATTCTATCGAAAGCTTTGCAAGAAGCTGCTTTACCTATGCCTTAGATGTAAAACAGGATTTATGGTTTGCTACAAAAGATACTATTTCCAAAAAATATGACCATAGCTTTAAAGATATTTTCCAGGAAATTTTCGATGCAGAATTTAAGGATGTGTTTGAAAAGGCAGGAATCACTTATTTCTATACATTGATTGATGATGCGGTTGCCCGTGTAATGAAGTCCGAAGGCGGCTATATCTGGGCTTGTAAAAACTACGATGGTGATGTTATGAGTGATATGGTATCCTCTGCATTTGGTTCACTGGCAATGATGACCTCCGTATTAGTATCTCCACAGGGATATTATGAGTATGAAGCAGCTCATGGAACTGTACAGAGACATTATTACAAGCACTTAAAAGGAGAAGAGACATCTACAAACTCAGTGGCAACTATTTTTGCATGGAGCGGTGCACTTAGAAAACGAGGCGAATTAGACAAAAACGAAGAACTTATGAATTTTGCAGATAAATTAGAAGCAGCCTGCGTAAAAACCATCGAAGATGGAAAAATGACAAAAGACCTTGCATTAATTACATCTATCGAAAACCCAACCGTATTAAACAGTCAGGAATTTATTCAGGCGATTCGTAAGACATTAGAGGAGAGTTTATAATTTATGATTTTAGCCTGCCAGAACATATCCAAAGCATTTGGAACAGACGAAATCTTAAAAAATGTATCATTTCATATTGAAGAAAACGAAAAAGCAGCTATTGTAGGCATTAATGGTGCAGGAAAATCTACTTTGCTTAAAATTATTATGCAGGAGCTTTCCCCGGATACCGGAGAGACGATATTGGCAAAGAATACATCTGTAGGCTATCTGGCGCAGTATCAGGATGTATCCGGTAATCGAACCATTTTAGAGGAAGTGCTTTCTGCAAAAGCAGATATTATTCAAATGGAAGCACAGCTTCGGGAAATGGAAGAGAAAATGCCACTGACTGAGGGTGAAGAATTAAATCAGTTATTGGACAAATATAATCGTTTAAATCATGACTTTGAGCTTCGGGATGGATATGCATATCGCAGTGAAGTGACGGGAGTTATCCGTGGATTGGGATTTACGGAAGAGGATTTTGATCGTCCGATATCAGAACTGTCCGGAGGTCAAAAAACTCGTGTTTCTCTTGGCAAATTATTGGTGACAAAACCGGATGTATTGATTTTAGACGAGCCTACGAACCATTTGGATATGTCATCGATAGCATGGTTAGAAACCTTTCTGTCTAACTATAAAGGTGCAGTTTTGATTGTCAGTCATGACCGCTATTTCTTAGATAAGATTGTGACAAAGGTTATCGAATTATTTCAGCATCAGTCTACAGTTTTTATGGGCAACTATTCGGACTATGCAGTCAAAAAAGCTGCCATTCGTGATGCACAGCTAAAAGCGTGGTACAACCAGCAGAGGGAAATCAGGCATCAGGAAGAGGTGATTACTAAGCTGAAATCCTTTAATCGTGAAAAATCCATTAAACGGGCTGAAAGCCGTGAAAAGATGCTGGATAAAATAGAACGCTTAGATAAACCGGTAGAGGAAAATACAGATATTAAAATTCGTTTAGAGCCTAATATCACCAGTGGAAACGATGTGTTGACAGTAGATGGATTATCTAAGTCCTTTGGCAGCAACCATTTGTTTTTGGATATTTCCTTTGATATCAAGCGAGGTGAAAGGGTGGC
This sequence comes from Lachnospiraceae bacterium, assembly GCA_017625255.1. Classification (GTDB taxonomy): domain Bacteria; phylum Bacillota; class Clostridia; order Lachnospirales; family Lachnospiraceae; genus Roseburia_B. The sequence goes on from JAGALK010000009.1 coordinate 4,972, forward strand.
ACTTATCGGGGACAATGGAACCGGAAAGACCACGATGTTAAAGATTATCAATGAAATGATACCTTTTGATGCAGGTGAGATTACATTGGGCACGAATGTACATATAGGCTATTATGATCAGGAGCATCAGGTACTAGATAATGATAAAACGCTATTTGAAGAGATTTCCGATGCCTATCCGAATCTTACCAATACGCAGGTGCGTAATATTTTGGCAGCATTTTTATTCACCGATGATGATGTATTTAAAAGAGTCGGCGATATCAGTGGCGGTGAAAAGGGCAGAGTATCCTTAGCAAAGCTGATGCTGTCAGAAGCTAATTTCTTGATTTTGGACGAGCCTACGAACCATTTGGATATTACATCCAAAGAAATCCTAGAGTCTGCGTTAAATCAGTATACAGGAACAGTGCTTTTTGTTAGTCATGACCGTTATTTTATTAATAAGACAGCTACAAGAATTTTGGATTTGACAGAAGAAACAGTTGTGAATTATATCGGCAATTATGATTATTATTTAGAAAAGCATGATGTACAGATGCAGTATGTGCCATCTGCACCAAAAAATATTCAGGCAGAAGCAAAAAGCGAAGCAGGAAAACTAGATTGGAAACAGCAGAAGGAAGAACAGGCAAAGGCGCGCAAAAAGGCAGCTAAGTTAAAACGAACAGAGGATGAGATTGCAGAAAAGGAAGCGCAGGTTGAGGCGTTAAACGAGGAACTGAATCTTCCTGAAAATGCAACAAATTCAGCAAAGCTTTCAGCTGTTCATAAACAGCTTACAGAGTTAAATGAAAAACTTGAAGCGTTATATGAACAGTGGGAAGTATTAGCAGAAGAATGTTAAAAATTTCACACATTGACATCTCTTTGTGAATTCACTATAATATTTTCAGACCTACTATGTTAGGAGGAGTCAAAGTGGATAAGGAAATCTCACAGGCAGTCATTCGACGAATGCCAAGATACTACAGATATCTAGGAGAATTGATAGATGCAGGTGTTGAACGAATATCGTCTAACGATTTGAGTTCTCGCATGAATGTAACCGCTTCCCAGATTCGTCAGGATTTAAATAATTTTGGAGGATTTGGTCAGCAGGGATATGGATACAATGTAAAGTACTTATACGAAGAAATTGGTAAAATATTAGGCTTAAATGAAAAACATAATATTATCATTGTAGGAGCAGGTAATTTGGGTCAGGCACTTGCAAATTATGTGAAGTTTGAAAAATTTGGCTTTGTGATCATCGCGTTATTTGATGTAGATCCAAAACTGAAAGGTCAGAAGGTTCGTGGCATAGAAATCCATATGTTAGAAGAATTGGATGATTTTATAAAAACTAATAAAGTAGATATTGCAACACTGACCATGCCAAAATCCAAAGCAGATACAATTGCAAATCGTTTGGTGGAATTGGGAGTTCCGGCTATTTGGAATTTTGCTCATGTAGATTTGGAACTGGAGAATAAAAATGTGGTTGTTGAAAATGTACACCTTTCTGACAGCCTTATGCAATTGTCATACAATATTGTAAAGAATAAGCAAAATACACCATAAGAAAAAGGCTGGGCATACGCACAGCCTTTTTTCGGGTATATGAAAAAGAAAGGTTAAATGGGGGCTTAGTATGAGTATTAAAGAAAAAGAGCAGGAATTATTTCGGGAGTGGAAAGAACAGCAGGGATACCCATATTTCATTTCGGATGGACTTATGGATGAGTCTGAATGGAATCAGCAAAAATGCAAAATTCTTTTTGTATTAAAGGAAGCAAATTGGGAGGGGGCAAATGCCGATTTGTGTGAATTCCTTTTATCGGAAAAAAGCTCTGAATATTGGAAGACATGGAATAATATTGCAAGATGGACAAAAGCTGTTTTAGAGGGCGGAGATTATCAAAAAAGTGTTTCTAAAGCAGATAAATCCTATTGGATTAGAAAAATTGCTGCTATGAATTTAAAAAAAGTCGGTGGAGATTCAGTTGCTGAGGATGATACAATTCGTTCATATGCCCAAAGGGATAAAAGCTATTTAAAGCGACAGATTACATTGTATGAACCGGATATTATCATTTGCTGTGGAAGAGGAGAAGGAAAAAATGCAGATATTCTGCATGATATAGTCTTTGATTTGGATGAAGTGTCCGAATGGAAAGAACCGATTCTTCAATACAATTATTTTCTTTTATCCTTGGGGAAAAAGAAAAATATTCCGGTAGTGTCATTTTATCATCCGCAGATGCGGGGAAGTCATACATTGTTTGAAAAACGATTTGAAGAAATGAAGTGTATTGCAGCTACATTGAGAGAGAGGTATATGTAATGGGATTATTCAAAAGAGGATGTACAGATAAACCAGTAGAAAGTGTGACAGAGGATTGCTTTAATGTACAGACATATGTAAATGGATTGTGCAGTTTTATTCGTACTTGTGAAACACCGATGACAATTTCCATTCAGGGTGATTGGGGAAGTGGAAAAACAAGTATGATGAATATGATTAAAGAAAATATGCTGGAAAATATTGTGCCCATCTGGTTCAATACATGGCAGTTTTCTCAGTTTGATTTGGGAAATAATCTTGTTTTTTCGATGTTGGAAGTGTTGATGAATCAACTGGGAGCAAGAAATCAGGCATTGGATAAAATTCGCCAGACAAGTATAGCCGGTTTAAAGAAAACATTTGCCATACTAGCAGAAGCTGCTGCAGGTGGAGTTGCTGCCGAAATGCTTGAAAATGCATTATCTGGCGGGGCACAAAATTATGCAGATGACATTATGAAGTTAAAAGAACAGTTTCAGTCAGCTGTTGATAAAAAACTAAAAGACACAGGCAAGGAGCGCGTGGTTGTGTTTGTGGATGACCTGGACCGGTTACAGCCTTGTAAAGCAGTGGAATTATTAGAAGTGTTAAAACTATTTCTTGACTGTGAAAATTGTGTTTTTGTACTTGCTGTCGATTATGAAGTGGTTACTTTAGGTATTAAGCAGAAATTCGGCAATGATGTATCTGAAGAAAAAGGAAAAAGCTTCTTTGATAAAATTATACAATTACCATTTAAGATGCCTGTGGCGCAATATGATATTAAAAACTATGTAAAAGAAACCTTAGGAAAAATGTCATTTAACAATGATGATACGGTTGTTGATATATATGTGGATTTGATAAAAGCATCTATAGGCTTCAATCCGCGAAGCATGAAACGATTATTTAATACCTATCAGTTGTTGGATATAATCACTAAGAGCACAGTCACAGGAATGGATGATGCTGTTCGGCAGAGAATACTTTTTGCTATCATTTGTATGCAGATGCAGTATGAGGGGTTATATACCTATTTTGCGACAAGTCCAACTGCATTAGAAAATGAAGAAATGAGCATATATCTAAGATCAGATGCCGCAGCAGCCATTATGGAATACAAAGAATTTGCAGAGCTTATCACAGAGGGAAGTATCGACAAAGAAGATAAGGTAAACGCTATTGTAGTTTTTATGAGGAAGTTTATGAAAGCTATACAGTTAGATAATGACGATGCGATATCGGATGAGGAAAGAAATACTTTACATAGTATTCTGAAATGTTCGGTAGTTACCTCTGTAAACGATACACATGCACAGCAGGAGGATGCTGTTGAGAAGCAGTATCGCTGGGAAAACCGGCAGCTTGCCAAGCATGCTTATGAGATATTGTCAAAGGAATATGGTGAATTTTCGTCTTGGCTGCCAAGAAAAGAAAGACCGGATGAAGGAATCAAATTGTCAGATGCCTGCTATTACAAAATATTCGATGCTGAGGCAGGATTTAAGTTTTCTTTAGAATATTATTTACGCAGAGTTGACAATCAGACTATTTCTGTATCCATTTTATTAAGGGATAAATCATCTTTAAAAGAAAAATTTTTGGAAGTATTAGGAGATTCTCCTTTAGATTGTTATTCTTCAAGAGGAAATGTTTTAAGTTGGGGCGGAATTGATTATTTAGATGTGCTGCGTTTGAATTATAATGATGACAGAAACGCGGATTTGATAGCTTCTGAATGGAAAAAAGCATATCTTTGTATAAAAAAATATCTTCGTTAGACAAATCATCGAGGATGGGAGGAAATACGATGCAATATGTGGTAAACAGTCAGGAAATGAAACAATTTGATAAAAACACCATAGAATATTATGGAGTTCCTTCCATGGTATTGATGGAACGGGCAGCTTTGGCAGTTTTTGAAGAAATTAAATTGAATTGTCCGGATAAAAATAAAAAAATGCTTATTATCTGCGGGGCAGGAAACAATGGCGGTGATGGCTTTGCCATTGCAAGACTGCTGCATTTAAATGGATATTTTGTGGAAATACTATTTCCTATGGATGAGTCGAAAATGACAAATGAGACTTCTAAACAGTACGAAATCGTAAAACGCTACGGTATCTCTGTACATACACATTTGGTAACATTTGGTTATGATGTGATTGTAGATGCACTCTTTGGTATTGGCTTGTGCAGGGAAATCGGTGGGGAGTTAAAAGCAGTTATCGATGCAGCTAACCAGACAGACGCCTTGCGAATTGCAGCTGATATTCCATCTGGAATCTCTGCGGATACAGGTGAGGTATTAGGTGTAGCTTTTGAAGCAGATATAACAGTTACATTTGGTTTTGCAAAAATAGGACAATTACTTTGTCCGGGGGCACAGTATTGCGGCAGGCTGATTGTAGCTGACATTGGCATTGATAATCAAAGTATATTAGAGCAGACACCACAGGGAAAATATTTGGTGCAAACAGACATTCTGGAACTTTTGCCATCCAGAAAAGCGTATTCTAATAAAGGCAGCTACGGAAAAGTATTAGTGATTGCCGGTTCGAAAAATATGGCTGGAGCAGCCTATTTATCTGCAAAAGCAGCCTATTATAGTGGCTGTGGACTGGTAAGAATATTGACGGCAAAAGAGAATCGTGAGATACTTTTAACTCGTTTGCCGGAAGCAATTTTAACTACTTATGACACAGAACAAATAGATATACAGCAGATACAGGAATGTATCCATTGGGCAGATGCTGTTTTGATTGGACCTGGAATTGGAACAGAAGAAAGTGCGAAAATACTGGTAAAAGCTGTATTAGAAGCAAAGGATATGCCTGTTGTATTTGATGCAGATGCCTTAAACATTCTTGCAAAAGAGCCTGAATATAAGAAAATGCTGGGAGAAAATCATATCATTACTCCGCATTTAGGGGAAATGAGCCGTTTAATAGGTAAAAGCATAAAGGAGATTCAGAAAAATTTAATAGCTGCAGCAAGAGAATTTGCAAAAGAACATAATACGATTTGTATATTGAAGGATGCAAGAACAATTATTGCATTAGCGGATGGCAAATGGTATATTAATATTTCTGGAAATAATGGAATGGCAACAGGAGGAAGCGGTGATGTTTTAGCAGGGCTTGTGACAGGTTTTGCAGTACAAAGCGGCAAACTGGGAATGACCGCAGCGTTTGCGTGCTTTGTTCATGGAAGAGCCGGAGATTTTGCCAAAATAAAAAAAGGAGCACATAGTATGCTGGCTTCTGATATATTAGAACAGCTTCCGAATGTATTGAATGACAAGTCAAAGGAGTAATAACAATGAAAGAATACAGTAGAATTTATGCCAAAATTGATTTGGATGCTGTACATTTTAACATAAAATCCATCATAGGAAAAATTGCAGAAAATACGAAAATTATTGCCGTTATCAAAGCAGATGGTTATGGTCATGGTGCAGTAGAAATAGCAGAAGAAATTGAACCCTATGAAAAGGTTTACGGATTTGCTGTTGCTACTGCGGATGAGGCTTTTATTTTGCGTCGAAATGGTATACAAAAACCTATTCTCGTATTGGGCTATACCTACGAAGAGGATTATGAAAAGCTGCTTAGAAAACAGGTGTGTTTTACTGTTTACACATATGAAATGGCAGAAAAAATAGCAAAAACAGCCATAAAGATGCAGCAAACAGCAAAAGTGCATATTAAAATTGATACAGGTATGAGTCGTATTGGTTATCAGGTGACAGAAGAAACCGCAGAAGAAATTGTAAAAATTTCTAAGCTGCCGGGGCTTGAAATTGAAGGAATGTTTACACATTTTGCCAAAGCGGATGAAACCGACAAAACAGCAACCTATCAGCAGTTAGAAAATTACAAAAAAATGCTGAAATTATTAGAAGAAAGAAATATTTCAATTCCGATTAAGCATTGTTCAAACAGTGCCGGAATCGTAGAAATTCCGGAAGCGAATATGGATGTCGTCCGGGCAGGAATTATTCTTTATGGACTTTGGCCATCGGATGAAGTAAGCAGGGAAGCTATTGAATTAAAACCGGTTATGGAGCTGAAAAGTAAAATTATATACATTAAAACTTTAGAAGCGGGCAGAAGTATCAGCTATGGCGGAACTTATACATTAAAAGAGCCGAGAGTGATTGCAACTATTCCTGTTGGTTATGCAGATGGTTATCCAAGAAGTCTGTCAAATACGGGGTATGTGCTGATACATGGAAAAAAAGCGCCTATTGTCGGCAGAGTCTGTATGGATCAGTTTATGGTGGATGTAACGGATATTCCGGATGCAAAAATTTTAGATACGGTTACTTTATTAGGACAGGATAATGGAGCGTTTCTTGGCATGGAAGAACTAGGAGAGCTTTCTGACAGATTTAATTATGAATTTGCCTGTGATATAGGAAAGCGGATACCAAGGGTTTTTTATAAAAATAATTGTCCTGTTTTTTCAAAAGATTATTTTTCTGAATAATGGAATAGAAATACTAAAACGGGAAATACTCTTCCTATCACCTACAGAAAGAATTGTAGGAAAATAAGATATGGAGTGAGTATAAAATGGCAATTCATAGAGGCGATATTTATTATGCAGACCTTCGGCCTGTAATTGGCTCTGAACAGGGCGGAATACGACCGGTATTAATTATTCAAAATGATGTAGGCAACAGACATTCCCCTACAGTTATCTGTGCTGCAATTACCTCACAGATGCATAAAGCTAAACTGCCTACACATGTGGAGTTAGATAGTGAAAAATACGCATTGGTAAAGGACTCTGTTATTTTATTGGAGCAACTCAGAACGATTGATAAAAAAAGATTAAAAGACAAAGTGTGTCACTTAGACAGTAATATGCTGTTTAAAGTAGATAAGGCACTGGAAGTAAGTCTGGAATTACTTACATAAACTTGACGAATATCCTGGATAATGGTATATTTCAGATGTTTATAACAAATTCCAGAAAAATAAACAAAGGAGAATTGACATGGAGGATGGTGGGAGTCCGTATATAGGACTTGCTGTATTAGTATTACTGATTGTTTTGCATACTGTTTTTTATGGATTTATGAAGGCGTTGGAGAATCAGAATGAGAGCAGTTTAGAGAAGCTTGCAAAATCCGAGAATAAAAAAGCAGCATTACTGCTTAAGTTGTTAGATACACCTGTAAGCAGTATACATACAATACAGTTTTTGGTGACAGGTTTCAATTTATTTGCAGGCACATATATAATCTCGGCATTTTCAGGTTTGCAGCGAATAGAAATGGTGTTGTTATATTGGGTATTGATTGTTATTATTGGAATTTTTACCCCGACAAAAGTAGCTGCTAAAAAGTCAGAAAGCTTCGGCATGGGGTTAAGCGGATTGATTTATGTGCTTTCTGTGATATGTTTCCCATTTGTGCGTCTTTTTGAAATGATTTCAGATGTTTTTGTTCGTCTGTGTGGTGTAGATCCTAAGGAAGATACGGATGATGTAACAGAAGAAGAAATCATATCTATGGTAAATGAAGGTCATGAACAGGGTGTGCTTTTAGCAAGTGAAGCAGAAATGATTCATAATATTTTTGAATTTGGAGATAAAGAAGCTAAAGATATTATGACCCATCGTAAAAATATTATTGCACTGGACGGAGATATGACATTTTCGCAGGCAGCGGATTTTATGAACGAAAGCAGAAATTCCCGTTTCCCAGTATATATCGGTGATATTGACAATATTATTGGAATATTGCATATCAAAGAAGCCTTACAGATATGCCTTCAGCAGGAATATCATGAATTTTCTATTAAAGACATTCCGGATTTAGTTCGGGAAGTGGAGTTTATTCCGGAAACGAGAAATATTCATTCTTTGTTCAAAGAGATGCAGTCAGAAAAAAATCACATGGTCGTTGTTGTGGATGAGTATGGACAGACGGCAGGAATTGTTGCTATGGAGGATATTTTAGAAGAGATTGTAGGAAATATTTTAGATGAGCATGATGAAGATGAAGTGACGATTCAGAAGTATTTTGACGGAAGCTATATTATGAGTGGTATGGCAGAATTTGAAGAGGTTGCCAAGGTTCTTGAAATATCCGTTTCAGAAGAGGATGAGGATGAATTTGAAACCTTAAATGGATTTTTAATTTCTAGAATTGACAGAATTCCAAGCGAGGATGACAGAATATCTGTAAATGCATTTGGGTACTGTTTTAAAATACTTACCGTCGAAAATAAGATTATTCAAAAAGTACAGGTAACAAAGATTCCTGAAAATAAACTTGTCGATGTAAACAAGGATAGTTCTTGTCAGGAATCATAAATAATGATAAAATAAAGAAAACTAGAAAGAAAAGAGGAGTAGTTATGTCAGGACATTCCAAATTTGCCAACATCAAACACAAGAAAGAAAAAAATGATGCGGCAAAAGGAAAAATTTTTACAATTATTGGAAGGGAAATTGCCATTGCAGTTAAAGAGGGCGGACCTGATCCTGCAAATAACAGTAAATTACGAGATGTAATCGCAAAAGCTAAATCCAATAATATGCCAAACGATACCATTGAGCGTGGAATCAAAAAAGCATCTGGTGAAGCAGGAAGCGTTAATTACGAACAGGTTACATATGAAGGCTATGGACCATCAGGTACAGCAATTATTGTTAAGGCATTGAAAGACAATAAAAATAGAACAGCTGATAATGTACGAAATGCATTTACAAAGGGAAATGGAAGTATCGGTACACAGGGCTGTGTTTCTTATATGTTTGACGAAAAGGGACAGATTATTGTAGACAAAGAAGAATGTGATATGGATGCGGATGATCTGATGATGATTGCATTAGATGCAGGTGCAGACGATTTTGCTGAGGAAGAGGACAGCTTTGAGATTCTTACCGCGCCGGAGAATTTCTCTATGGTTCGTGAAAGTTTAGAAAAAGAAAATATTCCTATGGCAAATGCAGAGGTTACCATGATTCCGCAGACTTATGTTACTTTATCTGCAGAAGCTGATTTAAATAATATCGAAAAAATCCTGAATTTATTAGATGAGGATGATGATGTTCAGGAAGTGTTCCACAACTGGGAGGAATAAAAGTTAGAAATACCTGCATTTACAATGGAGTAAGTGCAGGGTTTTTGACATATTTAGGAATTTTTAGACTAAAAGGAGAATAAATATGAGTAAGAATTTCAGACCGGAAACTATATGTATTCAGTCAGGCTGGAAACCAAAGAAAGGTGAACCAAGAGTATTACCGATTTATCAAAGTACTACTTTTAAATATGACAACAGTGACCAGATGGGACGCCTTTTTGATTTAGAGGATGCCGGATATTTTTATACAAGATTGCAGAATCCTACGAATGATGCGGTTGCTGCAAAAATTACCGAGTTAGAAGGTGGTATTGCAGGAATGCTGACATCTTCAGGTCAGGCAGCAAACTATTATGCTATTTTTAATATTTGTGAGGCTGGGGATCATTTTATCTGTTCTAATTCTGTCTATGGCGGTACCTTTAACTTGTTTGGAACTACGATGGCAAAACAGGGCATTTCCTGTACATTTATCAATCCGGATGCATCCGATGAAGAAATTGAAGCAGCATTTTTGCCAAATACAAAGGCTGTGTTTGCAGAGACAATTTCTAATCCTTCATTAGTTGTATTAGATATTGAAAGATTTGCAAATATTGCACATAAGCATGGTGTTCCTCTTATTATTGATAATACCTTTGCTACACCAATCAACTGTCGTCCGTTTGAATGGGGAGCAGATATTGTAACTCATTCCACAACAAAATATATGGATGGACACGCCATGAGTGTTGGCGGTGCTATTATTGATTCCGGTAATTTTGACTGGATGGCACATAAAGATAAATTCCCCGGACTTACTACACCGGATGAGTCCTATCATGGTATCGTGTATGCTGAGAAATTTGGCAAGCTTGCATTCATACAGAAAGCAACAGCGCAGCTTATGCGAGATCTTGGTTCTATTCAGTCTCCGCAGAATGCGTTTTTATTAAATGTAGGTTTGGAAACATTACATCTTCGTGTGCCAAGACATTGTGAAAATGCCCAAAAGGTAGCAGAATATTTATCAAAACATGAAAAAGTTGCATGGGTAAATTATGCAGGATTAAAGGATAATAAATATCATGCACTTGCAGAAAAATATATGCCGAACGGAACTTGCGGAGTTATTTCTTTTGGATTGAAAGGCGGAAGAGATGTATCTGTGAAGTTTATGGATGAACTGAAATTGGCAGCTATCGTTACACATGTAGCAGATGCAAGAACCTGTGTACTTCATCCGGCAAGTCATACACATCGTCAAATGACGAATGAACAGTTGATTGAAGCGGGTGTAGCACCGGATTTGATTCGTTTCTCAGTTGGTATTGAAAATGCCCAAGATATCATTGATGATTTAGAGCAGGCATTAGCAACGGTATAATAAACTCATAAGGAGGGGTTTTACATGAAAAAAATACTTTTTGCAGCATCAGAATGTGTTCCATTTATTAAAACCGGAGGTTTGGCAGATGTATGTGGAGCTTTACCAAAGGAATTTTCCACGGATGAATGGGATGTTCGCGTGGTACTTCCAAATTATAGCTGTATTCCGGAGCATTTCCGCAGCCAGTTTGAGTATGTGACACATTTTTATATGTCCGCCGGAAGTTATATTACCAACAAATATGTAGGTGTATTGAAGTATGTTTTAGATGGAATTACATACTATTTTATTGATAATGAGGAGTATTTTACTTGTTTTCAGCCGTATGGAAATATCCGTTATGATATTGAAAAATTCTGTTTCTTTGACAAAGCAGTACTATCCATGCTGCCGTTGATTAATTTCCGTCCGGATTTAATCCATTGCCATGACTGGGAGACTGGATTTATTCCTGTATACTTAAAAAACGAATTTAGTGCAGATGGTTTCTTCTGGGGTATAAAAACAATTATGACCATTCATAACTTAAAGTTTCAGGGTGTCTGGGATGTGGAAACCATGCGTGGCTTAACGGGCTTTGCAGCAGGACTTTTCACACCGGACAAATTAGAATATAAGAAAGATGCAAATATGTTTAAAGGTGGTCTTGTATATGCAGACTATATTACAACGGTAAGTGATTCTTATGCAAATGAAATTCAGACAGCAGAATATGGTGAAGGATTGGATGGTCTTTTATCTGCCAGACATTTTGATATGCAGGGTATCGTAAATGGAATTGATTATGAGGTTTACAATCCGGCTACAGATGCAAAAATCTATACCAATTATGATGCAGATAATTTCCGTCAGAAGAAGAGTCAGAATAAAGTAAAGCTTCAGCAGGAGTTAGGACTTGCCGTAGATAAAAAGAAATATATGATTGGATTGATTTCTCGTCTGACAGATCAGAAGGGCTTGGATTTAATCAATTATATGATGGATTATATTGCTGATGATTATACACAGTTTGTGGTTATTGGAACCGGAGATACTAAGTATGAAAATATGTTCCGTCATTATGCATGGAAATATCCGGATAGAATTTCTGCGAATATTTGTTATTCGGATGATTTGGCTCACAAATTATATGCGGCAGCAGATGCATTTTTGATGCCTTCTCAGTTCGAGCCTTGTGGATTGACACAGTTAATTTCTTTCCGCTATGGAACAGTTCCGATTGTTCGTGAAACAGGTGGATTGCGAGATACGGTTGAGCCATTTAATGAATATGAGAATAAGGGAGATGGTTTCTCCTTTAAAAACTATAATGCGGATGAAATGCTTTCAATTATTAATTATTCTAAGCATATTTTCTTTGATAAGAAGCGTCAGTGGAATCAGATGGTAGACAGAGGCATTCATAAAGATTTCTCATGGAGTTCTTCAAAAGAAAGATATCAGAATTTATACAATTATCTGCTTGGATGTTAATAATTTCAAAAGAATTGTATATACTATCACACATAGGAGGGTGCATTGCATCCTCTCTTTTGTTTGATTTTTTTCTTGCGAGGTGACAATATGAGTGACGAAAAACAGTTGAATGACCTTTCTGCATCTATTAAAGAATATGGACAGGCCGTTTTGAGTAATCACAGAAAAAATCATAATATTCATCTATTGAGTATTATTGGTGAAATCGAAGGGCATGAATGTCTTCCGGCTACTACAAAAACAACGAAATATGAGCATGTTTTGCCACAGCTTGCGGTAATTGAGGACAGTGAAGAGGTGGACGGACTTTTACTGATACTAAATACAGTTGGTGGTGATGTGGAAAGCGGACTTGCTATTGCAGAAATGGTAGCTTCTATTAGTAAGCCTTCGGTTTCCTTGGTTCTTGGAGGCTCACATTCTATTGGTGTGCCATTAGCAGTTTCTACAGATTATTCTTTTATTGTGCCTAGTGGAACTATGGTGATTCATCCGGTACGCATGAGTGGAACTGTGATTGGTGCAAAGCAGACTTATGACTATTTTCAGCAGATGCAGGATAGAATATTAGGATTTATTGAAGGGCATTCAAAGGCAAATAAGAAAAGACTTACAGAAATGATGATGAATACAGATATGCTTTCTAAAGATTTAGGAACAATTCTGGTTGGAGAAGATGCTGTAAGAGAGGGTTTGATTAATGAAGTCGGCGGAATCGAGAAAGCGGTTTGTCAGCTGCATAAAATGATTGAAAAAGGAAAATAACAATTTAATGACAATCTGCCTAAAATATGTTAAACTAAAAAAAGCATGATTTTGGATTGACAGGAGGCAGATATGTCATTATTAGAAGCAATATTTATGGGAATTATACAGGGGCTTACAGAATTTTTGCCTGTCAGCAGTTCTGGACATTTAGCTTTATTTAAGATATTATTTGGCGTAGAAACAGATACGGGTATGTTGTTTGATGTATTGCTGCATTTAGGAACATTGATTGCTATATTTGTTGCGCTGCATAAGGATATTTTGCGATTGCTGGGTGAAGGAATAGCGATAGTGGAAGAATTTTTCTTAAATGTTCGTATTTTTATCGGAAATGTTTTACATAAAGAGGGTAAATCATATTATCGTCTGGTTAATAACAGTTATCGTAAATTTGTTATGTTAGTTATTGTATCCACAATTCCAACCGGAATTATTGGTTATACAGCAGCGGATGTGGTAGAAGAAGCAACCGGAGTTTTATTAATACCCGGTATTTGTCTGGTTGTTACTGCGATTTTATTGTTTATATCAGATAGAATTGCCGATGGAGACAAGCTTCCAAGAAATGTCACTTATTCAAATGCTTTTTTTATTGGTATTTGTCAAGGATTTGCGACACTTCCGGGGTTGTCTCGCTCAGGAACTACAATTACCGTATGTCTGCTGAGCAAGTTTGACCGTAAATTTGCAGTAAAATATTCGTTTATTATGTCAATTCCGGCAGTTCTTGGGGCGGTTGTATTGGAAATTAAAGATATGATTGGAGTATCGGTTACTGCATCGGAAGTGGGCTGTTATATAGTAGGTGTTGTCTTCGCTGCAGTTGTTGGATATATCTGTATCAAGACGATGCTTGTGGTCGTAAGGAAAAAGAAATTTACATTTTTTGCAATATATTGTTTTATTATTGGATGGATATCCATTATTGGACATTTTATTGCAGCATAATTAATGGAGGAAGTTATGGCAACTGGGAGAAAAAAGACTTCTACAACTGGAAATAATAAAAAAACTCCTGCAAAAACAAATGCAAGAAAGAAAAATACTACAGCAAAATCACAGGAATTGTCTTTCGAAAATGAAATTTTCTTATGGGTTTTATTAGCAGTATCTATTCTTCTTTTTATCAGCAATTTTGGTATTGGAGGAAAGGTTGGTGACTGGGCAAGTTCTGTTTTGTTTGGTCTGTTTGGACTGCTGGCATACATATTTCCTGTACTGTTATTTATCGGTTCTTGTTTTGTGATTTCAAATAAAAGAAATCATTTTGCAATTTTTAAATTTATTGCAGTAATCTTACTGTTTTGCTCCTTGAGTATGTTTTTGCAGCTTTTAGTATCCGGAGATATTTCAAATTCAAAAGGGATTATAAAAAATGCGTATACCTATTCGGCAGATTATAAGGCTGGAGGCGGTGCGCTTGGCGGAATTTTTGTCTGGCTGTGTGTACCAAATTTCGGAACATTAGGTTCATATGTCATTGATATCATTGTAGTAATCATTTCTTTGGTACTCATTACAGAGCGTTCTATTTTGTCGGGAGTAAAGCGTGGCGGCAAAAAAGTATATGAAACAGCCAAAGAGGATGCAATTCGCTATCATGATAATCAACAGCGAAGAAGAGAGGAAAGAGAGCTTCGCCGTATAGATAAAAAGGTAGAAGGAGTTGCTTTAGATACTCGAATTCGAAAACCAAAAGCAGCAAAGCAGGATGAAATTAGTGAAATTACTGCAGAAAACATTCCGGAATTTGAAATGTCTGATGTACCACAGATTAAAGAAGCAGAGCACATTTCTGTTGCTTCGGTGCAGTCGTCATTTCCGCCGGAGCCGGAGGATGCACTTACTATTGAGCCTGTTATGCCGGAAATGCCAGAGATTGAACCTGTAAAAAAAGAAGCTGTGCCGGATTATGATGATTCTGCGGTATTAGAGCAGTTATTATCCGATGTCAATACCATGACGAATACATCCGATGAACCGGATGTATCACAAATATCATCGGATATGTCAACAGAAGAATATATTCCACAACCGGTTGCAAAGGAACAAAAAGCGGCAAAAAATACAGAGAGTGAGAATCAGGAAATTGCTTCTTTGATGCAGGCAGCAATAGAAGAAGAACAGACTAAGCAGTATGTATTTCCGCCGATAACTCTTTTAAAGGCTGGAAACAGCAAAGCTATTGGAGATTCTAAGGCTCACCTGATGGAAACAGCAAATAAACTGCAGCAAACGCTAAAGAATTTTGGCGTAAATGTTACAGTGACAAATGTCACCAGCGGACCTACGGTTACGCGATATGAGATACAGCCGGAAATGGGGGTAAAAGTAAGTAAAATTGTAAACCTTACGGATGATATCAAGCTGAATCTTGCAGCGGCAGATATTCGTATGGAAGCTCCTATTCCGGGTAAGGCTGCTATTGGTATTGAAGTGCCGAATAAAGAAAATGTGACTGTCATGTTTAGAGACTTGATAGAAGCAAAGGAATTTAAGAATAATGATTCAAAGATTGCCTTTGCAGCAGGTAAAGATATTGGCGGACAGGTAGTGGTTACAGATATTGCCAAGATGCCGCATTTATTGATTGCCGGTGCGACAGGCTCAGGTAAATCTGTTTGTATCAATACAATTATTATGAGTATTCTTTACAAGGCGCATCCGGATGATGTAAAACTGATTATGATTGATCCAAAGGTTGTGGAATTAAGTGTATACAATGGAATTCCGCATTTAATGATTCCGGTTGTTACAGATCCAAAGAAAGCTGCCGGGGCATTAAACTGGGCAGTAGCAGAAATGACAGAACGATATCAGAAATTTGCGGATTATAGTGTTAGAGATATTAAGGGATACAATGCAAAGGTAGAATCGGTTTCTGCTATTGAGGATGATAATAAACCTAAGAAAATGCCGCAGATTGTGATTATTGTAGATGAGTTGGCAGATTTGATGATGGTAGCTTCCAATGAAGTAGAAACGGCTATCTGTCGTTTGGCACAGTTAGCAAGAGCAGCCGGAATTCATTTGGTTATTGCGACACAGCGACCATCAGTAAATGTTATTACTGGTCTGATTAAAGCAAATATGCCATCCCGTATAGCATTTGCAGTTGCTTCGGGTGTGGATTCAAGAACTATTTTAGAGATGAATGGAGCAGAAAAGCTTTTAGGAAAAGGTGATATGCTTTTCTTTCCACAAAATTTTCAGAAGCCCCTTCGCGTACAGGGAGCATTTGTTTCCGACAAGGAAGTATCAGATGTTGTTGATTTTTTGAAAAAGGAAAATACAGCAGTAGAGTACGATACAAAGGTACAAGAGAAAATGGAACAGTCTCAGAATATATCCATGTCTATAGCAGATGGCACAAATTCGGAGGATGACCGAGATGTGTTATTTACAGAAGTGGGAAGATTCTTAATAGACAGCGAAAAAGGTTCTATAGGTTCCATCCAAAGAAAGTTCAAAGTTGGTTTTAACCGGGCAGCCCGTATTATGGATCAGTTAGAAGAAGCTGGTCTGGTGGGACCGGAGGAAGGAACAAAGCCGAGAAAAATACTGATGTCCCGAGAGGAATTTGAGCAGTATATAGAAGAGTATGTATAAATCACACAGGAGGAATGTACAATGAAAACAGATATTGAAATTGCACAGGAAGCGGAGTTAATTCACATTAGAGAAGTGGCAGCAAAATTAGACATTGCTGAAGACGATTTGGAGTTTTATGGCAAATATAAAGCGAAATTATCTGATGAATTGTTACAACAGGCAGAGAAAAATCCAGATGGAAAATTAGTTTTGGTAACTGCGATTAATCCAACTCCGGCAGGAGAAGGCAAAACGACTACAAGCGTTGGTTTAGGGCAGGCATTTGGTTTGTTGGGCAAAAAAGCAGTTCTTGCATTAAGAGAGCCATCTTTAGGACCGTGCTTTGGTATCAAAGGCGGTGCAGCAGGTGGTGGATATGCACAGGTTGTGCCGATGGAGGATTTAAATTTACATTTCACAGGAGATTTTCATGCAATAACCTCTGCTAATAACCTGTTGGCAGCTTTACTTGACAATCATATTCAGCAGGGAAATGCATTAAATATTGATCCAAGACAGATTGTATGGAAACGCTGTTTGGATATGAATGACCGTGTCCTTCGTAATATTGTAGTTGGTCTTGGCAGTAAAATGGATGGTATGGTAAGAGAAGATCATTTTGTTATCACTGTTGCATCTGAAATTATGGCAATTTTATGTCTTGCGGATGATATGCATGATTTAAAGAAGCGCCTTGCGAAGATTATTGTAGCGTATACCTTTGACGGCAAACCGGTTACAGCGGATGATTTACAGGCAACAGGTGCAATGGCTGCCTTATTAAAAGATGCATTAAAACCAAATCTGATTCAAACCTTAGAGCATACACCGGCTATTGTACATGGTGGACCATTTGCTAATATTGCGCATGGCTGCAATAGTGTAAAAGCGACAAAAGCGGGCTTGAAATTGGCAGATATTGTAGTTACAGAAGCAGGATTTGGTGCAGATCTTGGAGCAGAAAAATTCTTTGATATCAAGTGTCGTAAAGCAGGGCTGAAACCAGACTGTGTAGTTTTGGTGGCAACAGTTCGTGCATTAAAATACAACGGCGGAGTTCCAAAAGCGGAATTATCTGCAGAAAATATGGAAGCCTTGGAAAAAGGAATTGTAAATTTGGAGAAACACATTGAAAACTTACAGAAATATCAAGTTCCTGTGGTGGTTACATTGAATTCCTTTATTACAGATACAAAGGCGGAAACAGATTATATTGAGAAATTCTGCAAGGACAGAGGCTGTGAGTTTGCCTTATCTGAGGTCTGGGAAAAAGGCGGCGAAGGTGGAGTTGCTTTAGCGAAAAAGGTTCTTGAAACTCTTGAAACAAAAGAGAGCAATTTCCAGGTTTTATATCCGGATGATGCATCCTTAACAGAAAAAATCGAAACTATCGCAAAAGAAATTTATGGTGCAGATGGTGTTACTTATAGTCCTGCTGCAAAGAAAGAGTTGCAAAGAATTACAGATCTTGGTATGGGAGATTTCCCGGTTTGTATTGCAAAAACACAGTATTCATTGTCTGACGATCAGACAAAGCTTGGCAGACCGGAAGGCTTTACTGTCAATGTGCGTGAAGTATATGCTTCCGCAGGCGCAGGATTTGTCGTTGTTATTTTAGGAGCAATTATGACAATGCCTGGTTTACCAAAAGTTCCGGCAGCAAACAGCATTGATGTTGATGATATGGGGTGTATTACAGGATTATTCTAAGTATAAAAGGGAAAAGAGGAGTAAATTATGGCACAGATTATTGATGGAAAGAAAATTTCCGCAGAAATTAAAGAGGAATTAAAGGCAAAGGTAGCTCAGTTAAAGGAGCAGGGAATTGAAGGAACATTAGCCGTTATTCAGGTGGGAAATGATCCTGCTTCTAGTGTTTATGTAAATAACAAAAAAAGAGCCTGTGAGTTTATTGGTATTCATTCAAAATCCTTTGAATTACCAGAGGAAACCACACAGGAAGAACTATTAAAGCTGATTGATGAATTGAATAATGATAAGTCTGTAAATGGAATCTTGGTACAGCTTCCTGTTCCGGCACACATTGATGAAAAGACAATTATCAATGCCATTTCACCGAAAAAAGATGTAGATGGATTCCATCCGGAAAATGTCGGTTCATTGACAATTGGACAGGAGGGCTTCGTATCCTGTACACCGGCAGGAATTATTGAGCTTTTAAAACGCTCAGATGTAGAAATAGCAGGTAAAAACTGTGTAGTAGTAGGCAGAAGCAATATTGTAGGCAAGCCTATGGCATTGTTAATGCTTAGAGAAAATGCTACAGTTACAATTACACATTCTCGTACAGCAAATCTTAAGGAAGTGTGCTGCAATGCAGATATTTTAATTGTGGCCATCGGCAAAAAAGAGTTTATTACCGGTGATTATATTAAAGAAGGCGCAGTAGTTATTGATGTTGGTATCCATAGGGATGAAAATAATAAGTTGGCAGGAGATGTTAAATATGATGAAGCAGAAGTGAAAGCATCTAAAATTACTCCTGTTCCGGGCGGAGTAGGTCCGATGACGATTGCCATGCTGATGAATAACTGTGTTGAAGCAATGACCAGATAAGACTGGGGAATTTTTATGAATTGTAAAGAGTGTGGAGCAAAAATTCCTAAAGGATCTATGTATTGCAAAAAATGCGGCAAAGATATTCAACTTGTTCCGGACTACAATTATTTAGAAGAGGATGTGTTAAGTAATATTATTCAGGAGGGTGTAAAGGAAAACCTTCCTGATGAAGAAGTTTTCTCTTCAGCTTCTGCAAATCATCATTCCAAAAAGAAAAAAAGGATTTGGATGATTATTTGCAGTGTTTGTATTGTATGTGTAATCATAGCTGCTGTGGTATATTTTGTAAAAAAAGACATTGCATACAAACAGGCAAACAGTTATGATTATCAATTTGAAAAGGGACAGGAATATTTATTGCAGCAAGATTATACAGCGGCATTAGTATATTTTGAAAATGCACTGAATTTAAGACCTAAAGATATGGAGGCACGAAATCAGATAATTCATATTTATCTGGAAACAGGTGAGGATACAGCAGCAGTTTCTTTATTGGAAAGCATGATTGGTGAGGATGAAAGAAATGCAGAAGCTTGGAAAAATCTTATTGATATCCATGCGTCTAATGAAGATTACGAGGAACTTCAAAATCTTGCGAGACAGGTAAAAGACCCTGACATTCTGGAATTGTTTGCTGATTATCTGGTAGCAGAGCCGATATTTCGGCCGTTTGCAGGAACATATAACAGACCACTAGATATTGAGATTACCTGTGCAGAGAACTGTACAATCTATTTTAGTCTGGATGGAAGTAATCCAACTGAAAATGGCAGTCCATATGAGGAATCAATTCAATTAAAAGAAGGCGAAATACAGATTTTAGCAGCTGCAAAAAATGCCAAGGGGATTTGGAGTGAAATTTCCAAAGCAGATTATACTGTGCGCTATGAAGTGCCGGAAATGCCGGTAGTTATACCATCAGGAGGAAATTACACAGAAGGGCAGCTAATCACCATAGATGTTCCCATAGACTGTGTGGCTTATTTTACATGGGATGGAAGTGAACCAACTGAAAACTCAGCTAAGTATACAGGACCAATGGAAATGCCGCAGGGCAATCAGGTATTGTCTGTTGTGCTGATAAATTCTTATGGAATGAAAAGCAGAATAAATCGAATAAATTATATTTATATGCCATAAAGGTCAAAAAATAAGCTCTGAAATGATACGCTTTGTGTCGATATCATTTCAGAGCTTATTTTAATCTTCGACAAATTCAATAACACCTTCTGCTAATTTAGCTATTCTGGCAAGAGAATGTACATGAAATCCCTGTTCTTCAAGCTTTCGTCTGCCCGGCTGGAAGGATTTCTCGATAAGAATGCCGATTCCGGCTACAGTTGCATGTGCCTTACGAACCAAACGAATGGCACCTGTTGCAGCTTCACCATCCGCTAAAAAATCATCAATAATTAAGACATGGTCATTTTCATCTATGTATCCTTGCGCCAGTGAAAGCTCATAGCTGGTTCCTTTAGTATAGGAAGTGACAACTGTCTGAAAAAGATTTTCATTTAATACTTTGGATGCTTGTTTTTTTAGAATAACCATAGGAACATCCAGTGAAATGGCAGTCATAAGTGCCGGTGCAATACCGGAGCTTTCAATAGTAACAACCTTTGTAACACCCATTTCTCTGTAATAAGAGGCAAACTCCTCACCGATTTTCTGCATTAATAAAGGGTCTACCTGATGATTTAAAAAACTGTCTACTTTTAAAATATTTTCATTTTTGGCTACGCCTTCTGCCAGAATTTTTTCTTTTAATAAGTCCATTACAGTACCTCACATTTTCTTTGTTGTATATGTTAATATTATAGGCTATTTGACCATTTAGTACAACTCTTGTTATAATGAATTTATAAAAAAATCAAAGGAAAAATAAATTACACAATAATAATCAGAAAGAGGGAAGAGCTATGAGAAAAGTACAAAAAATATGTTTACAGTTTTTGTGTGTAGTGATACTGACAGTGTTTTTATTGCCGCTATCTGTGCAGGCAGAGGAAGAATCAGCAGTAAGTGCAGATTTTTCTATTGAAACAACTGATGGAAATAATTATATAACAGGGATATTTAGCGGGGAAAATTATACATCATCGAAGAGTTTTCTTTACTCATACGAAGTGAAAACTGGTACAGAAGATTTAAAAATGACAGTGGGCAGTTCCAATCCTTCTGTAGTTAAAGTAAGAGCAGAGTATGCAGAGCGAACTTTTTATGCCAATTCAAGAAGCAGTGGAACAAATAGTATTTATTTAGAGATTAAAGGAGTAGGAATATCCACGATTACTCTTTCCTTAGCCGGAATAGAAAAATCCATAGATGTGTATATAGCACCAGAACAGGTAGATGTTACAAATGTGGTACAATCCGGATATAATTCTGTAACTGTAAGTTGGGAAAAGGTATCTGGTTGTTCTGGATATATTATCGAAAAATCTCCCGCAGAAAAAAATCAGTATGTGGCAGTTGGAACGATTGTGGGTGGGGATACATCTTCTGCACAAATAATGACTTCATGGAATGAAGAATATAAATACAGAGTTATTGGTTATGTAGAAAAAGAGGGTAATCGTGTACTTGGTAAAGAATGGGGTATTACAAAGAAGTGTATTGTAATAGAAAACGGTGCAGAAATAGCTTCTGTAAAGAAAAGCGGAGCATCCTCTTTAAAAATTCAGTGGAGTAGTATAGAAGGTGCAAGCGAATACGAGGTGTATCGTTCTTCTAGTGAAAATGGAAAATATTCCAAGGTTTATACGGTTTCAGATGTGAATACCACAACCTATACACAAAAAGTATCCAAAGGGCAGACCTACTACTATTATGTGATTACGAAATATCCGGAAGGGTATCAGTATACTTCAAAAAGCTTATCTGGGTTTATTCCAAAGAAAAGCAAAGCGGCAGTTATTTCACAAAAAACTGCTATGCAAGGTGTGACTTATGCAGGACAATATGGAGATTATGTGGGAAATTGGGCTAATCCGGACACAACCTATTATTATATTGCTGATGGAAAATTAAATGTGGTTTCTGTTGATGGAAGTGCATTAAAAATATACACATTAAAAGGAAATAAATTAAAGCATACCACAACCAAAACTGTGAATATAGGTTCCTACGAAAAGTGGGGAGGATTTTATCATGGTACAGATGGAAATTTTTATGTGGCTGTTGGATACGATAATCTCAGTGAAAAAGATAATAAAACGGTCATAAAAGTCTATCAGTATAATAAAAAATGGAAATTAAAAAAGACCTGTAAAATTAAAGGAAAAGCAACAAATGCTTTTAAAGGCATTTATGAAACTTTTAGAGCTGGAAACTGTCGTATGGATATGCAGGGAAATACTTTATATTTAGTAACAGCCAGAACCATGTATGTTGGTGGGGATGGTTTACATCATCAGTCGAATATAGCATTTAAAATCAATACAAAGATTATGAAATATAAAGATTCTGAAGGTGGATATACCAGTCATTCGTTCAATCAATTTGCTAAATTTAAGGACGGAAATTTATATCAGGTGGATCATGGAGATGCTTATCCAAGAGCTGTGAATCTTACAATTATAAATAGCTATGGAACAGATGACCAAGAGGTAACAGAAAAGTCAGTTTTTAAAATTAAAGGAAATATTGGAGACAATGCTACCGGTTTGACAATAGGTGGTATGGAAGTTGGTGCATCCAATGTTATGATTTGTGGAACTTCGCAGCCGCACTATTCTAAAGTAAAAGGTGTAAAGGGCTGGGATAGCAGTTGGAAGAAAAATGTGTACTTAGTAGTAGCAGACAGGGAAACCGGAAAAAGCTCTATAAAGTGGCTTACCAAAAATAATCCAAAGAAAACGACGATAATCGTTGGTGAAACACGAATGGTTAAGCTGTCGGATGAACATTTTGCTATTTTATACAATACTACAAATGCAGGTGTTGCAAAGTTAAATTATGTAGTGGTAAATAACAAAGGAAAAAAGGTATATAGCAAAACCTATGCAAATATGTCCTGTGTGGGAGCTTCTCAGCCAATTTTATATAAGGGCAATATTGTATGGGCGGAAACTAGATGGGGAGAAAATGCAACTACAACCTATCGGATTCCGGCAATTTATTAATACATAGAAAAAGAATTTGTGAGGGGAAAATGAAAATATCCATATTGTGTGTAGGAAAAATAAAAGAAGATTTTTACAGAAAAGCCATTGCAGAATATGTAAAGCGGCTGAGTCGATATTGCAAATTAGAGATTATTGAAGTGGCGGACGAAAAGACGCCGGATAATGCCAGCGAAACAGTTGAGATTCAGATTAAAGATAAAGAGGGCGAACGGATACTTAAGAATATTAAGGATGATACTTATGTGATTGCCCTTGCCATTGAGGGAAAGATGTTAGATTCTGTACAATTATCTCGTTCCATAGAACAACTAGGTTTGATGGGGAAAAGTAATGTGGCTTTTGTTATTGGAGGGTCATTGGGGTTGTCTGATGCGGTATTAAAACGAGCCAACGAAAAGCTTAGCTTTTCAAAAATGACCTTTCCACATCAGCTGATGCGAGTGATTCTGTTAGAACAGGTTTATCGGAGTTATCGGATTATGCATAATGAACCGTATCATAAGTAAATAGATTTGTTGTCTAAATGATAGTTGTAGGCCTTTTAAAAATCAGATAAAATATAGGCATAAAAATATCGAAGAGGTGAGAGCATTGGGCAGAACAGTAGGAATCGGAATACAAGATTTTGAAAAAGTAATAGAGGGTAATTATTTTTATATTGACAAGACAAATTTCATTAAGGAATGGTGGGAAAGTGGTGATGATGTAACGCTTATTGCGCGTCCTCGGCGTTTTGGCAAAACCTTAAATATGAGTATGTTAAATCGTTTTTTTTCATTGGAATATAAAGGACAGAGTGAAATCTTTGAAGGATTTTCTATTTGGCAGGATGAAAAGTACAGGAAGATTCAGGGAAGTTATCCAGTGATTAATCTTTCTTTTGCAAATGTAAAAGAGCAAAATTTTGCCGATGCAAAGAAAAGAATTTGCCAGTTGCTGACAAATCTGTATAGCAAATTTTATTTCTTGCGAGACAGCGCGTTGCTGACAGATAAGGATAAGCAGTATTTTGATACGATATCTGCAGATATGGATAGCACCGATGCAACCTTCGCATTATACCAATTATCAGACTATCTGCATCGTTACTATGGTCAAAAAGTAATCATTCTTCTTGATGAATACGATACACCCATGCAGGAAGCCTATGTGAATGGATTCTGGGATGAATGGGTGGCATTTATCAGAAGTATGTTTAATGCTGCATTTAAGACAAATCCATATCTTGCAAGGGCTGTTATGACTGGAATTACAAGAGTAAGCAAAGAATCTATTTTTTCAGATTTGAATAATCTAAAGGTAGTTACTACTACTTCAGACGAATATGCTACATCTTTTGGTTTTACAGAGAAAGAGGTTTTTATCGCATTAGAAGAATGTGCGATGGGGAATAAAAAAGATATAGTAAAAGAATGGTATGACGGATTTATTTTTGGAAGTTATTCAGATATCTATAATCCTTGGTCTATATTAAATTTTTTAGATACAGGAATTATTACTACCTATTGGGCAAACACCAGCTCAAACAGTCTGGTTGGCAAACTTCTTCGTGAAGGCAATGGAGATATAAAAAAGAAATTTGAACAGCTTATGCAGGGGAAACATCTGTATGTGCCTATCGATGAGCAGATTGTGTATAATAACTTAAATGATAACGAAGAGGCTATATGGAGTTTACTGCTTGCCAGTGGATATCTGAAAGTACTAGGATACGAGCATTGGGATGAGTTGGAATATGGACAAAGAGTGAATTATGAATTAGCAATTACCAATCGTGAAGTAAGGGTTATGTTTGAAGGAATGGTAAACTCGTGGTTTCACAAGACAAATGGGGATTATAATGCATTTATCAAGGCAATGTTTAAGGGTGACAGTAAATCTATGAATGTCTATATGAATCGTGTGGCATTGACGATTTTTAGTTACTTTGATACAGGTAATCGACCAACCGGGCAGGAGCCAGAGCGGTTCTATCATGGATTTGTATTAGGGTTAGTTGTAGACTTGCAGAATGAATATATTGTAAGCTCTAATCGTGAAAGTGGATTTGGCAGATATGATGTGATAATTGAGCCCAAAAATCCAGAAAAGAATCATGCAGTGATTATAGAATTTAAAGTTATAGACGAGGAAGATGAAAATACATTAAAGCATACAGCACAGGCAGCACTTGACCAGATAGAGGAAAAGCAATATGCTGCTGCTTTACTGTCCAAAGGAATCACTGCAGACAGGATATATAAATATGGATTTGCTTTTGAAGGGAAGAAAGTATGGATTGAAAAAGCTGATAATTAAAAATATAGTTTTTTACGAAGGAAGGAATAGAATATGAAAAGAAGAATATGATATTGTACGAATATTTCTTGTTTTTCAGACTATGAAGAAGTATCAGATGAGTCTTGAAGATATAGATTGTATTCGAAAACATAAAAAACGAATGATTACATTGGCAAATATTCCGATAGGATTGCCTTTGCTTAATAAACAGTGTATGACTGAAGAAGAAGCATATGCATCTTTGAAAGGAATGTCACTTTTGGTACAAACAAATATAATTGAGTAATAATTTTAAATATAGGTTTTATAATTAAACACAATATATAAGTAATAAATTATAGAAACGAAGTATTATTGACATAAAAAGTGCTTAGTGGTAATATAATTATAGAAATGGTGCTACCGATAGACGGTTAGCCTAGTAAAAATAAGTTATAAAAATAACCGCTTTTCACTTTGCTGGGGTGTGGCGGTTATTTTTGTGTCTTGCTATTACGACCTAACGAATAGCCAAGACTAAAGCAAGTCAAATTAACAATTCATTTTGATTTCGGAGGTGTTTACAATGATTTGGGATAAATTATCTCCTTTTTATGATTTTTTTGAATATATCTACAACGGAAAATGCTATAAAGGTATTGCCGAAAAGATAACGGAATATGTAACAGAAGAAGACATTGTATTGGAGTGTGCTTGTGGAACAGGTTTGCTTACTTTACCTATGGCACAGAAATGTAAAAAACTGATTGCAACAGATTATTCTGCAGGAATGTTGCGTCAGACAAAGAAAAAGGTTACAAAGTATTCAAACACAAAAGTCCAAAAAGCAAGTATTCTTGAATTACCATTTAAAGATAATAAATTCGATGTTGTAGTAGCTGCAAATGTTATACATCTTCTTGACGAACCTGACAAAGCAATTTCTGAACTAAAAAGAGTGTGTAAACCAAATGGCAAGATTATATTGCCAACCTATATCAATAATGAAAAAAAGAATTCTATATATGCGGCAAAATTGTTATCTGTATTAGGGGTAAAATTTAAAAGACAGTTTAGCTTAGCTTCATATAAGGAATTTGTATCATTACATAACATATTACGGGTCGAGTATAGTGTTGTTGAAGGCCGTATGCCTTGTGCTTTTGCAATAATAACTAATTGTTAATAAGAGTGACAAATTCTAATACGGCTTTACAGTTAGAACATGAATTGAATAAATGGGGGTTAATCTATTATGTGTACAAAAAAGAAAAAGATTATCATATGTATTATTGCAGCATTGCTTATCCTTTTTTTGGGATGGCGAATGTGGCCACATCCGTTGGATAAAGTTATTTCTGCAGATATGGATTCTATTACCAGCCTTGCGTGTAATGTATCCATCAGTGGTTTAGAAGATAGTGGCGATTCTTATATAGATAGTTATACATTGCAGGCACTGTCTGAAGACGATGAACATTTTCAGAATATTATAGATATTTTAAAGTCTACGGAATATCGTCAGAATTTTAGAAATTTACTTCCATGGTCAATTACATCTGTAGATGCAGGTAAGAATTATGATGGCAGGTCTGCAAATGTGTTGCTTGCATGGGGAAGTGAAGATAATGAGAATTGTTATTTGAGTTTTCTTGACAATAATACTATAGTGATTAGCAGTATTAACGGTGACATATTACAGATTTATCATCCGATAAATCGTGCTGTGTTGGATGAATTGGTGGACTATATACAAATACATGGAAAATAGAATCAGTGCAAGGGGGAATACAAGTGAAGTTTAAAAATGTGCTCATTGTAGTTGAAGATATCGAAAAGTCAAAGAAATTCTATAAGGATTTGTTTGGACTGGATGTTATTTTAGATAATGAGGGAAATGTGATTCTTACAGAAGGATTGGTGCTTCAGGATAAAAAAATATGGGAAAAGTTTTTAAACAAAGATATTGTATCTGAAAATAATGCAGCAGAATTATATTTTGAAGAAAGCAATATAGAAGCATTTGTAGAAAAACTAGACAACTATCAACCACCTATTCAATATGTAAATAGATTAATGCAGCATTCTTGGGGACAACAGGTAGTTCGATTTTATGATTTAGATGGTAATTTAATTGAAGTTGGAACGCCAGTGTAACAGATAGCTTTAAACAATGAATTCAAACAGGAGGGAAAATACTATGCGGATGTATGATTTAATCGATAAAAAGAAAAACGGGGGAATTTTATCGACAGAAGAAATGAATTGGATGATAGAAGGTTACACCAAAGGTGATATACCAGATTATCAGATGTCAGCCATGACAATGGCAATTTGTTTTCAGGGATTAAATGACAAGGAAACATTAGATTTGACACTCGCCATGCGAGACAGCGGAGATACGATGGATTTGTCGGCAATTCAGGGATTGAAAGCAGATAAACACAGTACAGGCGGTGTAGGAGACAAGACTTCCCTTGTACTTACTCCGATAATTGCAGCTCTTGGTATTCCTGTGGCAAAAATGTCTGGCAGAGGTTTGGGACATACAGGAGGAACGATTGACAAATTAGAATGCTTTC
This sequence comes from Lachnospiraceae bacterium, assembly GCA_017625255.1. Lineage (GTDB taxonomy): Bacteria > Bacillota > Clostridia > Lachnospirales > Lachnospiraceae > Roseburia_B. The sequence goes on from JAGALK010000009.1 coordinate 33,132, forward strand.
CGGGATTTACCACAGGTATCAGTGAAGAAACATTTATAAATAATGTAAATCACATGAAACTAGCCATTGCCGGTCAGACTGCAAACCTTGCTCCCGCGGATAAAAAGCTCTATGCGCTTAGAGATGTAACGGCAACCGTAGATCAGATGTCCTTAATTGCCAGCAGTATCATGAGCAAAAAACTAGCTTCTGGCAGCGATATCATCGTTTTAGATGTAAAAACCGGTTCTGGTGCATTTATGGAAAAAGAAGAGGATGCTAAAGAACTGGCAGAAACTATGGTTCGTATTGGAAATATGGCAGGTAAAAAAACAGCAGCAGTGATTACGGATATGGATCAGCCATTAGGAAATGCAGTAGGCAATTCCATTGAGGTTATTGAAGCCATTGATTCTCTTTCAGGTAAAGGTCCAAAAGATTTAATGGAAGTTGTTTATGCTTTAGGAGCCTCCATTTTGGTACTTTCCGGAGGTGCAAAAGACCGTAATGAGGCAATAGCAAAAATGCAGGACTGCATAGCCTCTGGAAAAGCAAAGGAGAAGCTGGCAGAATTTGTAGAAGCACAGGGAGGAGATGCTTCTTATGTCTGGGATACAGCACAATTTCCAGCTACAGAATATCAGGTGGAAGTTTTGGCATCAGAAGATGGTTATATCAGCCGGATTAATGCCAAAGAAATCGGAAACGCCTGTATGATTTTAGGTGGAGGAAGAGAGACAAAAGAAAGCATTATCGACTTGTCAGTAGGTATTTACTTAAATAAGAAAAAGGGTGATTTTGTAAATACAGGTGAGAGTATAGCGACTATTTATGCCAATGATAAGGATAAAGCACAAATAGCTCTTAATCGTATACAAAATGCTTATAGGATAACAAAAGAGGCGCCAGACCCAACAGCAATGATAAAAGCATTCTGCGGGGAATAATCCATACCCATTTTACATATAGTGAACTATGGGTAAAATGAATTTTGGTAAATGGAAAGAAGAACTGGTAGAAAATTTAGAGCTTCCGAAAGATTTAGTCTATGGTGCTGTATTGGTAACAATTACCGGAAGACAGGAGGTTTTAGTAGAAAATTACCGGGGAATACTGGAATATGACCAGGTGCATATCAGTTTGCAGACAAAAACCTGTAGATTGCTTATTCAAGGAAAAAATCTGCATATTGCATATTATACCAATGAAGAAATGAAAATAACCGGAATAATTGACTCTGTAGAATATGAAAATTAGGAGGCAGCCGTGTTTCTTTCGCTTATAAAATTTTTTCGTGGGTATTTATTGGTGCGCTTGGTGGGGTATTCTCCGGAACGATTTTTAAATTTATGCAGCAATCATAATATTTTGATTTGGAATTTAGAAAGCAGGGAGAATGCCTATGAGTTTTGTATAAGTATTGCCGGATATAGACGATTAAAGCCTCTTTTAAAAAAGACAAAAACAAGGCTTTATATAAAAAAGAGGATCGGTTTTCCTTTTTTTATGTATAGATACCGGAAAAGAAAAGTGTTTTTTGCCGGTATATTTTTATGTGTAGGCATATTGTTGTATATGACAACATTTATATGGTTAATTGATATTCATGGCAATTCGAGTATTACAGATGACACGATTTTAACCTTTTTGGAAGAGAAAAAGTCTTTTTTTGGCACGAAAAAGAGCATAATTGATTGTACAGAGCTTGAAGAAGCGCTTCGTACAGAGTTTACAGATATCATATGGGCATCAGTTCGTATAAATGGAACAAAGCTAACCATTGATATACAGGAAAATCTGATTTCACAAAGCAATACAGAAAATACTACTGAAATAGAAGGCAGTTATGATATTACTGCAAATAAAGATGCTGTGATTACTTCTATTATTACCCGAAAAGGAACACCCTATGTCAAAGAAGGGGATGTTGTAAAAACGGGAGATATCCTTGTGGGAAGCCGCTTAGATATCTATAATGACAGCAATGAAATTGCAGAATATGTCTATGTAACAGCAGATGCCGATATCTATGGACAGACAGAATATGTTTATGAAGATTCCTTTCCTGTAAAATACAGCGAAAAAATAAAGACAGGTAAGGCAAGTAATGTCTATGATATGTACTTATTTGGATGGCATTTGCGTATTCCGCCTGTTTCAAAAAAGGCAGAGCCTTATATCTCCTATACAGAAAATAGACAGTTATCCATTGCAAAGGATTATTATATTCCAATTACAATAAAGAAAACCTCATATTTTGCCTGTGATTATAAACAGGTAGAATTGACGAAGGAACAGGCAAAAGAAAAAACTGCAGAAGAAGTTTCAAAATTTTTAAAAAAATTAACACAAAAGGGTATTCAAATAACGGATAAAAATGTTATGATAGAATTTAGAGATAATCAATGCTATTTTCGGGCAAAGATTACTGCAATAGAAAAACTCGGTAAATATGTACCTGCCGAAATTATAGAATTATCCATTGATGAGGGGCTGACACATGAGTCTGACTGAATTAAGCTTAAATATACCAACGGAGCATATTGCAAATGTTTTTGGACAGTTTGATGTCTATATGAAAAAGATTGAACGGGCATTTCATGTTACCGTTGTGATTCGTAATGAATCTGTCAAAATTCTTGGAAATCAAGGCGGGATAAAAAGTGCAGCAAATGTTTTTGAGCAGCTTTTAGAATTGTCCCGTCGTGGAAATACGATAACAGAACAAAATGTAAATTATGCGATTTCTCTTGCAATGGAAGAGAATACTTCTGCCATTGTAGAAATTGATAAGGACTGTATTTGCCATACGATAAATGGCAAGCCTGTAAAGCCAAAGACCTTAGGGCAGAAAAATTATGTAGATCAGATTCGCAGCAAAATGATTGTCTTTGGTACAGGACCTGCAGGAACAGGAAAAACCTATCTTGCTATAGCTATGGCGGTTACCGCTTTTAAAAATGAGGAAGTAGGAAGAATCATTCTTACTCGTCCTGCAATAGAAGCCGGTGAAAAATTAGGTTTTTTACCGGGAGATTTGCAAAGTAAGGTTGACCCATATCTGCGTCCGTTATATGATGCTTTATATCAGATCATGGGGGCAGAAAGCTTTCAGCGCAATATGGAGAAGGGATTGATAGAAGTTGCTCCCCTTGCGTATATGCGAGGAAGAACCTTAGATAATGCGTTCATTATCTTAGATGAAGCGCAGAATACCACACCGGCACAGATGAAGATGTTTTTGACTCGAATCGGCTTTGGTTCAAAGGTAGTGATTACCGGCGATGCTACCCAGAAGGATTTAGCTCCTGGCGTAAAGTCCGGTCTGGATCAGGCACTTTATGTATTAAAAAAGGTAGAGGATATAGGCATTTGTGAATTGACTAGCAATGATGTTGTAAGACATCCGCTGGTACAAAGAATTGTCAAAGCCTATGAAGACTACGAAGCACAAAACGAGAAAAAGAAAAGAAAAAAGACAACACAGCCGTCTGTGAGGAAAAAGTCATGACGATAATTATTGAAGAAGAAATCCATGTGGATTTTGATTTTGAATACCGCAATTTAGCAGAGGAAGTTATAAACTTTGCTCTGGATTTTGAAAAATTTCCTTATGAAGCGGAGGTCAACTTAACCTTGGTGGACAACCCTTCTATACAGGAAATTAATAGAGAATACAGGGAAATAGATGCACCGACAGATGTTCTCTCTTTTCCGATGCTTGATTTTGAACAGGCAGGTGATTTTTCGGGAATTGAAGAGGATGTTGGCGGCAGCTTCAATCCGGATACGGGCGAAGTACTGTTGGGGGATATTGTAATCTCTGTACCTAAGGTCTTTGAACAGGCTGAGAATTATGGGCATTCGCCTAAGCGTGAATACGCATTTTTAATCGTACATAGTGTACTGCATCTTTTGGGATATGATCATATGACACCGGAAGAAGCGACATTTATGGAAAATAAACAAAAGGATATCTTAAATGCAATGAACATTTTAAGATAACAGGAGGGTAAACTATGAAACACATGAAAAAAGCAGTTCTTTTTGCAGTAATTTGTTGTATGATTTTTTCCGGCTGTGGAAAAGAAGAAAGCACAGAAGCAGTGAACAATGTTCCGGAAACAGAAGCAGTTGTTGTTGCTGAAGAAAGCACAGAAGCAGAAACTGAAACTGAGGTCGTAGAAACAGAGACAGAAGAAGTTTCCACTGAGTCTGTAAAATTAGCAGCCGGTATCAATTTACTTACCGGTGAACCTATGGATGAGGCGATTGCGTCTCAAAGACCTGTTGCAGTAATGATTAGTAATACAGCTGATGCTATGCCGCAGTATGGTACAACAGGGGCAGATGTTATTGTAGAATCTCCGGTAGAAGGTGCTTTGACTAGAATCATGGCAGTATATCAGGATTATGCAAATCTTCCGCTGATTATGTCATCCCGTAGTGCGCGTCATTATTTTGTGTATTTATCTAATGAGTTTGAGTCTATTTTTGTACATTACGGTCAGTCTATTTATACAACAGAAATGTTAAATAATTTTGATGACTTAAATGGTTTAGATGGCGATTTAGCAGATGTTACTTTCTTCCGTGACAGCTCTAGAAAAGCACCACATAATGCATATATCAATGGTGAAAGTATTGTTGCCGGAATTGAAAAGAGAGAATTTAGAACAGAGCATGGTTCTGCTTATCCGGGATTATTTACATTCTCCGGTGATGAAGTGACATTGGATAATGGTGTTGATGCAAAGGTAGTTGAGCCTGGCTATGCAGTAAATAAACCATGGTTTGTATACAATGAAGAAACCGGCTTATATGACAGATATCAGTATAAAGCCGCACATGTAGATACAAATAACGGCGAGCAGCTTGCATTTAAGAATATTATTTTCCGTGTATGTGATTACAGCGTATTCCCGGATGGAAAATACTTAGATGTAAAAACAGCTTCCTATGGCGGTACAGGTAAATATATCACAAACGGTAAAGCAGTAGATATTACATGGGTAAAACCGGTAGAGGATGGCGTAGTTACCTACTATGATGCAGATGGTAATGAGCTTGAAATCAATAAAGGAAAAACCTTTGTTTGTATTATCTTAAATGATGCGACAGAACGCATGGGAATTTATGCATCAGAAGCAGATTTTGAGGCTGCCAGACAGTAAAATTTATTTCAAAAAAATGGTTTAACAGGTAAAAAAATGCGAATACTATGACTGGTGATTCTATGAACAAAGTCAATCGTATTCGCATTTTATTTATTTTTACAGTATTATTAGGGATTGGATGCTATCAGGCATTTGGTTTGGAAAATACAGAGGATACACAGATACCGCTTCCTAAAAAAACAGTGATTTCAGACTCAGAAACAGAGGATACACAAAAACTTCTTACCGTGAATCAGAATATGAGCTATGAATTCGTAATTATAGAAGAGGAGGATTATCTGACGGTTTACTACGCTGACAGGGAAACCATCTATGAATATACCGATATACAGTATTCAGGATTACCGGATATGGTTCGTCAAAAAATCCGAAAAGGCTACTGGATAAAAAATGAAGCCGAACTCTTTGGTTTTTTGGAAAACTATAGCAGTTAAAAGTTGAATGTTGTATTTTCTTATGCTAAAATGTTTGGCGTAGGTAAAAATCATAGAATAAGGTGAAATTTTGAAAAAAATAGTGATTATCGGTGGAGGTGCTTCCGGTATGGTAGCAGCCATTAGTGCTGCCCGTCGAAAAGCAACGGTTATCCTGTTAGAACATACAGACAGAGTCGGTAAGAAAATCCTTTCTACCGGAAATGGTAAATGTAATTATACAAACAAAGAGCAGGGCTTACGCTATTACAGAGGCGAAAACCCTGCATTTGTATTGCCTGTTTTTGAGCAGTTTGGATTTGAAGAAACCATAGCTTTTTTTAAGGAGCTTGGCATATATCCAAAAGAAAGAAATGGATATTTTTATCCGGCAAGTGAGCAGGCGGCGGCAGTTTTAGATGTGCTGCGTATGGAGCTTGAAAGATTAGGTGTATATATTGTAACAGAATGTCAGATTAAAGAAGTGAAGACGACTAAGAAGGGGTTTAAGATTACCACAAATCAGGAAAATTATTATGCAGATAAATGTATCTTTGCCTGTGGCTTAAAGGCTTTTCCAAAATCCGGAAGTGATGGAAGTGCATTTTCTCATATCAAAGCATTGGGTCATACCTTTGCAGATATTGTTCCTGCATTGGTACAGTTAAAGGCAAAGCAGACCTTTTTTAAAGCAATAGCGGGTATCCGTTCAGATATTTCTGTGGAATTATATGTGGAAGGAAAAATGATTTCTAAGGATAGAGGAGAAGTACAATTAACAGAGTATGGAATCTCCGGAATTCCAACCTTTCAGATTAGTCGTTATGCAGCAAAAGCATTAAAACAGAAAAAAACTGTAAAAGCAGTATTAGATTTCGTTCCATATATGTCCAAAGAAGAACTTTGTCAGGAATTAGAAAAGCGATTTTTACAGTATGGAGAAGGAAAAACCTGTGAAGATGCATTGGTTGGTCTGTTTCAGAAAAAACTGATTCCATTATTTTTAAAAGAAAATCAAATTTCATTAAAGGATAAAGCGGAACAGCTTTCAAAAAAGAAGCTGCATAGTTTAGCAGCATATTGTAAAGCATTTTCTATTGATATTATAGACACAAAAGGGTTCGAACAGGCGCAGGTATGCGCAGGCGGTGTGAAAACAGAGGAATTGTGCAGTGAGACTTTAGAATCGCAGTTGGTTTCTGGACTATATTTTGCAGGCGAAGTGATTGATATAGATGGTATGTGCGGCGGATATAATCTGCAATGGGCATGGTCTTCCGGTTATGTGGCAGGTATGCACGCAGCGCAGGACTAGAAAGGAAAAAAATGATTCAAATACAGCAATTAAAGCTTCCGATTAGCCATACGAAGGAAGATTTAGAAAAGAAAATTTCTAAACTGTTAAAAATTCAAAAAGAGCAGATTAAGGACTATCAAATTGTAAAACAGTCTATTGATGCCAGAAAAAAGAATGAAATCAGTTTTGTATATACAGTGGAAGTCGAAACCGGTATAGATGAAAAAATCTTAAAAAAAGTGCATCAGAATACGATTCAGTATGCCAAAAAGAAGAAATATGAGTTTCCTATGGCTGGAAGCTTGTCTTTGGCAAATCGTCCTGTCATTGCAGGCAGCGGACCGGCAGGACTTTTTTGTGCATATATGTTGGCAAAGGCAGGCTATGCTCCCATAGTATTAGAAAGAGGAAAAACGGTAGAAGAAAGAACAAAAGATGTATCGCTTTTCTGGAAAGGCGGTATTTTAGATACACAGTCGAATGTTCAATTTGGTGAAGGCGGTGCAGGAACTTTTTCAGATGGAAAATTAAATACTTTAGTGAAAGATCCACTGGGAAGAAACCGCAAAGTGTTAGAAATTTTTACCGCGCACGGTGCACCAAAGGAAATCTGTTATGAGGCAAAACCACATATTGGAACGGATATCTTAGCAGAAGTGATTCCGGCTATTCGAAAAGATATCGAAGCTATGGGTGGTACATTTTATTTTAAAACCTGCATGACAGATATTGTTTTAAAAGATGGAAAAATTCAAAAAATTCAATTAAATCATGATACATGGATAGATACAGAGGTTTTGGTACTTGCCATTGGTCATAGTGCAAGAGATACCTTTGAAATGCTTGCGGCACATCAGATTCCGATGGAAGCAAAATCTTTTGCAGTGGGATTTCGTGTAGAACATCCGCAGAGTATGATAAATCTAAGCCAATACGGCGAGGCCGCAGCAAATATTCTTCCGCCGGCACCTTATAAGGTTACCGGAAGAGGCTTAGATAGCCGAGGGGTATATTCATTTTGTATGTGTCCGGGCGGTTATGTTGTTAATGCTTCCTCCGAAGAAAAGCGTTTGGCTGTAAATGGAATGAGCTATTACAAGCGAGACAGTAAGAATGCAAATAGTGCCATTATTGTATCCGTATCTCCACAGGATTTTGGCAGCGATGCACCTTTAGCAGGTGTAAAATTCCAAAGAAAATTGGAGGAAAGGGCATTTACATTAGGTGAAGGGGCTATTCCACAACAGTTATATGGAGATTATAAAAAGAAGAAAATGAGCAATTCTTATGGAGCATTTGATTCGCAAACCTGTGGAAATCGAAATTTTGGAGCATTACATGAATTATTTTCAGAAGATATATATACATCCTTTATTTTGGGCATGGAATCCTTTGCAAAGAAAATTCCGGATTTTAATAGAGAAGATACCATTCTTTCCGGAGTGGAAAGCAGAACCTCTTCTCCGGTTCGCATTCATAGGAATGAAAGCTTTCAGAGTGAGATTGTTGGCATATACCCTTGCGGAGAAGGCGCAGGTTATGCCGGTGGTATTATGTCAGCAGCAATGGACGGATTAAAGGTGGCAGAGGCAATCGCAAAAATATATGCCCCTGTAAGAACAGATAATTAACAGGTGAGAAAGATGGAAGAAAGAAAAGACATAAGTGTATATACACCAATGATGCAGCAGTACTTAAAAACCAAAGAAGAATACCATGATTGTATCCTTTTTTATCGTTTGGGAGATTTTTATGAAATGTTCTTTGAGGATGCAAAGGTTGTATCTAAAGAATTAGAATTGACTCTGACTGGCAAAAGCTGTGGAACTGAGGAAAGAGCTCCTATGTGTGGAGTACCTTACCATGCAGCAGATACTTATTTGAATCGTCTGGTAAAAAAAGGCTATAAAGTAGCTATCTGCGAGCAGGTAGAAGATCCTAAAACGGCAAAAGGACTTGTAAAAAGAGAGGTTGTCCGTATTGTGACTCCGGGAACGACCACAGATAGTCAGGCATTGGATGAGACAAAAAATAATTATATTATGTGTATTGTATATCTGGCAGATAAGTATGGTATTTCCATTGCAGATGTCAGCACAGGAGATTATTATGTAACAGAAGTAGATTCTGAACGCAAGCTCTTAGATGAGATTAATAAATATATGCCGACAGAAATTATCTGCAATGAAGCCTTTTATATGAGTGGCGTAGATTTGGAAGATATTCGCAGTCGTCTTGGTATTTGTATCAGTGCATTAGAAGCATGGTATTTTAGTGATGATACAGCAATAGGCACTTTAAAGACGCATTTTCATATACATAGCTTAGAAGGTCTTGGATTAAATGACTTTTTATGTGGGAGTATTGCAGCCGGCTCATTGTTAAAATATCTTTATGAAACACAGAAAAATTCTCTTGCCCATATGTCGGAAATTCATCCTTATATCAGTGGCAAATTTATGATTATTGACAGCTCTACCCGTAGAAATTTAGAACTGGTAGAAACCCTTAGGGAAAAAACAAAAAGAGGTTCATTGCTTTGGGTATTAGATAAAACCAAAACGGCAATGGGGGCACGAATGCTGCGTTCTTTTATAGAACAGCCATTAATTGAAAAAAGCGAAATTGAAGCCCGTTTAAATGCAATTGATTCCTTGAATACGCATGCTATTACAAGAGAGGAATTGAGGGAATACTTAAATCCTATTTATGATTTAGAAAGATTGATTACCCGTGTAACCTATCAGACAGCAAATCCCAGAGATTTAATTGCATTTAAAAACTCTATTCGTATGCTTCCTGCAATTAAATGCTTATTGGAGGATTTTTCTGATACACTTTTGACAGATATCAAAGAAAATTTAGATACCTTAGAAGATATTTATACAATTATAGAAAATTGTATAAAGGATGAGCCGCCAATTCTGGTACATGAGGGAGATATCATCAAAGAAGGATATTCTCAAGAGGTTGACCGATTACGCAAGGCTAAAACTGATGGGAAAAAATGGTTGGCAGAATTAGAAGCAAAGGAAAGAGAAAAAACAGGTATTAAAAATTTAAAAATAAAATATAACAAGGTTTTTGATTATTATCTGGAAGTGACCAATTCATACAAAGATTTAGTGCCGGATTATTATGTCAGAAGGCAGACATTATCAGGTGCGGAACGCTATATTACACCGGAATTAAAAGAACTGGAAACTAAAATTTTAGGCGCAGAAGAAAAATTGGTTGGTTTAGAATATGAATTGTTTAAAGAAGTAAGAGAACTGGTGGCAAAAGAAGTTACCCGTATCCAAAAAACAGCCAAAGCTGTAGCTAAAATAGATGTATTAGCATCCTTAGCTTATGTTGCAGAGCAGAATCATTTTTGTCGTCCTAAATTAAATACTACAGGAACAATTCAGATTAAAGGCGGACGCCATCCGGTAGTAGAAAAAATGATTCATAACGATATGTTTATTAGCAATGATACTTATCTGGATAATAACAAGCATCGTATTTCTATTATTACCGGTCCGAATATGGCTGGTAAATCTACCTATATGCGGCAAACTGCATTAATTGTCCTAATGGCGCAAATCGGAAGCTTTGTTCCTGCGGATTCTGCCAATATTGGGATTGTAGACCGTATCTTTACAAGAGTAGGTGCATCGGATGATCTTGCCAGCGGACAAAGTACCTTCATGGTAGAAATGACAGAGGTTGCCAATATATTGCGAAATGCCACATCCAATTCTCTTTTGGTATTGGATGAAATCGGTCGTGGTACAAGTACCTTTGATGGGTTGAGTATTGCATGGGCTGTCGTAGAGCATATCAGCAATCCAAAGCTGTTAGGAGCAAAAACTTTATTTGCGACCCATTACCATGAGCTGACAGAGTTAGAGGGAAAATT
>JAGALK010000098.1 GCA_017625255.1 Lachnospiraceae bacterium
GTACTGGTCCACTCACCTGTGCTCCATTCTTCTTAACAGTTTCGATGATCTTCTTTGCAGATGCATCAACAAGTTCATGATCATACGCTTTTAATTTGATTCTCATAATCTGACTTGCCATAAAAAAAGTCGCCTCCTTTTCGCACTTTACTTCAGTACGACAAGCGGTGACTGTACACTTTCCCGGGTGTGTTGCAGGGACTCACTCGCGGTTACTAACTTATTCTTTGTAGATCTTATTGTGATACAGTGACTTGTCGCCAGTTTCCTAACTTGACATTCGCTCCACGGAAAACCTGCTAATCTCTAGCAGCAACCTCACGCTTCGACGCTATCATGCCACAGCACTTGATATTATAGAGTATGTCAAAAAAAATTGCAAGTGTTTTTTTCATGTTTTTTCACAAAAAATTTATATAAATTTTGTGAGATATTTTTGCGGGTTTTGTGCAATTATACAATGCATATGTTTACAACCAATTACTTTCTAAATCGCATTTTAAATCGCAAAACATAGTATAGAATTTTTCTTTCGTCTGCCTAACGATATCTATTGCAATCTCCTGATTATAAGAATGTGCCACATTATTTCTTGTTTTCAAAGCATCTATCCAGATTTCTTCGTCTTTAATCATCTTCATCTGATAAGCTAACTTTAAAATTTGCCGTGGAGAACCTGTCTGACTTTCTGATACTCCATCATTTTCTAATATTTCTTTCATTGCCTTCCATGACTGTTCAAAGCAAATCTCATACAGTGCAACTAAACCAGTTAATACAACATTACTATACGGCTCGTTGTAATCATAAATATCTTTCAGATTATTTAACGCAGCACAAAAATTATCATATTTTTTCATATAAGACATATCCTTCTTTCTGTATAGCTTTCCGTAATTCTTCTTGAACTGTTCCATTTAAATCAACAACATCATATTTTAATAATGTATCCGTAAATTCATCTATATCTGTTGCAAATCTTGCATGCCTTCCTCCTATTGTTGCTAAATCTATATCACTGGTTTTATGATAATCTCCCCGTGCTCTTGAACCAAATAAAATTACTCTTTCAATTTCATTTTTTCTGGCAAGTTCACAATACTCCCATATATCGTCTACAAATTTTTCTATTTTCCAGGTAAGGAGCGATCATTTTATGTATCTGCTCTATCGCTTCTGGTACATCGTCACAAATACCTACATGTATCCTTTCCATATCTTCACTCCCCGCATACTTTTACTATTTATTCTGTAAACATTCTAGCACAACGAACCAACAAAACAATAAAAAATTACTGTATTCCATACAAATGAAATACAGCAATTTTTTATCTTACGGCAATAAGCTTATTGTAGAATGTTTACTCTACAATTTCAAAATAGACATATAAAGTCGTATTCTCCTCCTCTATCCCCACAAATTTACTTATACGATACTCCCCTGGCTGACACTTATATTCTCCTTCCTCCAAGAAGATTGTATCTCTCCTAACTTCATTCGATGCAATTGTCTCCATAACATCCGGATAAAGGACACCAAAATCCACATATTCCCACTCTCCGTTTATTTTTTTCTGCACTTTATAATACGACTCCAAAACCGGATTAGCGGCATTATTTTTTAAAATAACTGAAACTGATTTTTGAGAAACTGGTATTTTATCAGCTCCAGCCAACTCTAACGATATGTCTAAAATTGCTTTTTCTACCAAAAACTCTGCATATAGTATTTGTTTCTGTCCTTCTATATAAATTGCTTTATGTACTCTATATACTCCAGGCTGCATATTATATTCATATCCAATTTGACTGATGTCACACGATATTTCTTTATTCATCTTTGCATCAATAACTATGTTTTTTTCTGTTATCTCTTCGTCTTTTTCTGTTCGGATATAAACTGTTCTCCAATCAGTGCCAATCTTTTTTTCAATCCCATATCCGTCACATACACTTATAGAATTATCTGTATCATTAAAAACAGTAATTGGAATATCCGTATGCATAGTCGTAATTTTACCGTTCTTTACAGACATAGTTATATTCATACATGGATTTTGTATTTGTATAGCGTTTACAGTAATAACACATACATATTTTTTACTACCAACTTTCGCCACTATAACCGTTGTGCCCTCAGTATTTGCCGTTATATTTCCTCTACTGTCTACTTCTGCGATTTCCGGCTGTTTACTACTCCAAGTCACTTTTTGCTTTGTCCCCTGCATTGTCAAGGTTTCTGTCTGACCAACTTCTAAAATAAGGCTTGTTTTACTGATTTTGGGCGTTTCTACCCATACCTTACATTTGTAGGTTTTTCCTGCATATTTTGCCAAAATCTGTGTCTTGCCTTTTTTACGGGCTTTCACGATACCTTTTTTATTTACGGAAGCTACAACTTTTTTACTGCTTTTCCATTTTACAGTTCCTTTTGCACCTTTTAGCTTTAGCTTGGTAGTTTGTCCTTTGATAAGACGGACGGATTGTTTATTGAGCTTTGGCTTTATAGCTGCTTGGATGCTTTCGGATTGTGTCGGCAATATTATAAATACACCTAATATAAGTATAAATAACACTACGAACATACCAAATTGTTTTTTTAGATATTGTTTTCTTCTCATTTCTACCTCCTGTTATCTGTTTAAAAGAATACATGAAGTCTATTCAATTGTCATAGATACAACATTTGAAGTATTCGAATAATAGGTCACATGCTCTGCGCTTTTTACTGCTTGTGCATTATAATAATATTGTGTACCAACCGTTTCATATCCAATATTATAGTCGCATAAATTATTAAATATGTCTTATTCTACGATTTTAAAATATACATAACCCACCATACTTTGATTCTGAGCATAAAATTCCGTTGTAACTCGATATTCTCCCGGTTCACAAGCTTCAATTCCTTCATATGCTGGTTCCAAAAACATTTCATATGTCAACGCTTCTTGCGGTCGCATTGACGGTATATGATCCGTTTCTAACCACCCCAAATTCCAATCTACCCATTCGAATCCCACTAATTTTTCTAGCCTACAAGGCAAATGTACATTAATATCCATATTGGAATAATTTTTTATTTCAACCTCAAAAGATGTTTGTGATGTTGGAATAACACAAGAACCGGTAGGAAGCATACTAACCATTAAGATTCCCTGTATGCAGGAAAATTCTGCTCTTAATACTTTTTTCTCATTTCCAATTTTAATTATTTTAGTTATTCGATAATCGCCTACTTCCAGAGAATCCCATTCTGCCATTTTATAAAAATATATCCATGATGACTCAGAATCTCCCGGAGATATAATTCCACCTAATTCATTTTCATCAACCTCTTCGTCCATAGGTATTTTTATCCATTGTTCTTCCTCTTTTTTCTCAATGGCATATCCATCACATATTGTAATCTTTTCGGTTGTATTATTCTCTATCATAACAGAAGTCATACTATCCTCTGTAGTTACAACGCTATCTTGCACATACATAGATATTCCCTCAACCGGCTGTATTTCTTCTGGTTGCTGTGGTTTAATTTCCTCTGACTCTTGTGGTTTTGTTTCCTCTGGTTGCTGTGACTGTATTTCCTCAGACGGCTGTGGTTTTGTTTCCTCTGGTTTGGTATCTGTTACTCCTAATTGTGTACTTACTTCTTTTATCGTAACAGCACACGCATATTTTTTGTTGCCGATTTGGGCTGTTATGGTCGTTACTCCTGCGACTTTTGCTGTTACAACACCCGTTGCGTTTACTTCTGCAATCTCCGGCTGTTTACTGCTCCATGTTACCTTCTGTTTCGTTCCCTGCATAGCTAAGGTTTCTGTCTGACCGATTTCTAAGGCAAGGGCTGTTTTACTGATTTTTGGTACTTCTACCCATACCTTACATTTATAGGTTTTACCTGCGTATTTGGCAGAGATTTTGGTACTGCCCTTTTTACGAGCTTTTATCATGCCTTTTTTACTTACGGAAGCTACAGATTTTTTGCTGCTTTTCCATTTTATAGTTCCCTTTGCACCTTTTAGCTTAAGCTTGGTGGTTTGTCCTTTGATAAGACGAACAGATTGCTTGTTGAGCTTTGGCTTTGTGGCTGCATGAACGGTTTGGGATTGTGTTGGTATGATTGCAAATAATCCTATTATAAGCATTAGTACTAATACTTGTATACCTATGCACCTTTTTAAATTTTTCTTCTGCCTCATAAAATCCTCCTCACATATAATTTTTACTCAATTAGCAAAGACATAACATTCGACATATCAGAATAATATGTATTTCCAATACTTCTTTTTCAATCTCTTCCCTTAATTGCTCTACATAGGATTTTGAACTATTGTAAGAAGCAATTTCTTCTACACTTATTTGTCCTGTTATGGCATTTGCTATAATCTCTGATGCCGACAAAACAGTCATGGATAATGCCAGCGTTAAGGCTATTAATTTTTTTATAAAATTACCTCTACTGTGACTTCCTTTCCATATCCTCACACCCCATATACATTTTTTACTATATATTATAGTCGCATAAATTATTAGATTTAAATGCCTTATTCTACGATTTCAAAACAGACATAACCATCCATTCTCTGATTTCCTGCCTCAAACCAAGTTTTTACACGATATTTTCCCGGCTCACAGCTCTTCCCTTCCTCATATTCCTGAGCTAAAGATATTTCACATGTCCATACAGCGTTTGGCTGTTTTCTAGAAATAGACTCTGCTCTTATCCAACCCAAATCCCATTCTACCCACTTATTTTCTACAAACTTTTCTAATTTACATGGCGAATATGTATCAATAGGCATATTAGAGTAATTTTCCATTCTTACCTCAAAGGTAGTTTGAGATGTTGGGATTACGCAAGAACCAGTTGGAACCATACTAACCATTAAAATCCCCTGCTCATATGAAAATTCCTCTGTAAGTACAATCTTCTCTTTCCCTCTTTTTGCTATTTTGATAATCCTATATTCTCCAAATTCTAATGTATATCCTTCAGCCACAGGTACAGGCAATTTATCAACAGCATACGCCTTTGTACCAGTACGAAGAATTATATCATCGGTTTCTTCATCAATAGTTTCACTCATAGGCACTTCCTGCCACTGTTCCCCTACTTTTTTTTCAAGCCTATATCCTTCACATATCGTAATCGTTTCTGATGAATTATTTTCTATCATAACAATGATTTCACTGTGTCCTGTAGTTATCACATTTCCAGTCATTATCTCATCAGATTCCATGTACATTCTTATTTCTGTATCTAATTCTGTGTTATTATCTTCTGAATTTTCTGGCTGTACCTCTACTTCTTCTGGATTTTTTATTATTTCTTCTGGCTGCTGCGGCTTTGTATCTGTTACTTGGGATTGAACATTTATTTCTTTTACCGTAACTGTACATGTATAAGCATTTTTTCCAACAGTTGCTTTTATAATTGTATTTCCAGCAGATTTTGCTACTACAGTTCCCGTATTATTAACTTCTGCTATTTCCGGCTGTTTACTGCTCCATGTTACTTTTTGCTTGGTTCCATGTAAGGTTAAGTTTTCAGTTTTCCCGACTTCTAATGCAAGGGTTGTTTTACTGATTTTTGGTGTTTCTACCCATACTTTGCATTTGTAGGTTTTTCCTGCATAGTTAGCTGTGATTTTAGCATTGCCTTTCTTACGAGCTTTTACCATACCCTTTTTACTTACTGTTGCAACAGCTTTTTTATTGCTTTTCCATTTTACTTTGCCTTTTGCACCATTTAGCTTTAACTTGGTAGTCTGTCCTTTGATAAGTCGAACGGATTGCTTGTTTATCTTTGGCTTTGCAGCTGCTTGAACGATTTCGGATTGCTGTGGAACTAATATAAAAGTACTCAATATAAGTGTAACTATTGCCATTACTCCCACTTTCTTTAATAGTTTAAATTGATTCATTTGTACCTTTTCCTCCTTATCTTTTCATCTTCAAGCAATTTCTTTGTATAGCCCCTTTTACATACATCGATTTCATCTAATCCTTTTTTATTTTGGACTACAATTTTTTTAACACTTTCTAAGCTTCTTTCCAAGACAAATATCTTAATATTAAATTACATTTTTATATACATTTATCCAAAGAATTTATATTCAGACTAACAAAAAAGCAGACCATTTTCCATCCAAAGGTGGCGAACGGTAAGTTAAGGTGGCGGACGGTCAATTTTTTATAAAATTACCTCTGCTGTGACTTCCTTTCCATCTCCATACAACTTAAATATTCCTCCATTTTTTTCTATCACAGCCTTCACATTTTTAAGACCAATACCATGATTTCTCTTATCTTTTTTACTTGTCTTTACCATTTCTTTATCTAATACTTTTTGCGATGAATTTATAATAGTTATAGATAGATTTTGTTTTCCTTGTCTGATATGTACTTTTATATAACGATTTTCTTCTTTTTGCTTTTTTACTTCTTCAACGGCATTCTTTATCAGATTCGAAAAAATTGTACAAAAATCCATATCGCTAACAGGCAAATTATCCGAGCATTTACCAATAACGGATATTTTTATATCCTCTAAATCTGACAAATGATAATTCAGCAAAACATCTATTATGTCATTTCCTGTACAATAGGATTTTCTTTGTATTGTCAAAAATTCATTTTGCAATGCTCCAATGTATTCTTTGATTTCAAATACCTTTTCTTTTTCAGACAAATCATATAAACAAAGAAGATGATTTTTCATATCATGCCGATATTTTCTGGTTTCCTCTTCTTTTTCCAGCAAAACCGTATAATATTGCTCCTGCATTTGTTTTAACTTGCGTTCCGTCAGCAATAACTGTTCCATTTTTTGATTAGCAATTCGAATATACATGATAAACAGTATTGTTCCTGCCACTCCCAAAAGACTTACCATACTTACTACTTCAAATGCTCTTTTCACCTGTTCTGTCGGAAGATATTCTCTTGCATAAAGCAAACCACAAATAGTAATTGCCTGTGCAATTCCCATGAATAAAACACACACTACCACTATTTTTCTAAATATCTGCTTTAATTTTTCCAAATTATCTGCTACTTTTTTCTTAATTATTCCCAACAAAATAAACAGTCCGATATTCAAAATCGTTTCTATAATATTGCTTATCTGATGAAAATAACTTTTTACCGTCAAACCATAATCTACAAATACTCCAAACACCTCTGCTGTACATAAGGATATGCAAAATATACTAAAAATATATACAAACCGTTCTTTTGCATTTCCACTAATTAAACAAAGATTTGTCATCAAGGGTATATAGTATGCCATCTGAAAATACCACTCGTATGCATTTTTTGATTCCGCACAACCTGCCAATACCACCACAAATACTCCACCTAATAATATGGGCAGCCATTTTCTTTTCATTTTCACACTAAATAACGCATTGCTTCCTACCGCATACATACACAATTGCAGTGCATACATAATCCCCACTAAAACCATTCTCATAAGCTTACTCTCCCATACTTAAGATCAAACTCCCTATATGCCTGTTCAAAATCTTTTCTTCGCCGTCTAGAAACCTTAAATCTCTCTCCTGCAACCTCAACTACGCCATTCTTATACTTATCAATATGCATCATATTTACCAGAAATCGTCTGTCTATCTGATAAAAAAGAGTCTCATCCAGTTCCTCGCACATTCCGGCTATCGTATCCCTCCGGCGCATCCATTTCCCCTCTACATAAGCTTCCACAAAGCTATCATATGCTTTTACCACACAAATTTTTCTTTGTGGAATACTATAGAGATTTCTCCTCTCATACAATTCTATAGTTTCCAGCCCCCGCATAGTGTCCAATGCTTCCGTAAATGCCTCTATAACCTCTTTTTCTTCAAATGGCTTTGTTACAAAACGAAAGGCTGCAATTTTAAACGCCTCTTTAAAACGATATTCCATTCCTGTTGCCATAATAATTCTGCAGGCGGGATTTTTTCTTTGAAACATTCCACCAACTTCTATACCATCTATTCCCGGCATTTCAATATCAAGAAAGAGAATATGCAGTTTCTCTATTTCTTTTAAAACCTCTTCTCCATTTTCAAAGGTACAAACCTCTATATCCCATTTGGAATTTTCCAGATAAGGCGTAATAATTTTATATATCTGCTCAATTGCTTCCGGCATATCATCACAAATACCCACATGTATCCTTTCCATAGCTTCACACCCCATATATATTTTTTACTATATATTATCATATTTACCTAAATGAACAATAAAAAACATTGTATCCCGATAACTGAAATACAATGTTTTTATTTTTAAATTCTCTTCACTTTACTGTATTTTGAATAAAATACTTCCCCATTCACTTTCCGATAGCCGCGAATTTTTACATAGTATGTTTTCCTCTTTTTCAGGTTCTTTAGTGTAATGGTATTTTTCTTCACTCTCTTTGTTATGCATGTTTTAAATGATTTTTTCGTGCTGTAGCAGATTTCATAGCCCTGTGCTTTTTTTACTTTGCTAACTTTAAGCTTTGCAGTAGTTTTGTTTTTTCTGCTTATTTTTTTGATAACAGGCTTTTCCTTTTTTAAGGGATTAACTACTTTTTTCGGCTGC
The DNA here is from genome assembly GCA_017625255.1 of Lachnospiraceae bacterium. Lineage (GTDB taxonomy): Bacteria > Bacillota > Clostridia > Lachnospirales > Lachnospiraceae > Roseburia_B. The sequence continues at coordinate 8,596 of JAGALK010000098.1, forward strand.
TCTGACTCTGACGAATCTACTTTGTAATACACCGTTAAGACATTATTTTCCGGATTTGTCCACAGTTTATCTATAGTAAGTACATTATTAGCAAAATCCCATACATAGACATAGCTATTTTCACTATTCGCATAGGTATTTTCCGGTGTGTAGGTAAAAGCTTCTCCTACTGTCAGGTTAGAAACGGTCTTTTGCTGTAGCTGCTTTCCGGTTTCTGCATTTATGAAATTTACAATTGCACTGGTCTGGGTAGTGGGAAATTCGCATTTTTTGTAATAGATATCATATACATTTTGATAAAATGGTCTATCCATATCTACATACAACTCTGTATTTGTAGCTTTTTCATCATACACATAGTACTGACCATCTATTTCTATTACATCTTCAGGAATATACACACCTTGTGTAATAACTGGGCACTCAAAACATCCTCTCCCTATCTCCTCCTTATTCTCAGAATTTCTTATATAATATCCACCTATCTTAAATAGTCCTGTCGGCGGCACAGTATAGCCGTACTGATTTCTTATCACATTTTCAGATGGATTATCGGAAATCACTGCAATCTCATACTCACTGGGCAATCTATTCTCAAATCCAAAATTCCTATCATATTTTGCATAATAATCATACCCAGGGTGTTCTATTTCCGCCACATAATGAAAACTTTTTCCTGGAGTTACATCCAGAATACACTCTACTCCAATTATTCCATCTTCTTTTTCCGGTTTGCAAAAATCCTCCACAATTACTGTATAGACTGTCACATATGTATCTTCTCCTGTATAAAACTGTCCTCTCACATAGCTATCAGAAGTAAATGCCATTTGTTGTGAAATAGTATATTCATACAAACAGTCTTTTTCCAATGAAATGCCTAAATCTTTTTTAAAATCAAATGTATACAAAACAGATTCATGCGTATCCAATTCTCTTTTCAGCGTTTTTATCCCTTCTCCATTCTTTTTTACAACGATGGTTATCGACTCCATAGGTGCCTGACCTGTATATGCCATAACACTTACTACTGCATTCTCATCTGTAACAGTTGTAGTTTTCAAATCAAGATATACTACTGCTTGCACATTTTCTTTTTGTGTAAACAGCATACATATACAAAATAGAACTCCGAATAGCATCTTGCTAAATATATTTTTTTTCATTACCACTTTCCCCCTCTAACACCTAGATTCTCTTCACTTTACTGTATTTTGAATAAAATACTTCCCCATCCATTATCCGATATCCGCGAACCTTTACATAATATGTCTTTTTCTTTTTCAGGTTCTTTAGTGTAATAGTGGTTTTCTTCACCCTCTTTGTTACAGATTTCTTA
>JAGALK010000099.1 GCA_017625255.1 Lachnospiraceae bacterium
AGTGTTTCTAGATATTCTTATATCAGATATTGTAAACGAACGGGTCGGTGTAAACCCGGAATCCATTCCGGTTACACCTAAGATTGCAATCCATTGCAATCTTACCCTGACAAAGCAAAGAATATCAAGAAACACTAACTCTCTGCCAAAGGTCACACGCTAATGCTAGCGCTATATTTTATGCATCTACTTCTACGAACAAATATCATTCATGCCAAATTCTCCATAGTGTAAAGTGGCGCCAACACTTTATAGGTATATATTCCTATACGATAATGGATTCACACATTTGAATAACCATTTCCATATAAGAAATATATCCCTACAAAGTTCTGGCGCCACCCTCACATCATGGAGAATTGTGGCATAATTTGTTTTTTTTCGATAAAGTAGATTGTCATAAGAGAGGGTATATGTGTGCACAGGTGCATTTGGAAGCAAGTTAGCTTTTCTCATATTCTTGGCAAAATCAGAGACAAATCGCCCGGACGGCGATTTGAAGCGAGAGCGAAATGGATTTCGCGTTCGAGCTGGTCTCGTCCGTCGACAATATCGTTTAAAAGAATATGTAGAAAATCTTACTTGCGGACAACGCACCTGTGCACACATATACCCTCTCTTATGACTCTCTACCTATATCCCAAAACACATTATCCCCACAAATCGGAATTTCTACTTCGACAACAATGCCTTATCACTGGCAAATTCTTCCCCGCTTACCTGCTCAAATTTTACAAGCAGGTCTTCTACCGTAAGAGATTTTTTCTCTGCACCGGATATGTCGAGTACAATTCTTCCTTCATTCATCATAATCAAACGATTACCATGAATAATAGCATCACGCATATTATGTGTTACCATCATAGCGGTTAAGTGATTCTCTGCAATAATCCGATCTGACAATTCCAATACCTTAGCTGCAGTTTTTGGATCAAGTGCTGCGGTATGTTCGTCTAATAAAAGAACCTTAGGTTTCTGGATAGAAGCCATCAATAGTGTTAATGCCTGTCTCTGACCGCCGGATAGAAGACCGACCTTTGCAGACATACGGTTTTCAAGACCTAAATCTAAGGGTTTTAAAAGCTCATAGTATTTTTCTTTCTCTGCCTTGGTGATTCCCCATTTTAAGCCTCGTTTCTGACCGCGTCGTGCAGCAAGAGCGAGATTTTCCTGAATTTCCATTGTGGCAGCGGTTCCTGTCATTGGGTCCTGAAACACACGACCAAGATATTTAGCACGCTGATGTTCTGCTAAACCGGTGATATCCATACCATCAATGCTGATAGAACCCTTATCAATAGGCCATACACCGGCAACAGCATTTAACATGGTGGATTTTCCTGCACCATTTCCACCGATAACTGTAACAAAATCACCATCATTTAAGGTAAGAGATACGCCTCTTAAAGCAGGCTTTTCATTGATTGTTCCTGCGTTAAATGTCTTATAAATCTCATTTAATACTAACATTATGCAGCACCTCCATTTTTTGCAGATTTCTTAAAGCTGTTTTTGGATTTTCCCCGAAGATATGGAACAGCAAGGAAAATTGCTACTACAATAGCGGAGAACAGTTTTAAGTTGTCGGATGGAAGTCCAAGCCACAATACAAAGCAGATAACCAAATAATAGATAATTGCACCGATGACTACAAAGGAAAGTCTGGCAACAAAATTCATATGCTTGTGCAATACGGCTTCGCCAAGTACTTCACCAATAATAACAGCAGCAAGTCCGATAACAATAGCACCTCGTCCCATATTGACATCGGCATTTCCCTGATACTGGGCATATAAACCGCCCGCTAAACCAACTAAGCCGTTGGAAATAGCAAGTGCTAATACCTTTGCTGTATTTGTGTTGATACCTTGTGCTCGTGCCATGTTTGGATTGCATCCTGTAGCGCGGATGGTAAATCCCTGCTCTGTTCCAAAATACCAGTACATGATACCAATGATAACAACCAAAAATAATGCAGTAGCCAAAATTGTCATTGGGATATGACGAAGAGAAACCACAAGATTGTAGTTATCTACACTGACAGCCTGATTGGATTTGCCCATAATATTCATGTTGATGGAATATAGAGCAATCTGTGTCAGAATGCCGGCGAGAATATCGGGGATTCCTAGTACGGTATGCAAAAATGCGGTGGCAAGACCTGCGAGCATTCCGGCAAGGAAAGAAACAACAAGTACAACTGCCGGTGACCAGCCGTTTAGAATTAACATAACAGCTACAGCACCGCCGGTAGCGATGGAACCATCAACGGTCAGATCGGCAAAATCTAAAATTTTAAAGGTCAGATATACACCCAATGCCATGATACCCCAGATTAATCCCTGGGCAACAGAACCCGGCATTGCCCTAAAAAGGGAAAAAATATTTAACATAGTAAAGTTACCTCCATAAAAATAATTTAATATAAAATACAATAATACGATAAAATGAGGGTAATCAAAAATCAATTACCCTCATTTGCCTGCCAGGCATCCGAAGAAATACTCTGGTGGAGTCGTCAATTAGTTTGAATCTTAATAGCCTTCGATGGCTGTATAGTCATCAGGAATGTTGATGCCTAATTCACCGGCAATTGTTGCGTTGTACATTTTTTCTGCTTTTGGTGCGTATTCGATTTCCATTTCGGCTGGATTAGCACCATTTACTAAGATTTCATAAGCCATTTCACCGGTTTTGTATCCAAGATCATAATAGCTGATAGATAAAGTTGCTATACCGCCTGCACAGATACCCTGTTCGCCTGCAATCACAGGAACGCCTGCAGGAACAGTTACATTTTTTACGATTTCTGTGTTAGCAGCCATAGTATTGTCTGTTGGGATGTAGATACAATCACATTCAGCAACAGCATTTGTTACAACAGACTGGATTTCGTTGGAATCTGCTGCAGTGTATTCCTTCCAAGCAATTCCCTTTTCGTCTAAATATTTACCAACCTCAGCTGCCTGGAATGCAGAGTTTGGTTCTGCGGAACAATAGAGAATACCTACACTTTCTGCATCCGGTACAAGTTCTACAAGCATTTCTACCTGCTGGTCTAATGGAGCAAGGTCAGAGGTTCCGGTAATATTTTTTCCGGTAGTGCCTGTCCAGTTTTCTGCATTTAAAGCGGTTGCATAATCTGTAATAGAAGTAGCAACGATTGGGATTTCAGCAGTTGCGGCAGAACAGGACTGGAGAGCAGAGGTTGCGTTTGCCATAATCAAGTCTACATCGTCTGCTACGAATCCGTTAGCGATGGATGCACAGTTGGTTGCTTCACCCTGAGCATTCTGAAGATCAAATTCTACTTTGTCTCCTAATTTTTCTGTTAAAGCATCCTGAAAGCCTTTGGTAGCAGCATCTAATGCTTCGTGCTCTAACTGCTGACAGATACCTACACGATATACATCTGAATCGCCGCCACAGGCAGTAAAGCTCATTGCCATAGAAGCGACAACGATAGCAGAAAGTACTTTTTTCATCTTTTTCATAAGAATATTCCTCCTGAGATTTTTACGCTTTTAAGCGTTAAAGTATTAAATGTTAAATAAATTATAATAACTGCCGACGGTAAAGTCAATCCCCTAAAATGGCTGTTTTCTCTATGAAAATGACAGTGTATGTGATAAAATACAGGATGTCTTTTTATTTGTGGCAGGCAATAGAAAAATATTGGTTAAATCGTCTGCTATTTTGCACATATCCCATATTCAAAATCATATGATGCCAGGGGCAAATACTTTTGCTCTAACATCATCATATATATAGACTGGAGATATGTATGAGAAAAATATATCGTAGGTTTTGTCTGTTAGAACAGGAATTATTAGAGCTATTGTATCCGCCAAGATGTCCCTTTTGTGATAGATTAGTGAGGAAAAAGCAGTGGATTTGTCCGGATTGCAGACTGACAATTTCGTATATTAAAGAGCCGTTATGTAAAAAGTGCGGTAAACCGGTTTTTGATACGAGAGTGGAATATTGCAGGGACTGCAGGAAAAAGCCGCATAAATATACGCAGGGAAAAGCGGTATGGACATATGAAGAAAAGGTCAAAAAATCTGTGTACCGATTTAAGTATCAGAATAAACGAGAATATGCAAGGTGCTATGCAAAGGAAATGGCAGACAGATATGGGGATTGGATTTGCAGAATGGGCATACAGCTGATAGTGCCGATTCCGCTTCATAAAAGCAGACGAAGAAAAAGAGGATATAATCAGGCGGAAATTTTGGCAAAGGAGCTTTCAAATTATCTTCATATTCCGATGAATACGAAGCTTTTAGTTCGGGTAAAAAACACAAAGCCTCAGAAACTGTTAAATGATGCTGAAAGGAAAAATAATCTGAAAAAGGCTTTTAAAACAACGGAAAATATTGTACAATTAAAATATATTTTACACGTGGATGATATATATACAACCGGAAGTACATTAGATGCAGCGGCACAGGCATTATTAGATGCCGGGGCACACAAAGTATACGCTTGTTGTATCAGTATAGGACAAGACAAATAGGAGGAAATTGCAATGGATGTCAGAACTTGCAGAAACTGTGGGAAGATATTTAACTATTTACAGGGGCCGTCAATCTGCCCGAATTGTAGAAAAAAATTAGAGGATAAATTTACAGAGGTAAGAGAGTTTGTTCGTGCCAATGAATCGGCTACCATGACAGAGATTTCTGAGGCAATGGATGTTTCTGTAAAGCAGATTCGTCAGTGGGTCAGAGAAGAGCGATTGACATTTACTGAAAATTCACCGGTAGGAATTGAGTGTGAAAATTGCGGAACAATGATTCGTACAGGACGGTTTTGTGATAAATGCAGATCGAATCTTGCAAATACATTAAAAACCATGTATGCGATGCCTTCAAAAGCAAATGACAGAGAAGGGCTTCGTAGCAGAGATAAAGACAGAATGCGTTTTCTGGATAAGAACTAAATGCGAAAAGACGGTGAGAACCGTCTTTTTGTTCATTTATGGGAACAGCGGCAATTCTATGTGAGAAAAACTTTGCATTTAAAGGCTGTTATGTTATACTATAAATAAGTATGCAAACTAATAAATAGAATAATAGGGGGTTTTATGCTTAATCAGGAACGCGTATGTGAAATGACCCGGCTTGCGATATTTGATCGAAAAGAAGGAGAAAGTTGTAAACCGATGGTACAGTATTTCCGCAGTGATTATGTGGCAAAAGAAATATTGAAAAGTCTGCTTTCCGGTACACTGGCATTTGCCATGGTATTTATCATGTGGGTTTTGTATGGTGCAGAAGAATTACTGAATCGTTTGAATTTTGCAGAGCTTCAAAAGCTTGTAATGGAGTTTGGGGGCTATTATGTAGGATTTATGGCGGTATATTTATTTGTTACTGTACTTGTATATCAGAGAAGATATACGCTTGGCAGACGAAAGATAAAAAAATACTATGCTCATTTGAAATCAGTGAATAAGCAATATCGTCAGGAAGAGCAGGATTAGAAACTGGCGATTTGATTGGAGGAACAGAAATTGACAGTATTGTTGGAGTTGAAAGAAAAGTTAAAGGGTTTTTATGCGAAGTATGATGTATTTATTCATCCGCTGGCAAAATTTATTCTGGCAATCAGTGTGTTTAACATTATTAATCAGAATATTGGCTATATGGAGAGGTTAAATGATACATCTTTGGTACTTGTGTTGTCTTTGTTGTGCGCGATTTTACCGATAAATATTATGTTGGTATTTTCGGCAATAGTAATTGTACTGCATCTGTATGCATTATCTTTGGAGGTGGCGATTATTGCACTGCTGCTTCTTATGACCATGCTTTTGGTTTATTTCCGTTTTGCACCAAAGGATGGTTTTTATGTGCTTTTAACACCGGTTTGTTTTCATTTGGGTGCAGGACCTGTGATGCCAATGGCGGCAGGCTTATTGAGCAAAGCCTATACAGCAATTTCAGTGGCATGCGGAACTGTGATTTATTATTTTTTGGAGGGTGTACAGGCGAATGCATCTGCATTAGGAGACAGCAGTGAGGATGCTGCGCTTACTTCTAAATTTACAGCGACAGTCAACCAGCTTCTTGGCAATAAAGAAATGTATCTGATGATTTTTGCATTTACATTGACAACAATTATTGTAATGCTGCTTAGAAATTTGTCTGTGGATTATGCATGGACAATTGCCATTGTTATAGGTTCTTTGATGAACTTTATTGTGATATTTGCAGGAAATCTTCTCCTTGGAATTTCGGGAAAGACCAGTGATTTAGTCATTGGAACTCTTATAGGAATTGTCATAGCGTTTTTTTTGCAGTTTTTATTCTTTCATGTGGATTATACCCGAACAGAAAGAGTACAGTTTGAGGATGATGAATATTACTATTATGTAAAAGCTGTTCCGAAAATGTATGTGGCAGAGAAAGAAAAGCAGGTAAAAAAATTCAATACAAAGGAATTGAGAAGAAAGAGCTCGGAAAGAATCAATAAAGAGCAGTTGTATGAGGATATGGAAATCAGCGAGGAACTCTAAAAATTAGTTAGGTTTTGGAAAGGAAGTGGAACGCGTGGAAAATGTGCTGTCAATGTTTGGTATTTTCAAGGATAAATATCTGACATGGATGAATCTGCCGGTAATAACAGTTATTGATATTCTGGAGATTATCATTATTGCGTTCTTAATATATAACATTCTTGTATGGATTAAAAATACAAGAGCCTGGATGCTTTTTAAAGGCTTGATAGTCATTCTGGTATTTGTGCTTATGGCGGCTATTTTCCAGATGAATACGATTTTGTGGCTGGCAGAGAAGGCGATTAATGTAGGAATGATTGCAATTGTCGTTGTTTTTCAGCCTGAGCTTCGTCGGGCATTGGAGCAGTTGGGAAGAAAGAATTTTCTTAAAGGTTTATTTTCTTTTGAGTTTGGCAAAAATCAGACGGCAATTATCGGTGAAAAGACGATTAACGAACTGGTAAAAGCCTGTTTCGAGATGGGAAAAGTAAAAACAGGAGCGTTGGTGGTTATTGAAGATACGGTAGTTCTTTCTGAGTATGAGAGAACAGGAATTCCTATAGATGGCTTACTGACCAGTCAGCTTTTGATTAATATTTTTGAAAAAAACACACCATTGCATGATGGTGCTATTATTGTTCGTGGAGATCGTGTGGTAGCAGCAACCTGCTATCTGCCTTTGTCCGATAATATGGAATTAAGCAAGGATCTTGGTACCAGACACAGAGCAGCAGTAGGAATCAGCGAGGTCAGTGATTCTCTGACGATTGTTGTTTCTGAGGAAACAGGTAATATTTCTGTTGCAATGGGAGGGAAAATTGCAAGGCGATTGGATCAGGAACAGTTGAGAGAGTACTTAAAAGCGATACAGAAAATTGAGCCGGACAGCAAACGAAAAGGCTTACTGAAAAGGAGGCTGAAAAATGGTAAACAAGATAACCAAGTGGATCACGAATGATTTCGGCCTGAAAATCTTAGCGGTAGTTTTTGCCAGCGTTCTCTGGCTTGCAGTAGTCAATATAGATGATCCGAAAATCACCCGTTCGTTTACCGCTACAGTCAGTGTTGAAAATGCAGATTACCTTGCTGGAATCGGCAAATGTTATGAAATTGTCAATAACAGTAATACGGTATCGTTTAAAGTGACGGGTAAACGCTCTTATTTGGAACGAATGAGTAATGCTGATTTTAAGGCAGTTGCTGATTTGGAAACTATAGAGGAAATGAGCAGAGTTCCCATAGAGATATCTCCGCAGCGGTATAGTGGAAATGTGACAATAGCTAGTAAAGTATATTATTTGGAGCTTGCAGTAGAGGATATGGTATCGCTGCCCTTTGTTATCGGTGTGAATACACAGGGGGAAGTGGCAGAGGATAAAGCATTAGGTGATACAACAGTATCTCCGACACTGCTTCGTGTATCAGGACCGGAATCTGTTGTGGAAATAATTGATACAGTTACAGCAAATGTAAATGTAGAGGGTATGTCTGCGGATATGACCGATAGCGTGATTCCAACCTTATATGATAAGGACGGGAATGAAATCGATAGGTCGGAACTGACTTTTAATGTACAGAATGTTATGGTTTCTGTACAGATATTAGATACAAAAGATGTTACATTGAATTTCCAGACGACAGGAACTTTAGCGGAAGGTTATGAATATGTTGGTATAGAATATAATCCGCAAACCGTAAAGATTAAAGGCGTATCTTCTGTTTTGAATACGATTAATAGTATTACGGTACCGCCGGAGGTATTGGATTTGACAGGAGCTGCCGGAAATCTTAAAAAAGAAGTAGATGTATCTGCTTATTTGCCGGAAGGTGTGGATTTAGTGGATCATGCACAGGCGCAAATCAGTGTAGTGGTAAATGTAGCTCAGCATGAACGAAGAGTTTTTGAAGTGCCTACTGCGAATATTACAGTAACGAATCTGGCGAAAAGATACGAAGTGGAATTTTTAAAGGATAGTGTTAAGGTAGAGATTGAAGGGCAGACGGCAGCTTTGGATGAATTAGATGCATCAACTCTTACCGGAAATATTGATGTCAGTGGAATGACCTTAGGAGAGCATACTGTGACATTACAGTTGAATCTGGATGAGAGATTTAAGCAGACAAAAGCTGTTACGGTTACGATTGATATTGCACTTACAGAAACAGGAAATGATAATTCTACAGGCAACAGGGAAGAATTGGAAGATATAGTCAACAATAACAATAATGAAAATACAAATGCATCAGAAAATGATGCAGATACAAACGATGAGCAGGAGGATACAGAAGCTTCTGAAAATCAAAATTCATCGACAACAATGGAGGAATAGAAAAATGGGCAGAATGTTTGGTACAGATGGTGTGCGTGGAGTCGCAGGTGCAGAACTTACAATTGAACTTGCAATGAAATTAGGTCAGGCAGGAGCACATGTGCTGACTAAAGAACAGGCACATAAGCCGACAATTATTGTAGGTTGTGATACAAGAATATCCGGAGGGATGCTTGCAAATGCTTTGATGGCAGGAATTTGTTCTGTGGGAGCAAATGCAATTTATGTAGGTGTTGTTCCGACGCCGGCAATCGCATACCTTACCAGAAAACACAAAGTAGATGCGGGCGTTATGATTTCTGCGTCCCACAATCCGATGGAATTTAATGGTATTAAGTTTTTTAATGGTGAAGGATACAAGTTATCCGATGAGTTAGAGGATGAAATCGAAGGACATATCCGTCAGAATATGAAGGATGTGCCTATTTGTACCGGTTCCGGTGTAGGAAAGATTGAATATCGTTTTGATATTCAGGAGGAGTATATTTCCTTCATGAAAAAAACTGTTCCGGTAGACCTTTCCGAATTAAAAGTAGTGATTGACTGTGCAGAAGGTGCATCTTACTATACAGCAGTAAAGACATTAAAGGAACTTGGTGCGAATCTTGTAGCAATTCATACCAATCCGGATGGAACGAATATCAATGCTAACTGTGGTTCTACTCATATGGAGGAATTACAGGCAAGAGTTGTGTATGAAAAAGCAGATATTGGTCTGGCGTTTGATGGAGATGCAGACCGTATGCTGGCTGTGGATGAAATGGGAAATATGGTAGATGGTGACCAGATTATGGCAATCATCGGCAATCATATGAGAAAACAGGGAAAACTCAAAAAAGATACCATTGTGGTTACGGTTATGTCAAATCTGGGTCTTACTCTCATGGCAGAAAAAGAAGGCATTCATTTAGAGCAGACAAAGGTTGGAGACCGCTATGTATTGGAGAATATGCTGGAAAATGGCTACAACTTGGGTGGTGAGCAGTCCGGACATATTATTTTCTTGGATGATAACACCACAGGAGATGGTCTGTTAAGTGCCTTACAGCTTCTTCGGGTAATGACAGAAACAAAAGAAAAGCTTTCCGATTTATCTAAGATTATGGAGGTGCTTCCACAGGCATTGGTAAATGCAAAGGTGCCTAACCACAAAAAAGAGCAGTATATGGAGTTTACAGAGATTGCGGAAGCCATTGCGGAGCTTGAAAAGAAATTTAACGGAGAGGGAAGAGTTTTGATTCGTCCGTCAGGAACCGAGCCTTTAGTTCGTGTTATGATTGAAGGAAAAGATCAGGATGTAATCGAAGCGGAAGCAAAGAAGCTGGCAGAACTAATTACAAAAATTATGTTCTGATATTGGAAGGAGTAAAAATGGTAAGTCAGAAAGTTACGATAAAAAACCCTACAGGACTGCATTTGCGTCCTGCGGGTATACTTTGTAAAGAAGCGATGAATTTTTCATCCTTAATTACATTTAATTATCGGGGGAATGTAGCGAATGCCAAAAGTGTACTCAGTGTTTTGGGTGCATGTATCAAATCCGGCGATGAAATAGAACTTGTATGTGAGGGAGAGGATGAAGAGAGTGCATTACAGTCGTTGATTAAAGTAATCAATGATGGATTAGGTGAATAGGAGGCCTTTGCTAGATGCATAAGTTGACAAAGAAGAACTGGATACAGCTGGCAGTTATGACAGTTATATTCCTTTTGGCATCAGTTCTTGTATATAAGACGACGATTGTAACGAGAATGGTTATGCCAAGAATTGAATCACAAATAAGAGCAGAAAGCGGTCTGTATTACAAAATTTCGTCGGGAGATCATATAGAGCAGACTTTTGTATATGATAAAGATGCTCTTTTGAGTGTGGGAACACAGATTTCTTTAGATGAGGACATGCTGCAAAGCAAGATTGATCAGGAAGAAAAGAATAAACAAGAAGATTATGGTACGCTGCATCTTCAGATTTTGGATGCATCCGGAAATAGTCAGATGCGTGCAGATTATGAGGTACGAATTTTAGACGATGGGCAAAATCTCTTAGCCTCTTTTCCTACAGCACAAAATGGCTGGGAGGGCAAAAAGCTTACCATTGTATTAGATGCGGAAAATATTGATGAGGATTTAGAGCTTTCTCTTGGATATAGTACAAAGGAAGCAAAAGGTGCCGGATTGTCTGTAAATGGAGAGACAAGCGACTATACATTAAATGTACAGACAGCATCCCATCAGTTCTTGTATTGGAAGCAATGGGCACTTTTTGGAGCTGTACTTATATATTTGCTCTTAGTGGGCACTTATTTGGGCTTTGCCGTATTTCGTGCCAGACCGGAAAAGGTATTTTTGTTTGCAGGAAGTATTCTTGCCATACTATATTTACTCATGATTCCGCCTCTTGCAGTACCGGACGAGGAATCTCATATAGTAGAAGCCTACTATTATTCGAATATCTTAATGGGCAGAGAAAACGCTCCAAATGACAATACGCTTTTAGATGCTGAGGATGCCCGCGCGATGCGGATATTTAAAGCGACCCCGTCTTTGTCAGAGTATGATGATTTGCGGACAGAGCTGTTTAGAACGCAAAGAGAGAAAGGGGTTTGTGAGGCAGGAAGATTTTTTAATTATTCGCCGGCCATTACTTATTTACCGGGAATATTAGCATTGACAGCAGGAAGATTACTCGGTTTGAACGGAGTGCTTCTTTTGTATCTGGGCAGAATCTGCTATATACTGTGGTATCTGTTTATGATGTACTGGTTTATTAAACTGATGCCTTTTGGAAAAGCGGCGGCATTTGTTCTTTCGATATTGCCGATTACTATTCAGCAGTGCTGCTCTTATTCCTATGATGCGGTTGTTATAGCTGTTGCATTTGTATATTTGGCAATTTTATTCCAATTATTATATGTGGACAAACCGATAAAAAAATGGCAGATTATTATATATTCGCTGTGTATTTTCGTGCTTTCCATGTCTAAGGGTGGAACTTATCTGTCGTTGTGCCTGCTGACGGTATTAGTTCCGATTAGCAGATTTACAAGCAGAAAACGAAAGTGGCAGTTTGTAGTCAGTGAGGGTATATTATCTCTGATTACATTTTTATGGAATACAATGGGATATGTCATGTTCGTGGCAGCGCCGACAGCGGAACAGGCTGCAGGAACTTATCTTGGAGAAGAGGCAAGAGGCGCAGCGGGACTTTTGGCAGATCCATTTGGATTTTTGATGTTGGCATTACGGACATTTTTCCGTTCTGGAGATGGTTTTATAGAAACCATGCTTGGTATGCAGTTAGGCTGGCTGAATATTGAGGTATCTAGATTGGTAGTATATGGTATGCTGTTGTTGATGATTATTGCCGTATTGCAGACGGAAAATATCAAAGGGCAGAAAGATATTGTTGTAACAGCCGGTCAAAAGGGACTATTTTTCTTTGGAAGTGCGGTATCTGTCGGAATTGTCATGGCATCTATGTTTATGAGCTGGACGCCGAAGGATGCAGTTGGTATCGAAGGTGTACAGGGAAGATATTTCCTGCCGCTGCTGCCGATACTGCTTTTGTTATTCCGCACGCAGAATATAGTTGTAAAAAAAGATATAAGTAGAAAAATCATGTATATTGGTGTATGCTTGCAATGTGTGGCAATTTATGGGATACTGATGTCGCTGGAAAGAATTTTATAAAATAGAAGGAGAGAATTTTAAATAAGTCATGAATAGTGATATATGTGGAGACGCGAATAGCGATACGAAAAAGGTACAGATTTTGATGTCCACCTATAATGGTGAAGAATATATTAGAGAACAGTTAGAATCCATTTTGGCACAAAACTATCCGGATGTGGATATTTTAATCCGCGATGACGGATCAAAGGATGATACTTTTGTCATTCTAAAAGAATATGAAGAGACACATTCGAATATCCGTGCATATCAAGGTGAAAATGTTGGTGTAAATAAGAGCTTTTTCGAATTATTGAAAAAGAGCAATCCCAATGCAGGATACATAGGATTTTGTGATCAGGATGATTATTGGCTGCCGGAAAAAATCGAACGGGCAGTAGAAAAATTGGAAACTCTAAAGGGACCTGCACTTTATTGTGGAGCAAAGACGCTGGTAGATGAAAATCTCGAACCCTTTGACCGTCAGCAGGATCCGAATCTTATACCGGGATTTGGAAATGCAGTAATTGAAAGTATTTGTTCAGGCTGCACAACACTGATGAATCGTGAATTAGTAGATATTATCAAGGACAAGCTGCCGGAAGATGTTATACATCATGACTGGTGGTGTTATCTGGTGGCTACCTATCTTGGCGAAGTGTATTTTGATACAAAATCTTATATTTATTATCGTCAGCATGGCGGTAATGAAGTTGGTGCCAGTGGGACTACCCTTGGTATGATGAAGGCTAAAAACCGCGATTTGCAGAGACGGCAGGGAGATTTAAAACAGCAGTTGTTGGATTTTAAGCGTTTCTATCGTTCACAACCGGAAAAGGATGAGCTTGTAGATGCTATTTTGGCTTCAGAGAGCTTGTCTGGAAGAATGAAAATCCTATTTAACCGTAAATGGTATAGACAAAGCGAACTGGATAATTGGATTGTCCGGGGGCTGTTTCTGATAAAACAGATGCTGTAAAGAAAGGAAATATTTATGAAAAAAATATTAGTAACAGGATGTAATGGACAGCTTGGAAGAGCGATTAATAAAGAATATGCCAATGAAAATATTGAATTTATCAATACAGATGTGGTAGAAGGCGAAGGTGTAATTTCTCTGGATATTACAAATGTAGAAGCAGTACTTGCTTTGGTGGAAGAAAAAAGACCGGATGTAATTATCAACTGTGCGGCTCATACAAATGTAGATGCTTGTGAAACACAGTGGGACAGTGCATATCGTATCAATGCTTTAGGCCCTAGAAATTTAAGCATCGCAGCAGCAAAAGTGGGTGCAAAAATGATTCATGTATCCACAGACTATGTATTTCCGGGAACTTCTCCAGAACCGTTGACAGAGTTTGATCCAACCGGACCAATCAGCGCTTATGGAAAGACCAAATTAGAGGGTGAAAATTTCGTCAAGGAATTTGCGCCTAAGCATTTTATTTTCCGTACAGCATGGTTGTATGGAGATGGCAAAAATTTTGTAAAAACCATGCTTGGTCTTTCTGAAAAATACGATACAATTACCGTTGTATCTGACCAGTTTGGCTCACCTACAAGTACAGTTGAATTGGCAAAAATGATTCACTTTTTAGAACCGACTGAAAATTATGGAACCTATCATGCAACCTGTGAGGGGCAGTGTAGTTGGGCTGATTTTGCAGTAGAAATCTTCAAAAAAGCAGGAAAAGATACTACCGTAAAATATGTAACCACAGAAGAATATAATTCTCCAACCAAACGCCCGGCATATTCTGTTTTAGACAATTATATGCTTCGTCTTGTAGCAGGAGATGCTTTTAAGATGGCAGACTGGCATGATGCGTTGGATGTATATATAAAAGAAATTTGCGGCTAATAAGGAGAATATATGAAACCACTTGTAAGTGTATGTATTCCGGCATATAATAATGCCGCTTATATAAAAGAAACCATCGATTCTATTTTGAAACAGACTTATACGAATTTTGAACTGATTATTTGCGATGATAAATCCAAGGATCATACAGTCGAAGTGATTGAAAGTATTAAGGATGAGAGAATCAGGCTTTATAAAAATGAAAAAAATCTTGGTATGTCAGGAAACTGGAATAATTGCCTAAGTAAATGTAATGGTGAATATATCAAGCTAATCTGTGCGGATGATATGCTAAGAGAAGACTGTCTGGAAAAAGAAGTACAGGCTCTTATAGATAATCCTACGGCAGTTTTGGCAGAAAGTGATACAAAGCTGTTTGATTTAGACGGCAAACCCAAGGGATTCTACAAACGATATAAGACAAAGGGCTTAGAAAATGGCAAGAAGATTGCCAGAGCCGGATTTTTTATCAAAAACTATTTTGGTGCACCGCTGGCAAATACCTTTCGAAAAAGTGCCTTGGAAAAAGCAGGCGGATTTGATACCTGGTATACCTATATTTTAGACTATGATTTCTGGGTAACACTTGCTTGTATGGGAGATGTGTATATCATACATGAGCCGTTAAATTATTTCCGTGTACGAAATGATTCTAACACCGGTGAGGTTATGTCAGGAAGCA
>JAGALK010000002.1 GCA_017625255.1 Lachnospiraceae bacterium
CCCAGAGAATCCAGAGCCGGAAAATCCGAAATCAGAAAATCCGACCCCAGAGAATCCACAGCAGGATAATCAGATATCAAAAGAAGCTAAAGCAGTATTTAATGCGAAATCCATTAAGATGCAGGTAAAGAAATCTACAACAGGTCTGCAGATTGCAGAAAAAATACCGGCTGATGATACAATAGTAAAATGGAGCAGCTCCAAACCGACTGTAGTTAAAGTAAATCAAAAAGGCAAAATTACAGCAAAAAAGGTGGGAAAAGCCGTAATTACAGTTACTATGGCAAGCGGAGCAAGTGCATCCTGTACCGTTAAAGTACAAAAGAAACCGGTAGCAACCACAAAGCTAATATTACCAGAGAAAAAGATTACAATGAAAAAGGGTACGAAGTACAAAGTGCTCTATACAAGATTGCCATTTACAGCCAGTGATCATGTCAAAATAACTTCTTCTAATAAAAAGGTGATAAAGGTATTAAAGAATAGTATGATTCGTGCCATGAAGAAAAAGGGAACGGCATATATTACGGTAACAGCCGGTAAGAAGAAGCAAAAAATGAAGGTGGTTGTAAGATAGAATATTCGAATAATTTATAATGCCTCGTATATATTTATAAAAAGAATATATAGGAGACAACCATGAGTAATGCGAAAATAGAAAATCTTTTAAATCTTGCCTTAGATGCAAGTGAAAGTGAACGGGCAAAATCCTTGAATTTAGAAGCAGGATATTCCAAAAGAGAGCAGACATGGGAGGTTATTGTCCGATATGTACGAAATGGATTAGAGCAGACAGAAGAACTGCTTAGGAAAAATGGAAGGGAAGAATTAGTTTCAAGAATTACAGTACTTAGTAATTCCTATGCCGTCTTAATACTTCCCGAAGCATTGGTAGATGTTATTGCCGGTTTAGATGGAATTATCTATATGGAAAAACCAAAGAGGCTCTTTTTTGCGGTAAATACTGCAAAAAGAGTCTCTTGCATTACGCCGGTACAATTAGGTGGCAATAGTACAGATCAGGCAGTAGAACAAAGAAATCTTACGGGAAGAAATTGTCTTGTAGCAGTGATTGACAGTGGTATTGACTATGCACATCCGGATTTTCGCAATGAAGATGGTACGACAAGATTGTTGGCTTTGTGGGATCAAACCATAGAGGCGGCAATTTTGAATGAGAGCAGAACAGAAGAAAATATGCAGATAAACTATACGCCACCAGAGGGGTATACAGATGGTGTGTTATTTACGAGAGAACAGTTAAATCTGGCACTACAGGAGAATAATTCAGCCCTAAGACAAAAAATTGTGCCAAGTCGGGACATTTCTGGTCATGGTACGCATGTAGCGGGTATTGCAGCAGGAAATGGAAGAGCATCCATGGGAAGGTATCGAGGAGTTGCTTATGAATCGGAGCTTTTAATCGTAAAGCTTGGAACACCGGAAGAAACCTCCTTTCCAAAGACAACAGAACTTATGAAGGCAGTAGACTTTTGCATTCGCATGGCAGAAGCATTAAATATGCCTATTGCAATAAATTTAAGCTTTGGCAATAACTATGGCTCACACAGTGGTACGAGTCTGCTCGAAACCTTTTTAAATGATATGGCAGATCAACATCCATGTAGTATTATTGCCGGAACGGGAAATGAAGGTGCAGCTGCATCCCACTATCAAAATCGAATAGAAAGCAGAGAAATACAGGATATTGAGCTTACTGTCAGTACCTATGAGAGTAAATTAAATCTGCAAATCTGGAAACGCTATCAGGATGAAATACGAATAGAGGTGATTTTACCGGATGGAAGAACCACAGGACAATTCATCGGTCAGGGGACATTGCGGGCAGAATTTGATGAATTAACGCTTTTAATATTTTATGGAGAACCGGTTCCATATAGTCAGTATCAGGAGTTATATATAGATTTTATACCAAAGGGGAATTATATCCCGTCTGGCTTGTGGAAAATACGATTGACGGCAGAGGAAATTGTGGATGGAATCTATGACTTGTGGCTGCCCTCGGGAGGTGTGTTAAATGAAGGGACAGGATTCCCATATCCATCAGAAATTCGAACTTTGACGATTCCTGCTACAGCAGCAAAGGTGATTAGTGTAGCAGCGTATGATTCGAACACTGACAGTGCAGCAGCTTTTTCCGGAAGAGGCTATACAGCATGGACAAATCAGGTTAAGCCGGATTTAGCTGCGCCCGGAGTAGAAATTATATCTGCATCACCGGGAGGCGGTTATGTAGCAAGAAGCGGAACTTCTATGGCTGCGCCATTTGTGACGGGGAGCGCAGCACTTTTGATGGAATGGGGGATTGTACAGAAAAGAGATGTATTTTTGTATGGCGAGAAGTTAAAAGTATATTTAATAAAAGGGGCAAGGCAGTTACCGGTGTTTAGAGAGTATCCGAATCCTCAAATCGGCTGGGGAGTACTGTGTTTAAAGGATAGTCTGCCAGCTTGATGTAAATGTTTCTATATATTAAAATTTTATAAAATTATTCTATATATTGTGATTTTAGTTTAAAAAAAGCTAGATTTAGGTTGACGCGTTTTCTTTCATTTTCTATAATGTAGCTGAGAAATGCTTGTATGGATAGAGTATAATTATGCACATAATATCCATAAAAAGTGTGTAACTATGTACAGAATGGAGGAAACCATGAGAAATAAAATAAAATTAACAATTGCAGCATTTATAGGTTGTATTCTTGTAATGAGCGGAGTAATGCCAGTGTCAGCAGCAGGAGCGCTTACAGTAGCAGTATCCTCAGGGACAGTTGCATCGGGAGAAAAAGTGACAATCACTGCGTATGCAGCAGGAGCGAATAATGAAGAAGTGACAGCTGACATGACAATTACTTATGATTCTTCCAAATTAGAATATGTCAGTGCTACAGGCAATAATGCATCTGGCGGCGGTGGAACGGTAAAAGCTAAGGGGTCAGCAGTAAGTGTTGAATTCAAGGCAATTGCATCCGGAGATGCTTATGTCAAAGTAGAAAGTCCTACATTAACAGCAGCAGGTACACATATTATGGTATCAGGAAGTACGAATTCCAGTAATACCACGCAGAGTACATCCTCTGCATCCGCGACCTTATCCGGAGATAATTCTTTGTCCTCGCTGACGATTTCGCCAGGTACTTTGTCACCGGCATTTAAAGGCAGTACCACGCAGTATACAGCAGAAGTTGGCAGTGATGTAAGTGAAATAAAGGTTACACCGGTAACCTCAAACAGTAAGGCTTCTATTGTATCTGTTACTGGTAATACAGATTTGAAAATTGGACAGAATACCATAACAATTCTCGTAAAAGCAGAAAATGGAACAGAGGCTTCTTATAAGATTACCGTTACTAAAAAAGAAAATAGCAGTACCACAGATACTGCAGAAACAGACGAAGAAGCTTCCACACAGGAAACAGCAGAAACTGCACCATCACAGACAGGTGAAAGTATTGTGATTGATGGTGTAAAATATAGTATTTCAGAAGATTTTACAGAAGAACAAACTCCAGAAGATTTTACCAGAACAGATTTTGAATACAAAGGAGCACCATATCAAGGAGTCATTTTTGATCATGGACATCTGGGTATGTATTATCTGGTAAATGATGCCGGAGAAGGCAAATTTTTCATTTATGATGCGGATCGGGATAAATTCTATCCGTATGTGCGTTTAGACAGTGGTGAGCATTATATTATATTGATGGTTGTACCAAATGGCGCGATACCACCGGAAGATTATGAAGAGACTACGCTGTCTTTAGGTGATGCGATTACAATTCCTGCTTATCAGTTTGCAGGAGAAGTGGATGAAGAAATTTTAAATTTTGAAACCGAAAATGGCACAGGTACATCAGATTTTTATATTTTTTATGGTATGGATGCTACAGGTGTGTCTGGCTGGTATCAGTATGATATAAAGCAGGGAACTTATCAGCGTTTCAATGAAGAGTACAGAAGTGAATCCGGCGGTGGAGAAGATTATGATAATCTGCTTGCTTCTTATAATGAATTAAGTGAGAGATATAAAGAAACCAAAATAAAAGATCGTCGTATGATTGCTGCGTTGATTTTTATATCTGTTGTACTGGTGATTGTTATTGTTAATTTAATCATTAAAATCCGGGAAAAAAATGAAGACGATGATGACGATGAAGATGAAGACAATAATAATGAATACAAAAAAATTAAAAAAAAGAAAGAAGCTTCCAAACCTAGGGTTTCTGGAAACAGAAGTATTCAAAGAACAGAAGTGAAAACAACAAAATCAACAAAAACAGCAAAGACAACAAAGACAGCAAAGACAGAAAATCAAAAGACAGAGCCGGTGAAGAAACCGGACGAAGATTATGGTATAGAAATTATAGATTTAAATGACTTGTAAGTCTACTGGAGGGAAGTATGCAGAAACCATTTACAACAAAGGCACAGAAGGCGTTAAAGTCAGCAGAGAGACTTTCAAAGTCTATGCAGCATAATTATATAGGAACAGAGCATTTGCTGGTTGGTCTGTTAAAAGAAGGAACAGGCGTGGCAGCAAGGGTTTTAATGGATAGTAAGATAGAAGAGGAACAGCTTTTGGATTTAATTGAAAGTCTGATTGCACCGGCAGGACAGGTAATGTTGGCTTATGCAGACGGATGGACACCAAAAGCAGAACAGATACTGCAAAATGCAGGTAAAGAAGCAGAACGGTTTAACAGCAAAGAAATTGGAACAGAGCATTTACTTATTGCAATTATAAAAGAAACAGAATGCGCAGCCTCCCGCTTGATGAATACCTTAGGTGTCAATTTACAGAAAATGTATGTAGACACCTTAGTAGCTATGGGAGAGGATGGTAATCTTTATAAAGAAGATTTTCAAAATGGTAAACCATCTAAAAAGAAAAATGCGGCAGATACTCCTATGTTAAATCAGTTTTCCAGAGATTTGACAAAGCTTGCAAAAGAACATAGCTTAGATCCGGTGATTGGACGAAATGATGAAATTCAAAGAGTTATTCAGATATTAAGCAGAAGAGGAAAGAATAATCCTTGTTTGATTGGAGAACCCGGTGTAGGAAAAACAGCCATTGTAGAAGGGCTTGCCCAGCGGATTGTAATGGGGCTTGTACCGGATACAGTAGCCGATAAGCGGGTAGTTACCCTGGATTTATCCGGTATGGTAGCTGGTTCAAAATATCGAGGTGAATTTGAGGAGAGAATTAAAAAAGTACTTCGAGAAGTGACACAGGCAGGAAATATACTGCTGTTTATTGATGAAATTCATACAATTATAGGTGCCGGTGGAGCTGAAGGTGCCATTGATGCTTCTAATATCTTAAAACCATCGTTGGCAAGAGGTGAAATTCAGCTAATTGGAGCAACTACAATTGAAGAATACAGAAAATATGTAGAAAAAGATGCAGCTTTAGAAAGAAGATTTCAGCCGGTACATGTAGAAGAACCGGAAAGAGAGCAGGCAATTGAAATTTTAAAAGGTCTGCGCTTAAAATTTGAAGAACATCATCAGGTAGAAATTACTGATGCCGGAGTGGAAGCCGCAGTCGATTTTTCTATTCGTTATATCAATGATCGTTTCCTTCCGGATAAGGCAATTGATTTAATGGATGAAGCAGCATCGAAAACTCGATTAAATGGATTTAAAGTGCCTGCAAATATGATTGAGTTAGAACAAGAACTAGGACAGTATGATGTACAGATAGAAAATCTTCTTATACAGGGGAACATAGCCGAGGCTGCAAAAATTAGCGGACAGAAGCGAGAAGCAGAAGAAAAATATGATAAACTGTTAAAAAAATACAAAAGAGATGCTAAAAGGAAGAAGCTTATCGTTGGTGAGGACGAAATAGCAGATATTGTTTCCGGCTGGACAAAAATTCCAGTCAAAAAATTGGCAGAAGACGAAATAACCAGACTTCGCCGATTGGAAAAAATCCTGCATAAGAGAGTAATTGGTCAGGAAGAAGCCGTGGCTGCTGTAGCAAAGGCGGTAAGAAGAGGAAGAGTTGGCTTAAAAGATCCTAATCGACCAATTGGCTCATTCTTGTTTTTAGGGCCTACAGGTGTAGGAAAAACAGAAATAACAAAAGCATTGGCAGAAGCAATATTTGGAAATGAACAGGCAATGATTCGTGTAGATATGTCGGAATACATGGAAAAGCACAGTGTATCCAAAATGATTGGTTCGCCGCCAGGATATGTAGGGCATGATGATGGCGGACAGTTAAGTGAAAAGGTACGCAGAAATCCATATTCTGTGGTACTATTTGATGAAATTGAGAAGGCGCATCCGGATGTGTTTAATATACTGCTTCAGGTATTAGATGATGGTCATATTACAGATTCTCAGGGAAGAAAAGTAGATTTCAAAAATACCATTATCATTATGACATCAAATGCGGGGGCACAGGCAATTGTTTCACCTAAAAAGCTTGGATTTGGCAGTGGTGAGGATGAAAAGCAGAATTATGACCGTATGAAAGATGGTGTAATGGAAGAGGTTAAGCGAATTTTCAAGCCGGAATTTCTAAATCGTATAGACGAAACTATTGTATTCAGATCCTTAAACAAAGAGGATATGAAAAAAATTGTCACACTACTTGCAAAAACACTGGTGGATCGATGTAAGAAACAGATGGATATTACTCTTTCTATTAAAGATTCTGTAAAGGCACACATCGTTGACTCTGCTTATGAACCAAAGTATGGAGCACGCCCTTTACGACGAAAAATTCAAAATATGATAGAAGATGCCTTAGCAGAAGAGATTCTTGCAGGAAAAATAAAAAAAGGTGATATGGTAGATGTGGGAATGCGTGGAAAAGAAGTTCGTTTTTCCATAAAAGAAACTGCTAAAACATCTGGAAAAAAATCATAAAATATTATATAATAGTTTTATAAAAGAGAGAGGCACAAAGTGCTGCCACAGGAGGATAAAAATGTCTGTAATTAGCGAATTGATTCGTACAGAATCAAATGGAACCATTAGCTTTGGAGATTACAGTTTAGATGCAAAAGCAAAACTGGATAATTTTGAACATGCAGGAGATTTGTACAAAGTAAAAACCTTTCAGAAAATTACTAAATTAGAAAGAAATGGTATGTTCGTTTATGAATCTGTACCGGGAACAGCAGTAACAAATTTTAAGGCAACAGAAACAGAAGTATCTTTTGAAGTAGAAGGACTCAAAGATACGCAGATTACTTTAGAATTAGAAGAAAGTACAGAATATGATATTACAATCAACGGAGCAGATGCAGGAACGATAAAGACAAATTTAGGTGGAAAATTAAGCCTGAGTGTAGAAATGGATGACAGCAATGCTGTTGCAGTTGTAATCAACAAAAAGTAAAGCGAAGAACTGTTGGAATACTTCAATATCCCAACAGTTCTTTTATATCGTATAGAGGAGATTGGTATGGCAAAAGAGAAGGTTGTATTTTTCTGTCAGTCCTGTGGGACGGAATCATCAAAATGGATGGGGCAGTGTCCGGCATGTAAAGAATGGAATACTTTGGTTGAAGAAGTTGTATCTGCTAAGAAAGGGAATAAAAGTTCCCGTCTAGAAACCAAAGCAAAAGTTACCAAATTAAAAGATATAAAATCAGCAGAAGAGCAAAGAATATCTACGCATATTGCAGAACTGGATCGTGTACTTGGTGGAGGAATCGTTCCAGGTTCCATGATACTTGTAGGTGGAGATCCCGGAATAGGAAAATCTACATTACTATTGCAGGTATGCAGAAATCTTGCCGCAGATAATCAAAATATCTTGTATGTTTCCGGAGAGGAATCCTTACAGCAAATTAAAATTCGGGCAGAAAGAATAGGTGATTTTACAGATTATCTTTCCTTATTATGTGAAACCAATTTAGACGATATAGGCGAAATTGTCAGAAGAGAACAGCCGAAAGTAGTCGTGATTGATTCTATACAGACAATGTACAATGAAAATGTGGCATCTGCACCGGGAAGTGTATCTCAGGTTAGAGAATCTACAGGAACTTTGCTGCAGCTTGCTAAAGGCTTAGGGATAGCTTTTTTTGTTATTGGTCATGTGACAAAAGAAGGTGTTGTGGCTGGACCGAGAGTTTTAGAGCATATGGTAGATACGGTGCTATATTTTGAAGGAGACCGCCATGCAGCGTATCGTATTTTGCGAGGAGTGAAAAATCGATTTGGTTCAACCAATGAAATTGGAGTATTTGAAATGCGTTCGGAAGGATTAGAGGAAGTTGAAAATCCGTCTGAATTTATGTTAGGTGGAAAGCCGGAAGGAGCAAGTGGCTCGGTAGTAGCCTGTTCAATGGAAGGAAGTCGTCCAATATTAGTAGAGGTTCAGGCACTTGTATGTCACAGTAATTTTGGTATGCCAAGAAGAACTGCGGCAGGAACAGACTTTAACAGGGTAAATTTATTGATGGCAGTATTGGAAAAGCGTGTTGGACTTCAGATGGGAAATTGTGATGCTTATGTAAACATAGCAGGTGGTATAAAGATGAATGAGCCGGCAATTGATCTTGGAATTGTATTAGCACTTGTATCCAGTTATAAAAATCGTCCGATTCAAGAACAGACCATCTGCTTTGGTGAAGTGGGCTTAAGTGGTGAAGTAAGAGCTGTTAATATGGCAGAGCAAAGAATCCTAGAAGCAAAGAAACTGGGATTTACAACATGTATTATTCCTGAGGTTTCAAAAGCGGCTTTACAAAAAATAGATGGAATTGAGATTATTGGAGTAAAAAATGTAAAAGATGCTATAAATAAAATTGTTTAAAATGTATATACAATTAAGAAAAAAGTCTTTCTATAAAAATGTCGAAATTTGGTTGACATAAACAAAAGGAAATGCTATTATAGTCAAGCTGACGGCAGGGAACAGCAACGAGTGCTGAAAACAATGCGTTAGTAAAAAAAGTTTTAAAAAAATAAAAAAAGTTGTTGACAAACGAAAAACGACATGTTATTATAACTGAGCTGTCGCGGAAACGACAACAAAGAACATTGATAACTGAACAGTGAAATAACCTTGAAAGATTTTGAGAATCATTAAGAAAAATCCGGATTGAAGAAGCGAAGCAGATTCGAGCTGAGATTTTTCTCTTCAAGAAC
>JAGALK010000100.1 GCA_017625255.1 Lachnospiraceae bacterium
ACACACAGATGCGTGATGAAATAGAAGCTATGGTGGCAGATGGCGGTAAAATTGATACTTATCAGAGTTTACTGTCAGAATCTGCAAATGCCAATGCACAGATGTGGTATGGAAACGACAATAACAAGAGCTTTTCTACACAATCAGCAGTGTTGAAAACATATCTGACTAATCGCTTGGGTTGGTTGGACAATCAGTTTACATCACCGGAAAATCTGGCAAAATCATTGGGCTATACATCAGCTGGCGGCGTAACTGTAGAGGTAAATAAGGCAGATACTTCTAATAACATGATGGTTTTGGTATCTGCCACAAATACAAATGCCAAGAATGTAGAATTTTTGGTAAATGGTGTTAAAACAGACATTGCTGAATTGGTGAATGGTAAAGCTGTTATTGAATTAGCGGCAGAGAATTTGCTGAAAGGTAGCTACAATACAGTTCAGGTATTTGCATTAAATCAAAATGGAAGTGTAATTACTTCTGGAAACAATAAGGTAACCGATTATGCTGTATTTAAATTAGCGGGTAATACAGATTCTGAAAATCCAAATCCGGGTAATGGTGATGAGGAAAACAAAACACCGGAAGAGGATAAGACACCAACAGAAGATAAGACACCAACAGAAGATAAGACAACGGAAAGTGGAGACAATCCCGTAATTATTCAGCCGGAAGTAAAATTGAATGTAAGCTCTATACCAATGCAGAAAAAGCAGAAAACTACGGCAGTTAAGATTGTGTCTAAATATCCTGCGGATGATACAGTTTCTTCTTGGGAATCTTCCAATCAAAGTGTGGTCAGTGTCAATAAGAATGGTAAAATTACAGCTAAGAAAACAGGTAAAGCTACAATTACCGTTATCATGAAAAGCGGAGCAAAAGCATCCTGTGAAGTTAAGGTACAAAAAGGGAAAGTAAAAACAAAGAAGCTGTCCGCAGTAACAAAAAAGATTACCTTAAAGAAAGGTAAAACAGCAAAGCTTACATTCAATCGTACGCCAATTACGGCAAATGATAAAGTAAGCTATACAGTAAAGAATAAGAAAATTGCATCTGTAACTTCTAAAGGAAAAGTGAAAGGGTTAAAAAAGGGAACAACAAAAATTGTGATCAAAGCCGGAAGCAAGAAAGTGCAGATAACTGTAAAAGTTAAATAAGGTTTCTAGTCAACTATTGGAGTGAGATTCTTAGAGTCTCACTCCAAAATTTATGATAAAAATATTTACAAATAAAAAAACTTGTAGTATATATAAATTATCTTTTTATCTTTTATCTAAATAAATCCCCATTTTAAATTTAACAGTATTTACGAAGTCTATAAAAATTGCATTTTAGTTAGCTTTTATAGGCTGTAGTAATATGTACTTAGGAGGAAAAATGCAATACTATACTAAAAAGAAAAAAAGAGTGACAAATTTTGTGGCTTTATGGCTGGTTTTTTCTGTTTTTTTTACAGCTATTCCAGTAAACGGATACGCTGCAGAGGTTTTGGCGGGCAACACAAAGGAAAGCACCCTGCAAACAGAAGTGAAAGGTGATGCCAAGACATCGAGTGAAATGCCAATAGAGAATGGGGCTGCACCGGAAGAAACTCCTGTAACACCGGAGCATGGCAATGACCCCGCAGCTACAGAAGGAGCAACATCAGAATCTCCGGAAACTACGCCGGAGAGTATCCTAGAAAGCGGCACTTCATCAGAGGGCGGAACAAATGCTGATAATGGTCAGCAGGAGAATACACAGGAAAATAATGAAAATGCTGCCTCGAATGAATCACCGGAGAATGGAACATCGGATGAAACCAACACAGAAGAATCCGAAACAAAAGAGGAGTCATCAGATAATGGCAAACCAGAAGATACAGTTGCAGACGGGAATAATACGGATGAAACTGTACCAAAAGAGGAGTCCACAGAAGAAGGTGTTTTAGAGGGTACTATACCAGAAGATGCCAATTCGGAGGGTACTATACCGGATAATACAACTACGACAGCAGGAGAAAATACAGAAATACCAAAAGATACAGAAACCGAAGAGGAATCTGAAGAGGACACAAAGAAAGAAAATAAGAAAAAGTCCAAAAAAAATAAAAAGAATAAAAACCAGAATGATAAAAAGCAAAAATCAAAAATAAAGGTTACGGAAGTATCCGATCTTAATGCATTCACATCCGCTGTACAGGCAGAAACCGCGGGCGATGATTTAACTCCTGCATATAAATTTAAGGAAAATTCCAAAAAGATGTATGTACACGGAGAACAGCAGAATCTCGAAAAGAAGCCAAAAGGTACAGGAGAACAGCTTACCGTACCGGAAGAAGTTTTTTCATCAGATACAAAGGTAGACAATGCTGGGATTGCAAATGGAGACGGTGTAGTTACCCTTGAAGCTGTTGCAGCCGTATCCGATTACGAGGTTGTGGAACAGGAAGATGGCGTAGAGCTTATCAATCCCTGGCAGAATAAACGCTTATTAGTCAGAAGTCCCATGGGATTTGACCCAAAGGATGCAGTAAGCATTATTCAGGGCTATGACAACATGTTTATCATTACCTATGAAACAGAAGAAGCTGCAAAGGCAGCTTATGAATACCTGCTGACAATACCTTATCTTACCGTGGAAACGGATGTAACCCTTAGTGCTTCCACGGTTGTAGAAAAAGCCGGAAAAGAAAGAGAAGAAATCAAAGGGCAGGATTTAGAACAGGAAATAACCTCCCTACAGGAAGCAGTCAAGGAGCAGCCGGTACAACAGGAGAAAAAAGCGGAAAATAAAAAAGCAGAGGTGACAGAGCCGACAGCGGAAAACACCACAGAGTCTGTGCCGGCAGTCACACCGGAAACTCTAGCAGACCTTGTAGTCGCAGTTTTAGATACAGGATATGATATGTCAGCCTGTGATACGGCAAGAATCGTATCCGGTATGGATTTAACCGGAAGCAATACCCTACAGGATGAAAACGGTCATGGTACAGTCATGGCAAACATTATCTTAGAAAATACAAAAGATTCCGTAAAGGTTATGCCGGTTAAGGTAGCGGATGCCGGTGGACGCTCCTCATCCTTAAAAATGTACTTAGGCATCCGTCATGCCATAGAAAGTGGTGCGGATGTTATGAACATCAGTATGAGCACCTACAAGCCAAACGATGGCGGTATTATCAGAGCGGTTATCGAAGAAGCAAAAAACAAAGGAATATTTGTGGTTGGCGCAGCCGGAAACTACGGGGAAGATACCGCAGGCTATGTGCCGGCAAATGTGGATGCAGCCATTATCGTATCCGCAGTAAATACCGACGAAACCTTAGACACCTATTCCAATCATGGAGCAACCATTGATTACTGTGCAAACGGCTCTGTGGAAACAAGGGGTCTTGGAAATACCAAAACAACCGTTTCCGGTACATCCGTCTCCGCTGCCATTGTATCTGCTGTTATTGGGAATATAAAAGCAGAAAATAGCGGAATATCCATGCAGGATACAGAAAACCGTTTAAGGGAAACGGCGAAAGATTTAGGAACAGCCGGATGGGACACAAGCTATGGTTACGGTATGTTAAGCATGGACGGTATCACAGGAAAAGAAGAGGAAAAAACAGAAACCGAATTACCTGCACTTTTAACCTGCGACTGGAAGAGTCTGCCGGATAATGCATTAAGCGATTTGATTGCAGGGACAAATAAAATCTATATAAGAAGATTTATAGACGATTTAAGTGAAAGCGATAAAGCGGAGCTGCTAAAAAAGGATACAGTACTTCATAATCAGCATGTAGAGGTAAGCTACAAAGAAGAAAATGGCAATCTGATAGAAACAGACAGATATGTGGGTACATTGTATGAATATCTGTACAGTGGGGCTTTTGATTCTTATTATACACAGGCAGATTATTATTTATATTGTGCCGGAGAGACTGCAAAAATCAATTTAAACACAAATAAAGACGAAACGAAGGCATGGCTGGAAGTAACTGCATATACGAATGAGCAGATTGACAAATATGGTGTTACGGCAAAAGTTTCAGGAACATCGAATGGAGCAATCGATTTCAGCAAAATTGAGTGTGGAAATCCGAAAACAAAAACGGATGAAAACGGCAATGCGAACACGATTTTCCAGTATTGTGTGAAAAATGTATGGGTCAGTAAACCACTGCACAGCCATCTGTCATATACATATGGTTCTGAAGCAGCCGATGACAAAGAGTTCTGGGTGTTAGACTATGTTCTCGATGATGTGGGTGTGGCAGGAAGTACAACGACGATGGGCTGGTTTGGCGGATACACGGATACATCCATATCCTCAAGTGCAGCTTCCAAAAAGTGTGGCAAAGAGAAATTAAGAACAGATGTCATGATCGGAACGGCAGATTTTGCAGTTTCAGAAATTTGCGGAGTAGGTACAGGCAGTGAAAAAACAAGCTGGCTGAATGGGTATAAAATCTGTTTTACAAATGGAACGAATAAAACAACAAATGGGGACTGGGACATAACAAAAGCTTCCTGTACCGAGGATGGTTTAAGAAAACGCGATATCACGCACGAATGCAGCGTATGCAACAGCAGTTATACAACAACAGAAGAAAAGAAAATAACTGCGCGTTCCCACAATTACGGTTCCACGGAGACATGGGTAAGTACAACAGCAGCTACCTGTGTTACAGCCGGAGAAGAGAAATGCAGCTGCATAAATACAGAAACAGAATATTATACAGGCTGTGATTATTATAAGACACGACCGACAGATGCCTTAGGACATGATATGAGCGGCGAATGGTATGTATATACATATGCAGGCTGTACAACAGAAGGTGAAAAGCGTCTGGATTGCCAGAGAAGCGGCTGTACCTACTATGAATCCCAAAAGATTGATGCCTTAGGACATGATATGGGTGATGGGTATGTATATGAAGAACCAAAGTGCGAAACAGAAGGAACACAAAGAGCCGATTGTAATAGATGCGACTATTACGAAGAGGAACCGATTCCGGCATTAGGACATATTGAACCGGAAGACTATACCTATGCTTCTGTTATAGATAAGGATAAACAAAACGAAAGCAATGGAAGCATTGTAGAGCTAATACAGAATGGTCGCAAATATAAAGAATGTACAAGAAAAAATTGCTATTATTTATTTGAAGAAGCATATCGCCAGATGGTTTATGTGCGGTATGAGAAGTCGGATGAGCCGGGAACATACGGTCCGTATATTTTAAGCAAAGATGTATATAGTAAGAAAGATGATGAGCCTATTTCCCACACCATAGACGGAGGAGGATGGTATGAAGATTTAACGGTTGAGCTGAGTGATTATTCCACTGCACACCGATATTATTTAGACATAAAGCTGAAACAATATAGCATTACTTATCATGGCAACAATCCAAACAGTTCCAGATATGTAGTGACCAATGTACCGGAGCCGGCAACCGGAGGATACAGAGCCAATGGTAATTTAAGTGATCAGGTACCGGGTATAGCCCTAAAAAATGGAAAAACCGGAGCAGTTCCGGAATTTTTAGGCTGGCGTTATACAGATAGTGCCGGAAGCAGATTGTATCAGCCGGGAGATGCATTTACTGTAGTTAAAGATACAGACCTTTACGCCGTATGGAAAGGTCCGGTTATTGAAATTGTTCTGAATAATTACGGTGCCAATGAAAATGCCGGAACTGGAAAGATGTATGAGTATTACGGGCAGGGGTATTACACAAACAGTGAGGCAACCGATACATTTACAGATGGAAAGATTGAAATTCCAAAGAAATACATAACAGATAATTCGCTGCCGGATAAAAAGAGGGAACAGAAGTTCTTAGGATACTACACCATGCCGAAAGGATATGCATCCGACGATTACATGACCAGGATTATAGAAGAAGACGGAACTATTATAAAAAATATCGTATGGTCAAGATCGGATTCCACTGCAAATGCAGGCTATGTGACACCAGCCTACAGTTATTTCACAGAAGATACAACCATATATGCACACTGGGAAAACAAGTATGCTATCCAGTTTAGCGACAACCTGAGTGATGCGGATAAGGAGATCTTGAATAAGAAAGAAAACGATGAACCAATAGATTTTGAAGAAGGAGAAGAATTAGTACCTGTTCCAAAACTACAATGGAAGATATCCGGTGAGGATAAAATTATAACCTATGAAGAGCCTGTTATTCATCAGAAGTCTGGAATGAAAGATTTCTACCGTTTCAAAGGCTGGAGCCTTACACCGGAAATAACCAGTGAGGATGAGATTGTGCTGAGTGAAAACAAGACCTCCTACACCTTTACAGAAAATAAAGATATAACCCTTTATGCCCAGTGGGATACAAGCTTTACGATGGCGTACATGGGAAATGTACAGACTGAAGGTACAGACTACTTAGAGCCTGTGGCAGATATCGACGGAGCGTATACCTTTAATCCGAATGAAGCAGAGCAGGTGGCATTGCTGCCAAATGATGATGCGGATTATTTTGTTAAGACGGTAGAAAAAGAAACGATAGACATTGAAACCGGAGAGGATATAACAGAAGAGGTACCGTGTAGCTTTGGTGGATGGAGTATGTATAGTGAAAGAAGTCAGCAGGATATACATATGAAATATTTAAAGGAAGATGGAGAAAGAGCGAATAGTGAAGTAATAGGAGATGCAAAGGAAAATGCAGCACTTACTATCGGTACTCCAAAAGCAGACTTTGGAACTAACGATGCTCCACATCCAGATGCTATGAATCTTCTTACGAATGTGTATGGAGAGAAGCCAGAGGAAGGTCCTGTGGCAGAGTATCTGAATGAATTGGCAGAAATGCCTTATGTCAATATGTATGTTATATGGGATGAGTATCCACAGATTCATGCTACGGATATCTATATGTCTTTAGCAGAAGCTCAGAGCGGTGCAGTTACGGAAGAGTATTTGTTAAATCTTGCAACGGCTACGGATGAAGAGTTAAAATCTGCTTCTAATACAGAAGGAAAGTTAAATATTGGAGAAGATACGAGTGCAGGCACTTCCTATACCATTCTGGATTATCAGACAGCGGACTTTACCTGTGCAGAATCCGAAATCTCCTTTAGCATTACCTATCGTGCAGAGGATGCGGCAGGTAATGTGACAACAAAGCTGGTACATGTTTATCTGGTAGATACTACAGGAGAACCGGTGAATACCGGAGAGGTACGATTTATTTCTGCAGAGCATATCGATACTTTAGCAGCAGATTCCATTTGGAGAACCGGAGAGTATGCAACCAAGCTGGCAGAGGTACTAGGAAATGATAAAACAGGTGTAGAATACACAACCGTTACACCTGCGCAGGCAGCCTTTGGCGCTAAGAGCGTGGCAAAACCGGGAAGTGGAACATGGGATCATGTACAGCAGATATGGGAATTTACTCATGAGGAAGTTCTTGCTGTACAGGCTTATGTAGATAGTCATAAAGGAACCGGAGATCCGGCAGAGTTTCTTGCGAATTTCGGAGGAAACCGCGTATATTAAGTGTGGTGAAAATTTAGGATGGGACATTTTGTCCCATCCTATTGACCATATAAAAGTTCTGCGAATATAATAGGGGCAAGAAAAGGGAGAGAATGGGAGGTATTCTTTATGAAACAGATATATAAGGTATTAGCGATGGTTTTAATGGGTTGTATACTACTTACTTCAACAGGAGTAGTGGAAATACAGGCAGGAAATGTAGAAACAGAAGCAAGTACAGAATATGTAATAAGTAAAGATGGAAGGTTTCAGTATAAAGTATATGAAACAGAGGAAGAAAACTACATACATATTTATAAATATTTAGGAAATGAAGCGTCTGTGGTTATTCCTGATACAATGGATGGTTATATAGTAAGAGGTCTACTTACGGGTATGATGTATGAAAATGAAAGCGTAGAAGAAATAGAAATACCAAATACTTTAAGCTATATAGATTCGGGTACATTCGCATCTGCCTATGCACTAAAAAATATCTATATGGAAGATGGTTTTTCAGAGGCTTTTCATACAGAAGATGGAATTTTATATAATGGTGGAACACTACATTCTTATCCACCTGGCAAGGAAAATACCATTTATGTAGTGCCTAATGGAGTTGGAAAAATTCGCTCCAATGCTTTTTATGGATGTGTAAATTTGGAAAAAGTAATTGTACCAAGTAATATCGATTTTCTTCTCAATCCATTCTCTCGTTGTAAAAAACCACTAGATATCATTATCAAAAAAGAAAATTTTGATTCAGGATATTTAACAGGAAGATGTTGGCAAATGTTAAGTGGGACAAGATTTCTTGTAGCCAATGAGGAATTAGCCGAACAGTACCGGACAGAGATTGAAGAGAATTATAAATACATTTATGGTACTTCAAGCAACTATTATTCTGACAGCAAAGAACCAATGGAAATAGATGTCTACGACCCAGTACCTTCCACAGACCTAACCTTTGCCGACGGAACTAAGGAAAAGGATATTACGGTTTATTATAAACCAGATGTAAACAAGAACAGGTTATATACAAACTTATATGAGGATGGAGCATATATTGAAACAACTGGTCTTGATTTCATAAATGATTTTGTTCAGTATCCGTTTGATACGACAGAAAATGTAAAGTGGTATTTAACGGATGAAGATGGAACTGTGCATGAGCATAATACAACAGATGTTGCTCTTATTAATCGTACACATTTTACCTTTACCGGCTACGATGAAAGCGGTCATGAAATCAAAGCCAATGTCACCGTATACTGTCCGGCAGAAGAATTTTCTTTAGACACAGAAGAAGCTATTCTTCGTGTAGAAGAGCCTAATTTCAATACTAAGCGCATCAATGGTACACTAAAAGAAGAATACAGCTATGCATTCAAAAAAGGTGTTACATGGGAGATTGCTGATGAAACCGTAGCAAAAATTATTGGTAGCGGAACAATGGACTATGATGAGGATAAAAATATATATTGTGACATTCAGGCTATATCTGCAGGAACGACCACTCTCACAGCAACGATATCCGATGATGGCATATCAAGAACAGAAACCGTGGAAATCGTGGTTCAGAAAGATATAAAAAAAGCGACAATCGATGCGATTTCTGCGAATATATACACCGGAGAGCAAAGTTGCCCTAAACCTGTAGTTCGCTATAATAATGAAATTTTAACAGAAGGTACAGATTATACCGTTTCGTATGAAGATAATGTAAATGTAGGTTCTGCAACTGTAACTGTAACCGGAACGGGGGCATATTATGGAGTAATTGAAACATATTTTTTAATTACCAACAATATAAAAGATGCCACTGTAAGGTATATACCTAAACAGAATTTAAGTGACATTCAAAATGGTATTTACCCGGAAGTAAATATCACCCTTATAGACACCGTATTAACAGAGGGTGAAGATTATACTCTTACATTCGTTATTGCAGACAAAAACAGCGGATATGTAAACATTGAGGGAGTGAACGACTATACAGGGACGCAAAAGGTATATTTTAAAATTGTCGATGACACAGAGATAAAAACAGAAGAACCCAAAGTTACCCTTACCAGTGATATGATAACCTTCTCAGAAAGTATCCCGATGCTCCAACGCATAGAGAGTGGAGAAATAAAAGGAACTTATAACAAAATCTGGACCACAGGAGAAGATTTGGTAAATAATCTGAGCGTTATCTGCGAGGGAAAAGAGCTGGTTATGGGAACTGATTTTACATTAAAAGGAAACTGCGTTTGGGGAATCATAGATATTGCAAGCCGAAGTTCATTTATTGCAGGAAATTACAGCCTGATTATTACAGGTATCGAAGAAGCGGGCTATACAGGTACTGCAACCATAGATTTTATGATATACGATAACTACAAGTCGCTTTTAGAAGAGGCTAAAAAAGAAGAGAACGGAACAGGTAACGGTTCAGGCAGTGAAGGAAATGGAACAACTAATAGTTCAGGCAGTGGGGAAAATGGAACGGCTAACAATAATTCGAGTAATAGTTCCAACACGACAAATCCGAACAACAGTTCTGGCAGTACGGGTAATGAAGTGAACCCTCAAATATCCTCTATAAGCAAAACCGTAGCCTACGGCGATAAAGCATTCAAAGTATCCAGCGTCATGACTGTTTCCGGCTCTGCAACCTATAAAAGCAGTAATAAAGCAGTTGCAAAGGTAAGCCAAAAAGGAAAAGTCACTATAAAACGCACGGGTTATACAGAGATTACCGTAAAAGATTCCACAGGGACAAAGGTTGTAAAACTCTATGTAAAACCAAAGAGAGTCAAATTAACTTATGCAGTAAGTGCAAAAAAGAAAACCCTGACCGTAAAGTGGAAGAAGGACAAGACCGTAACAGGATATCAAATAGAATACAGCACCAAGAAAAACTTCAAGAACAGCATAAAAGTAAATGTACCAAAGAGTAAGAAAACTTCTGTAAAGATTAAGAATTTAAAATCCAAGAAGAGGTACTATGTAAGAGTAGCGGCATATACGGTTATTGATGGCCACAAGTACTATGGTGCATATAGTAAGGTGAAAAAGGTCAAGGTAAGATAAAGTACTAAATATAAAAAGAACAAATATATAAACAGGAAAAAACAGCTAAAAATCCTAGAAATTAAGATTTTTAGCTGTTTTTTTATAGTAAAAGCATAGGTATAATGAGTTTATCGAAAGGCGGCAAGAAATGGAAAAAGTTATTACAGCAGGAGCAATCATAAAAAAATATATTGAGCTGCGCGGAAAAAACATAAAAGAAGTAGCAAAGGAGTTGAATATTCCTTATACGACTTTTTCAGCAAAATTAAACAGAGATTCTATAGATGTTTATCTGCTTTTTGAACTAAATAGTCTTTTAGATATGGATCTTAATTGGATGGCAGGTGTTTTGGATCGTAAAAGAAGTAATAGTACGCTTGATCCATTACAGATTCCAAGAATGAAAGAAGAATTTAGAAATCATGAAAAGGTATGTATAGAAAAACAGTTAAAACGGATAATCAAAGAAAATCCGGTTGGGGTTGCAGATGCAAGAAATATGATTTTAAAAGAGTATCATATGTTTTATTTGCTGGATGTATTGTTGCCGGTAGATGCGACAATTCTTGTAATCAATGAACGCAATAAAGAAAAATATTATTGTATGAATGACAGAAATGATTTGAGCAGCAGAAGGCACTTGGCATATTCGCTTATTGATGGCAGAGAAATGATAGACAGGCTAATAGCAGAAAGGAAATAAGTTATGAAAATTTTATTTTGTAATATTTCGTATATGATTCATTATGAAGGACAGACCAGCAGAGATATCACGCCAACAGGGGCTGGGAAATGGGTAAAAGAGAATCAGGATGCACATGAAAAGTGGAATTTTTTAAATTATGACGGATATTGTTATGGTTTTGTTCAGAATAAAGGGCAGTTTTGTATAGAGCATTTTGAAGATGTGGAATACAATGAAAACGCAACAGATGGAGTAACGATTATATGGTGTGCTCCGTTGGGAAAAGAAAAAACTGTAATTGTAGGATGGTATGAAAATGCGAAGATGTATAGAGAATATCAATATAGCATCTGTACACCGGTAACCGGAATTGATCGTGCATATTTTTCTAAAGCAAAAGCGGAAGATTGCTATCTTCTTCCAGAAGAACTTCGCACATTTGAAATAGGGAGAGCCTCTGTACTTGGTATAGGAAAAGGCTTTGGACAACAAAATTATTGGTATGCGGATTCTGAATATGCAAAAACAGAGCTTATACCCAAGGTTCTTTCATTTATTTCTTCCCATAAAAAAGACAGAATTAACAGACTATCCGATTTTTTTGCTGAATCAGAAGCAGCAAATATAAAGCTGTCTGATAAGGAAAAGAAAGAAATGGATATTTATTATGATAATGGTGAATATGATAAATACCTCTCACTGGGATATAAGAAGTTCAAGGCTACAGGCTCAGCAGACGATGCATTTTATATTGCTGCAGCGTTAAAAGAACTATATCAATTTTCCCAGGCAATAAAATGGTATGAAAAGGTAGTGGAGATAGAAGGAGAATCATGGGATACCTATGGGAATATGGTTTATCTTTATGAGCAGATAAATCAACACGAAAAAGCTATCGAAATTGCAAAGTGTTTGCTGAAATATCCTCAAAGCAAACAAGATAATGTAAAAGAGGAATTATATGGAATAATTGCGGATAATGAACATTATCTTGGAAATGACGAAGAGGCAATCAAATGGCTGGATAAGATTCTGGATACAACAACGAATAAGGTATTAATTGAACATACAAAGAAAATTAAAAAATCCTGGTCATAAGATAATACTTAATAGGAATATTGATGTTTGGATAAATGATAGATTATCAAAAATAAGTAATAGAAGTTTATCTGTATATTTACCATAAAATTTTAAAAAAGGGGTTGACAAAAAGTACAACATCATATATTATATGTTTTGTGCTTGAGAGCACCCCTAATAAATGCGATAGTGGCGTAGTTGGTAACGCGCGACCTTGCCAAGGTCGAGACCGCGGGTTCGAGCCCCGTCTATCGCTCTTGAAAAGAAGTCTGAGATTCAGACTTCTTTTTTTGCGTGAAGAAATGCTTCTAATCTGAAAAATTCTGTGTGTACCCCCTTGGAAAACTGCCAAAATGTGTAAAATGTATAATTAAATATAAAACTGTCAAAAAAATTAAACAAATTTACAAAAAATAGTTACTATTTATTATAATCTGTGTTACAATATTTACATGAAAATGCTGAATAGCAGATAAATTATCATGTATAAATTACAAGGAGGGTGTTACCAATGGCAAGATTTACATTACCACGCGACTTATATCATGGAAAGGGTTCCTTAGAGGCATTAAAATCATTTCAGGGTAAAAAGGCCATGATTTGTGTCGGCGGCGGTTCTATGAAGAAATTTGGATTTTTAGACAAAGCAATTGAGTATTTAAAAGAAGCAGGCATGGAAGTGGAATTATTTGAAGGTATTGAGCCGGATCCATCTGTAGAAACTGTTATGAAGGGTGCAGATGCCATGCTTAAATTTGAGCCGGACTGGATTATTGCAATGGGTGGTGGTTCACCGATTGATGCAGCAAAAGCTATGTGGATTAAATATGAGTATCCGGATATCACTTTCGAAGATATGTGTAAAGTATTTGGTATTCCAAGCTTAAGAAAGAAAGCACATTTCTGTGCAATTTCTTCCACATCCGGAACAGCTACAGAAGTAACTGCTTTTTCAATTATTACAGATTATCAGAAGGGTATTAAATATCCAATCGCTGATTTTGAAATCACACCGGATGTAGCGATTGTAGATCCTGATTTAGCAGAAACCATGCCACCTAAATTAGTAGCTCATACAGGTATGGATGCGATTACACATGCCGTAGAAGCATATGTATCCACAGCAAACTGTGATTATACTGATCCATTGGCATTGCATGCTATCAAAATGATTCAGAATGATTTGGTAGATTCTTTCAATGGTGATATGTCTAAGAGAGCAAGTATGCATAATGCACAGTGCTTAGCTGGTATGGCATTTACAAATGCACTTCTTGGTATTGTTCATTCTATGGCTCATAAGACAGGTGCAGCGTTTGATGATTATGGTGCACACATTATTCATGGTGCAGCAAATGCAATGTATCTTCCAAAAGTAATTGCGTTCAATGCAAAGGATGAAACAGCGAAGAAACGCTATGGAGATATTGCAGATTTTATGGGCTTAGGCGGAAATTCAGACGATGAAAAGGTTAAATTATTAATCGATTACTTAAGAAAAATGAATGATGATTTGAAGATTCCACATTGTATTAAGAATTATGGTGCAGACAGTTATCCAACAGAACAGGGATTTGTACCGGAAGAGGTATTTTTAGAGAGATTGCCTGAAATTGCAGCAAATGCTATTTTAGATGCATGTACAGGTTCTAATCCTCGTCAGCCTAGTCAGGAAGAAATGGAAAAACTGTTAAAATGCTGTTATTATGATACAGAAGTTGACTTCTAAAATAACAAAAACAAAAAATACATAATATAATATAGAAAGTTCTGTTTCTAAGGTAAAATTTAGGAACAGAACTTTCTTGTGAACATACACAATTAGGAGGATTGTTATGGGGAAGAGTCTTGGTAAGAAAATTACAGTCTACATATCTGGCGTTTGTATATTAATGGTTTTGATGTGTGTATTAAATCTGGCTGCGTGGTCAACAATTGCGATATATTTTGATGAAATATCAGAGGCAGTAGATGCCGCAGGAGTGACAAAAGATGCGGTAATGCAGGAATTTTTCCGAAAAACCTCAGTTAAAATAGACGGAATATATACCTTTAATATTATTCTTATTGTTGCAGGTATTCTGATTTTTATATTGGATCTTCTTCTGCTTCGGTTCACAATCAGCAAACCGGCATACCGCGCAAATAGCAATTTGAATGAGATTATTGGAAAAATTCAAAATGATGAGGGTGACTTAACACAAAGAATTCCAGTAACTACCAAAGATGAGATAGGTCAGTTGACAGCTGGAATTAATGGTTTTTTGGAAAATTTACAAAGAATTATGGTTACTTTGAAGTTAGATTCAGAAAAAATGCTGACTTCTGCATCCGCTATTTCCAGTCAGGTAAATGATTCTAACCAGAGTGCTTTAAATATTTCTTCTGCTATGGAGGAACTGGCAGCTAGTATGGAAGAAATTTCTGCAACTGTAGAGCATATTGCAGCTGGGACAACAGATATTTTGATGCGTATTCAGGATGTAAGTTCCCGTGCCGATGATGGTGCAGGAATGGTTTCTACAATTAAAGGACATGCGACAGAAATGCATGCACAGGCTATGCAGAGTAAAGAAGAGACGGCAAGTATCTTCAAAGAAATCAGTGGTTATTTGAGCGAATCTGTAGAGGAAAGCAAAAATGTTGAGAAGATTAATGAATTAACCGGTAATATTCTTGAGATTGCCAGTCAGACGAATCTCTTAGCATTAAACGCATCTATTGAAGCAGCTCGTGCAGGTGAAGCTGGAAGAGGGTTTGCTGTTGTAGCGGATGAAATTCGAAATCTTGCAGAAAATAGCAGTAAAACAGCAAATGATATTCAGAATATTAGTAATATGGTAACAGATGCTGTAGATTCCTTAGCGGGAAATGCAGAAAAAATCATTCAGTTCATCAATGAAAATGTTATGAAAGATTATGAAGGCTTTGTAGATATTGCTACACAATATCAGAGTGATGCGGATGAAATGAATTCTATTCTGGTAGACTTTGCGGAGAAAGCAGCTGCGATTACAAATACGATGACAGAAATGGAAAATGGTGTGAAAAATATTTCCATTACTGTAGGTGAAAGCGCTTATGCTGTTACTCAGGTAGCAAATGATACGGCAACACTGGTAAATGCAATGTCGGAAATTCAGATAGAAGCAGATGCTAATCAGGATATTTCCAAAGAGTTAGAAGACGAGGTTAATCGTTTTAAAAAAGTATAATAGTTGATATTTTCCTTTTAATAAAAAGTGTTCTTAAGTTCGGATGGATTTAAGAACACTTTTATTTTTGTTAAAATGAAAAAAAGATATTTGTTCTGAAGAGATTTT
Source organism: Lachnospiraceae bacterium (assembly GCA_017625255.1). Lineage (GTDB taxonomy): Bacteria > Bacillota > Clostridia > Lachnospirales > Lachnospiraceae > Roseburia_B. The sequence goes on from JAGALK010000100.1 coordinate 15,640, forward strand.
GTGGTATGCTTGTCTATGAAAAGAAAACTAAAAACAGAGAGAAGAAATGTCTATGAAAAGGTTTATAAAAAATCGCATGATTTTAGTTGTTCTGGTGAGTATTATAGGGATGTTTTTTTGTAAGGATGCTTATATGGCAAAGAGCACAGAATTGGTAGAGCAAAATAGAGTTTTGTTTATCAGTTCTTATTCCTATGCATGGGAAACAGTTCCGGAACAAATAGAGGGTATACAGGAAGCATTTGATGATGCGGTAGAAATAGAATATAAATTTATGGATACTAAGAATATGACTTCCGCAGAGAGTGAAGAATTATTTTATCAGAGTATGAAGCAATATATGAAAGAGGTTGAGCCTTATGATGGAATCATTGTAGGTGATGATGCAGCACTACTCTTTGTAAAGGAGCATAGAGAGGAATTGTTTGCTGGAATTCCTGTTGTATTCGAAGGTATTAATGATGTGGCACAGGCAGAAGATGCAGTAGAAAATATGCAAATGACAGGAGTATTAGAAAACTTGTCCTATTATAGTACCATAAAATTAGCAACAGAGCTTTATCCAAAGGCAACACAGATTGTAGCAATTTTAGACAATACGGTTACGGGTGAAGGAGAAAGGATTGCTTTTTATGCACATGCTAAGGATTTCCCGCAATTATCTTTTTCAGAAATAAATGCAGAAGAATATACAAGGGAAGAATTGAAAAATAAAGTAGCAGAGTTGGATAAGGATACTATTTTACTTTATATTATGTGCAGCCTGGATAAGGAAGGGCAGGCATATACCAGTTATGATGGCGGCGCATTGATTAGTGCGAGTGCGAATATCCCGACTTTTACAGTGGTTTCTATAGGTATGGGATCAGGGGTATTAGGCGGAGAAGTGGTTTCTCAGAAGCAGATGGGGTATATTGCAGCAGATATGTTAAAGCAGTGCTTTGCAGGAAAATCAATAACGGATATAAAAATACAGAAAGACTCTCCCAGACAATTTACTTTTGATGAAAATGTTATGAAACGCTTCAAAGTAAATGTATCTGAATTGCCGGAGGATAGTGATATTGTTAATCATGAAGAGACATTTTTAGAAAAAAATAGTGAGATTTTGAAAATTGCAGCATTTGTTGGAGTTGTTTTAATAATATTAGTGTTGATACTTGCAAGAGATAATCTGCGCCGAAGAAAAATGACAGAAGCTATGCGTCGGGCAAGGGATAATATGGAACAGGCGGCAAGATTTGACAATCTTACAGGATTAAAAAATCGCTTGGTTTTCAGTGAGGATTTGCAATCTAAGATTAATGCAGAAGATAAGTTTGGAATCATATTATTTGATATTGATGGTTTTAAGCAGGTGAATGATACACTTGGACACAATAACGGTGATGTGGTTTTAAAAGAATTAGCAGATAGGGTATCGCGGATAGAGGATGAATATTTTCAGGTGTATCGTTTGGCTGGGGATGAGTTTACAGCGCTTGTAACTGCAAGAGATAAGGATATTGTATTTGCTTATGCAAAAGAAATTCGAAAATGTTTTAAAAAGGCATTTTTATTAGAAAAACAAAAATATCCTTTGTCTTCTAGTATTGGAATTGCCATGTATCCCGTAGATGGAGCCACATCCAAAGAAATTATAGCAGCAGCGGATGCGGCAATGTACCATGTAAAACGGAATGGAAAAAATAATATTGAATTTTTCCAAAATATTTAAATTTGTATTTTTAGAGGTCTTCGTTTTGATAATCGGAGGCCTCTTTTACATAAGAAAGAGCATTTGCACGGTTTGAGGCGATTTCTTCCGGTGTAGTTTTTCTAAGTATTCTTCCGGGTACACCTACCACAAGGGAATGATCAGGAATAGTCATATTTTGGGGAACAAGGGCATTAGCGCCAATGATACAATTTTTTCCAATATTAGCACCGTTGAGTATGGTTGCGCCCATGCCTATTAGTGTATTATCTCCAATGGTACAGCCGTGTACAATTGCACTGTGACCAACTGTAACATAGGAACCAATGGAAACCGGATAACCGGCATCCACATGTAATACGGCATTGTCCTGAATATTAGAGGAAGAGCCAATAAAAATGGATGCTTTTTCAGCGCGGATAGTAGTATGAAACCAGATACTGCAATCGTCCGATATGGTAACATCACCGCGGACAATGGCACCTTCAGCAATAAAAGCGTGTGTGGAAATTGATGGTTTTTTCATATTTGCCTCCTGTAGTTTATTTGTTGTAACGATAGCCAAGAGCAGAAGATAATTTCTTTTGCACAGCTAGAACATCCTGAGATAACTGCTCGACATGCTCCGTTGTCATGCGGTTTGTAGGACCTGAGATACTAAAAGCATATTTTACATTTTTATGATAGTCATAGATACATGCAGCAATGCATCGAACACCCAGTTCGTTTTCTTCGTTATCAAGTGCGTATCCCTGCTTGCGGATATTTGCCAGCACTTCTTTGAATTCTTCAAAATCTGTAATGGTGTGTTCAGTTTTCTTTTCGATAATGCTTTCATTCCAGATTTGGATAATTTCCTCTTCGGTCATAGTTGACATAATTGCTTTTCCAACACCAGAACAATACATAGGATGTACCATACCTACATGAGAAACCATACGGATAGAACCGGTCGTGGATTCTACTTTATCAATATATAAAATATGATTGCCTTCTCTTTGTACCAGGTGAACCGTTTCGCCACTCAGTAAGGAAAGCTCTTCCAGATAAGGTCTTGCAATCGGTAGGATATTTGTTCGCTCTAAAAGTTGTCCGGCAAGGGTTACTAATTTAAAAGAAAGTGAATATTTTTGTGTATCCTCATTTTGCTTGGCATAGCCCATATAAATAAGTGAGGAAAGCATACGATGCACAGTACTTTTGTTGAGATTTAATTCCTGACTCAATTCTAAAAGTCCCATATCACCTTTATCCGCTAAAAGTTCAAGAATCTTGAAAATGCGTTCAGCAGATTGAATTGGATTTTTTTCTTCCATGTGAATGCCTCCAGTTGAGTGTATATAATAAAAGTGGTTTTCGTATTGTGGAACAAGAAGAATATAGCATATGTTGGAGGGGAAAACAAGGAAATTCCGGTTTATGGGGATAAATGGTATTCCAATATTATTTTGAAGGACGGACGACATAACATTTTATTTTTGTGAAATTTAACATTTTTTTTGTGGTGGGCATATAGGGTAGGTATAGGTGTGTTCAGATTCCGTTGTACGGGTGTAAGATTTGCTAAATATTCTTATG
>JAGALK010000101.1 GCA_017625255.1 Lachnospiraceae bacterium
ACCATAACGGATATGAAAATGCTTAGAAACCCTTCTTTCCCGGACACTTCGTCTACCCACAGCCCCTGCTCGTTCTGACCGCACTACACAACTATCAAAAACCGGACGGAAACCTTACACAACGCAAATCTGTTGTCCGTTTCACAACAACATTCCGGGATATCATTCAATCGCACAAACCGGAATTTTTTCAGCAGCATATACGCGTTATTACACAAAATAGCAGAAAGGAAATATTATGGAGAAAAAAATACTAAATCAATATGAATTGGGAGATATGCTTGTACAGTATCTTACAAATGAAAATGGTCAGGTAGGCTTGCAGCTTTTACCTGCAAAGTTTGATGGAAAAGAACAGGAAAAAAATGAACAATTAGACTCTTTAGTACAGCTAAAAGTCACTGGAGATGTTTATAATGAAGCTTATGCCATGGGAAATTCCATGCGTAATGGAGAAACGGTTCGCAGATTAAAATTTGTTGAGCAAAAGGTAGAGGAAGAGGAAACAAAAAAGACCATAGCAACTGTCTTAAAGGATGACAGAGGGTATCAGGTTACACATTATCTGGTATGGAAAGAAAATACGCCATATGTCCGTATGTTTTGTGAATTTGAGAATTTAAGCAGTGAAGTGGCAGAGCTTGAGATGTTTGAAAGCTTTTCTTTGGGAAATCTTTCACCGTATATGGCTGGTGATGGGCATGAAACCTTAAATATTTATCGTATGCGTAGTGTATGGAGTCAGGAAGGCAGAATGGAAGTCCTTTTGGCAGAAGATTTGCAGTTAGAACCGGCGTGGGATCCTCATGCAGTGCGTTGTGAAAAGTTTGGTCAGGCAGGTTCTATGCCGGTAAATAAATTTTTTCCATTTGTAGCTGTAGAAGATACAAAAAATCAGGTATTCTGGGGAGCACAGATTGCTCATCCTGCCTCATGGCAGATGGAACTTTATAGAAAAGACGATGGATTATGTATCAGTGGCGGTCTTGCAGACAGAGATTTTGGTCAGTGGCTGAAAAGAGTGAATCCGAAAGAAGGCTTTAAGACACCGGAAGCCATTGTCAGCGTAGCCAATACGAATTCTATTGATATTTTTACAGGCAGACTGACAGAGGCAGCCAGAGAAGGTATGGAAAAGGCACCGGAAATAGAACGGGATTTACCAATTGTATTTAATGAATATTGCACCACATGGGGAAATCCTTCTCATGAGAATATTGCTTCTATTGTGGAAAAAATTAAAGATAAGGATTTTACCTATTTTGTCATTGATTGCGGCTGGTATAAAGAAGAAGGTGTGCCATGGGATATCGGCATGGGGGATTATGAAGTATCTAAAGTGCTGTTTCCGGATGGATTGCAAAAGACGGTAGATGTGATAAAAGAAGCAGGAATGATACCGGGACTTTGGTTTGAAATTGAGAATGTAGGAAGCGCAGCAAGAGCCTACCAGATGGAGGAGCATCTGCTTCATAGAGATGGTAAGGTATTAACCAGTTATTTTAGAAGATTCTGGGATATGCGAGATCCGTGGGTAGAAGAGTATTTAACCAAAAAAGTCATTGGAACCTTAAAGGAATATGGCTTTGGTTATATGAAAATTGATTATAACGAAACAATCGGTATGGGCTGTGATGGTGCAGAATCTACAGGAGAAGCACTTCGTCAGTGTCTGAATAAGACACAGGAATTTATTGAAAAAGTAAAAAGAGAAGTTCCGGGAATTGTATTAGAAAACTGTGCCTCCGGCGGTCATCGTTTAGAACCATCCTTAATGGCACAGATGAGTATGGCATCCTTTTCTGATGCTCATGAGTGTCCTGAGATACCGATTATTGCAGCAAATCTCCATCGCTTGATACATCCGGCGCAAAGTCAGATTTGGGCGGTTATCAGAGAAACAGATTCATTAAAGAGAATAGCGTATTCTGTGATTAACACTTTCCTGGGTCGTATGTGTATATCCGGAGATGTAACTAATCTGACCCAAGAGCAGTGGGCAATTATGGATGGTGGTATGGCATTTTATAAGAAAATTGCACCGATTATTTTAAAGGGACAGTCCTATCGCTATGGTACAAAAATCAAGAGCGCCAGAAATCCAAAGGGATGGCAGGGATTGGTTCGTATGGGAGAAAATAACGAAGCAGTTGCGATTATCCATACCTTTGCAGGGGATTTGCCAAAACGCATTGAATTTAAGCTTCCTAGAGAGTGTTCTTATGAGATAGAGGAAGTATTTAGTGATACAGAAGAAAAAGTGAATGTAGAAGATGGACAGCTTTGCTATGAAGTATCGGAGAATTGGAAGGCTGTGGCAGTAAAAATCCGATTTGATGATTAAATGCTATTTTGTATTTCATTTAACCGGATATAATCAGGGTTAAAAATTAAAGAATAAAATCATTGAATCTGTCAATATTTCATAGTATAATAGCAAAAGACAGGCAATGACAAAAGCTACGATTTGAAAGCAGCACAGAGAGCCGGTGGCAGGTGTGAACCGGTCTGTAGAAGAATCTTTCCACTTTTAGAGCCAGTGATGAAAGTCACAGCTTCGTACCCTTTATCGTACGCAATGAAGAGGTCGGCAAAGCCGGCAATATGGGTGGCAACGCGGAAGATTAACCTTTCGTCCCATGCAATACAATGCGTGGGATGGAAGGATTTTTTATACCCACAAATAGCAGAAAGGATGAGAAAAATGATTGATTTAAGATTTTTAAGAGAAAACCCGGATGTAGTAAAAGAAAATATCAAAAAGAAATTTCAGGATCACAAATTGCCATTAGTAGACGAAGTGATTGAATTAGATGAGCAGTCTAGAAAAGCAAAACAGGAAGCGGATGCTCTTCGTGCAAATCGTAATGTAATTTCCAAACAGATTGGTGCTTTAATGGGACAGGGCAAAAAAGACGAAGCAATGGCATTAAAGGAACAGGTACAAAAAGATGCTAAGCGTCTTGAAGAGTTAGAAGTGTTAGAAAAGGAATTACAGGAAAAAGTTACAAAGATCATGATGACAATTCCAAATATCATCGACCCATCCGTACCGATTGGTGAGGATGACAGCTGCAATGTAGAAATTCAAAAATACGGCGATCCTGTTGTGCCGGATTTTGAAGTGCCATACCATACAGAAATCATGGAAAAATTCAATGGAATCGATTTAGATGCAGCAGGAAAGGTTGCAGGAAACGGTTTCTATTATCTGATGGGAGATATTGCAAGACTTCATTCCGCAGTAATTTCCTATGCAAGAGATTTCATGATTGACAGAGGATTTACTTACTGTATTCCGCCTTATATGATTAGAAGCAATGTAGTAACAGGCGTTATGAGCTTTGATGAAATGGAAGCTATGATGTATAAAATCGAAGGTG
>JAGALK010000102.1 GCA_017625255.1 Lachnospiraceae bacterium
CAAGCTGTCACCACGGCAGGGACGCCGTGTTGACAGTGGTAGTGTGCGTTACCATAATTAATATGAAAATGCTTAGAAACCCTTCTTTCCCGGACACTTCGCCTACCCACAGCCCCTGCTCGTTCTGACATCACTACCCAATAGGATAAAAACCGGACGGAAACCTTACACGAAGCACATCTGTCGTCCGTTTCCCAACAACATTCCGGGATATCATTCAATCGCATAAACCGGAATTTACATCTTAATAACCCCAAACTGTGCCAATGAATAAGCCACCAGAATAATCACCAACAACACCGGTGCTACATACTTAATCATAACCTCATAAATCTTCTGTCTGCCGAATTTCTCTCCATTTCTGGTAACTTCGTCTGTAATCGTCTTTGTTCCAATTACCCAACCCACTAAGATACAAGTACAAAGAGCTACTATTGGCATCAATACACTGTTGCTCAAGTAATCAAAGAATGTCAAAAAGTCCATACCCAAAATCTTGATATGTGACCATGCACCATTACCCATCGAAGAAGGTACACCTAATACAATGGCTACGATAAGTGTAATCGCACAGGCTCTTCCTCTTGTAACCTTAAATTTATCCATCATAGAAGATACAAGTGCTTCCATAATAGATACGGAGCTTGTAATTGCTGTGAATAATACTAACACAAAGAATACAAGTCCCATAATACGACCACCGCCCATCTGGGCAAAAATCTTAGGCAATGACACAAACATCAGACCAGGACCATTTGCTGTAAGACCTGCTTCTCCCGAGAACGCATATACAATTGGAATTACTAATAAACCTGCAAGCAATGCTACTGTTGTATCAAAAATCTCAATCTGATTTACACTTTTTACAAGACTGACTTCATCCTTGATATAAGAACCATAAGTAACCATAATTCCCATTGCAAGACTTAAGGAAAAGAACAACTGTCCCATCGCACCACAAACTGTCTTAAATGAAAATTTCTCAAAATCCGGAATCAGATAATATTTTACTCCTTCTAAAGTTCCCGGAATACACAAAATGTAAATTGCAATACCAATAATCATAATAATAAGAATTGGCATCAAAACCTTACTGAATTTTTCAATTCCTTTTTCAACACCTCCAATAACTACTAACGCAGTTAAAATCAGAAATACCATAAAAAAGAACAATGGTGAGAATGTATCTCCAATAAACGCACCAAAGAAAGTATCTGTCGCTGCTTCCGCTGTCAATCCCTGTATATAAACCATGACATATCTCAATAACCATCCGCCAATTACGCAATAATATGGCAAAATAATAGCTGGCACAAATACAGCTATATATCCCAAAAATGAAAACTTCTCAGATAGCATCTTATACGCTACAATCGGACTTTTCTTTGTCTTTCTGCCAATAGCAATTTCTGTTGTCATCAGCGCAAAACCAAATGTCAATGCCAAAATAATATAAACCAGAATAAAAATGCCACCACCATACTGTGCTGCTAAATACGGGAATCTCCAAAGATTACCCAAACCTACTGCGGATCCTGCTGCAGCTAATACAAAACCTAATCCGCCGGAAAAACTTCCTCTTTTCTTTTCCATTATAAATCCCCTTTCTTATTATTCTATACAAACATTGTATTCAGCAGAACTCTATATTCTGCTATTCTTTTCTCAAAACAAAAAGAACCCACAGACTATTTGCTTTTTAGCTGTGGGTTCTTAATTTGAACCTACTCGTCAGAAGCCAACTCTTTCAAAATAAATGCCAACTGCTCTGTCAGTAATTTATCTTTTTTAATTAAATCTTCATGCTCTCTAGTAAGATTCTCTCTTTCGTGCATAAGCTCCTGCACTCTTTCAAACAATTCCTGTCTTTCCATTTGTAAAAACCTCCTCCAAAATAATTACTCTTCTTCTCTTTCTACTACTAATTTATCCAAATGCCAGATATCGTCTACATATTCCTGAATTGTACGGTCAGATGAGAATTTACCTGCATGAGCTGTATTTAACATTGCCATCTTAGCCCATCGTTTTTCATCTTTGTATGCTTCAGAAACCGCTCTCTGTGCCTGTGCATAGGAGTTGAAATCTGCAAGGATAAAATAAGTGTCTGCGTACTGTGTGCACTGTGTATTTAACAATGAATTATATAAATCGCGGAATAATTCACTATTCTGTGGAGAATAGAATCCATTAATCAACTGCATAAGTACCTTACGGATTTCCTGATCATTATTGAAAATATGCATTGGATCGTAATCTCTGTTCTTTTCATGGGCAATAACTTCGTCTGAGCTCATACCAAAGATAAACATATTTTCATTGCCTACTTCTTCTGCCATCTCTACATTAGCTCCATCCATAGTACCGATAGTAACTGCACCGTTTAACATAAACTTCATATTACCTGTACCGGATGCTTCTTTACTTGCTGTAGAAATCTGTTCACTGACATCTGCTGCTGCAAAAATCCACTCTGCATTGGATACACGATAATCTTCAATAAATACCACTTTAATCTTATTATTGATGCTCTTATCATTATTGATAACATCAGCCACACTGTTGATTAACTTGATAGTCAATTTTGCATTTCTATATCCTGCTGCAGCTTTTGCACCAAAGATAAATGTTCTTGGATAGAATTCACGATCCGGATGCTCTTTGATTTCATTGTACAGATACATAATATGGAGAATATTCAATAACTGTCTCTTATACTCATGTAATCTCTTAACCTGTACATCAAAAATAGATCTTGGATCTACATCAATACCATTATGCTCCTTGATATATTTTGCCAGACGAAGCTTATTCTGATATTTGATATTCATAAACTCATGCTGCGCTTTTTCATCGTCTGCATAAAGTGCAATTTTTTCAATTTTGCTAAGATCAGTAATCCAGTCATCGCCTACATGATCTGTTACCCATTTTGCTAAGAGCTGATTTCCATGAAGAAGGAATCTTCTCTGGGTAATTCCGTTTGTCTTATTATTAAATTTCTCTGGGAACAGCTCATAGAAATCTTTTAATTCCTGATTCTTTAAGATTTCTGTATGCAATCTTGCTACACCATTGACAGAATAACCTGCTGCAATAGCAAGATGTGCCATTTTCACCTGTCCGTTATAGATAATTGCCATGCGTTCAACCTTGCCGTAATCTCCAGGGAAACGCTGCTGAATCTGCATAATAAATCTACGGTTGATTTCCTCTACAATCTGATAAATTCTAGGAAGAAGTCTGGAGAAGATTTCAATTGGCCATTTTTCCAATGCTTCTGCCATAATGGTATGGTTTGTATATGCACAGGTCTTTGTTGTAATATCCCATGCATCATCCCACTCTAATCCTTCTTCATCCAATAAGTAGCGCATCAATTCTGCTACAGCTACAGTCGGATGTGTATCATTTAACTGGAAGGTTACTTTCTTTGGTAAATCATGAATATCCTCATGCATCTTCTTAAATCTTGCAACTGCTCTTTGTACACTGGCAGATACAAAGAAATACTGCTGTTTCAAACGAAGTTCTTTACCTGCAATATGATTATCATTTGGATAAAGTACTTCTACAAGATTTCTTGCTAAGTTTTCCTGTTCTACAGCCTTGCGATAATCTCCCTTATCAAAAGAATCTAACTGGAAGCATTCTGCCGGCTCTGCATCCCAGATCATTAATGTATTTACCATATGATTATCGTAGCCTACGATTGGCATATCATATGGAATTGCCTTTACTGCCTGATAACCTTCATGAACAAACTTCATTCTTCCATCCAGACCACCTACAGAACGAACATAACCGCCAAATTTTACTTCGTATGTATATTCCGGTCTTCTAAGCTCAAATGGGTAGCCATCTTTCAGCCAGTTATCCGGTACTTCAATCTGGAAACCATCTTCAATTTTCTGTTTGAACATACCATAACGATAACGGATTCCGCAACCATACGCTGCATAGCCTAAGGTCGCTAAAGATTCCATAAAACAAGCAGCCAAACGACCAAGTCCACCATTTCCAAGAGCTGGATCCGGCTCCTGATCTTCAATTACATTGATATCTAAACCTAACTCCTCTAATGCTTCTGCCACATCCTGATATGCAGTCAGATTAATCAGGTTATTACCTAATGCACGACCCATCAAAAATTCCATAGACATATAATATACAACCTTTGGGTCATCCTTTTTCATGCTGTTTTGTGTTTCCATCCACTGACTGATAACTACATCCTTTACCGCATAGGAAACCGCCTGAAAAAGCTCCTGCTCACTGGCTTCTTCTAAGGTTTTACGATATAAAGTTCTCACATGATCTTTTACTTCTTTTTTGAACAATTCTTTGTCAAATATTTTCTTTTCCATGTATTCCTCCTTCATTTTGATGCCGTTATTTAGAAAAGGGAGTAATGTCTAAGGCACTACTCCCCTAATGTCAGACTTTACGCCTGTTTTTTTACTTCCATAACGACATGTTCGCCATTAATGTTCCATTCTTTCTCATATCCGCCAAGCTTTTCGGTAGTGATTTCTATAGCTAAAACTTCTGACTGGATAGATTCTTTGTTCTTGTCAAAGATTTCGGCAACTTTTCCTTCTGACTGATAGGATACCGCAATCTTATCCATAACTTCGAACCCAGCTTCTTTTCTCATAGTCTGGATTTTGCTGATCAATTCACGCACAAAGCCTTCTTCTACCAACTCTTCTGTCAAGTTGGTATCAAGAACTACGGTAACTTCATTATCCCCATCCGTTACATAGCCTTCCATCTGTGTCATATCAATAAGCAAATCCTCTTCTAATAATACTACTTTAGTACTATCTATGTCAAGTTCTAACGCACCTTTGCTCTTAAGTTCTGCCATTGCTGCATTTCCGTCTAATTCACCAAGCATCTGCTTAATCTGACCTAAGAATTTACCATATTTTGGTCCTACTGTACGAAGCTGTGGCTTAAAGGTATAGCTTGTATATGCGCTTACATCATCAGAGAACTCTACCTTCTTCACATTCAATTCTTCTTCAATAATTTCTGTGTAGAAGTTAGAAAGCTCATATGGTGCTTTTACAAACATAGTACCAATTGGCTGACGGTTCTTAATATTTGCTGAATTACGGCATGCACGACCCATAACTACAATCTTAAGAACGGCTTCCATATTCTTTTCTAATTCTTTATCAATTACTGCTTCATCCGCTACCGGGAAGTCACATAAATGTACACTTTCAGGAGCAGTCTTATCTACACTGCCTACTAAGTTGCGGTAGATATCTTCTGCCATAAACGGAATCATTGGCGCTGCACATTTTGCAACGGTAACTAATGCTGTATACAGTGTCATGTAAGCATTAATCTTATCCTGCTCCATGCCCTTTGCCCAGAACCGTTCACGGCTTCTTCTTACATACCAGTTACTCATATCGTCTACAAATGCATCTAATGCTCTTGCAGCTTCCGGAATACGATAATTTCCAAGATTTGTATCTACATCTTTTACTAAGCTGTTTAACTTGGATAAAAGCCATTTGTCCATAACGGATAATTTATCATATTCTAATGTATATTTGCTTGCATCAAATTCATCAATGTTTGCATAGAGTACAAAGAATGCATAGGTATTCCATAATGTACCCATGAATTTTCTTTGTCCTTCCTGTACTGCTTTGCCATGGAAACGGTTTGGCAGCCATGGTGCGGAGTTGATATAGAAATACCAACGGATAGCATCTGCGCCATATGTCTCTAAGGCATCAAATGGGTCAACAGCATTTCCTTTGGATTTTGACATCTTCTGTCCGTTTTCATCCTGTACATGTCCTAATACGATAACATTTTCGTATGGTGCTTTATTGAATAATAAGGTGGACTCTGCCATTAAGGAATAGAACCATCCACGAGTCTGGTCTACAGCCTCGGAAATAAACTGTGCCGGGAACTGCTGCTCAAATAAATCTTTATTTTCAAATGGATAATGATGCTGTGCAAATGGCATTGCTCCTGAGTCAAACCAGCAGTCAATAACCTCCGGTACACGATGCATAGTTCCATTACAATCCGGACAAGTCATTGTCACTTCATCGATATATGGTCTGTGTAATTCTACTTTTGCATCCTCAGGATTTCCTGTACGCTTTGCAAGTTCTTCTCTGCCGCCAATACATTCCTGATGTCCGCATTCACATTCCCATACATTTAACGGAGTTCCCCAATAACGGTTACGGGAAATACCCCAATCCTGAATATTCTCTAACCAATCACCAAAACGACCTTTACCAATGGATTCAGGAATCCAGTTTACGGTATTGTTGTTGCGGATTAAGTCTTCTTTTACTTCGGTCATTTTGATAAACCATGATTCTCTTGCATAGTAAATCAACGGTGTATCACATCTCCAGCAATGTGGATATTCATGCTCAAATTTAGGAACATCAAATAATAAGCCTTTATCTTCTAAATCCTGTAAAACAAGCGGATCTGCTTTCTTTACAAATACGCCGGCATATTTGGTTTCTTCAGTAAGCTCACCTTTACCGTTTACAAGCTGTACGAATGGCAAATCATATTTTCTTCCTACAGCAGCATCGTCCTCACCAAATGCAGGTGCAATATGAACGATACCTGTACCATCTGTCATAGTTACATAAGAATCACAGGTAATAAAATGTGCTTTTTTACGCTGTTTTGCAATGATACCATTTGCAAAATCGAATAATGGTTCATATTCCTTGCGTTCTAAATCAACACCCTTGTAAGTTTCTAATACTTCGTAGGCTGCTGCGCCCTCTTCTTCTGTAAG
>JAGALK010000103.1 GCA_017625255.1 Lachnospiraceae bacterium
AAAGTAAAAATACATATCTTTATTAAAGTACGCAAAAAATCAGGGTAAACTTTCAAACGCCGAAGTTTTCCCTGATTTTTCTTCCAACAAAAGAAGGAGCGTCGCTCCATGACTATTTTTTAGTCATTTTGCGACACTCCCTTTTATCTACTCCTCCGAATGAAATTCATGTGTCTTTTCTGCATCTGTTCTATTTTTCTGATACCAGTAATAGTCTCCCTGGCCTTTTCCATAATTTTGAATCTCAACATCTACATCATAATAATAGGTTTCACCATCTACTATGGCATAATTCCACGAATGCCCCGCCTTAGTTCCATTACGATTTAAATAATATCCGCTGCATATCCCTGCCTCAATTCCTACATGATTACATAGGATTTTAAATATGGCTGCATGATCCGTACAAACACCGATTCGTCGCTCCATACACCATTGTTCGTATGCAAGAGCCGTATCGTAGTTGTAAATAATCTTTCCTTTTTTATAACGCTTATCTGATGCTTTCTTGTATTTATTGATTTTTTTCGTAGAGGATTTTAGTTTATAGTAGGTTTTAAAATTCCCGCCTTCATAATAATGCACATGCTTCTGGTTGATTGTCATCCAGTGATATATCAGACGCACCTTTTCACTCTCTGACTGTGAAGATTTAATACCGGCACTTTTACAGATTTTTTCTGCCATATAGTCTACTTTGGCATTTCCCGTAAAAATTGGCACTGTTTTGGCTGCCGAAAGCCCTGCCTTTCCGGAAGCAGCCTTTGATGATACTTTAAATTTGTATGTTTTTGTAGATTTAGGAATGTTTGGATTTTTAGGAGTCACATAGATTTCCACTGTATATGTGCCATTTTTTACATACTTTTTAGCCGCTAAGCCTGCTGCATTTTTTTTGCTGGTCTTTCCATTCCATTTATAATCTAAAAATCCTCCATAAGTATTTTTGAATTTTTTCTGGAATACATATTTTCCTTTTTTGTTATAAATTCGCAGACGAACATCTGAAAGCTGATATCCTGTATTGATATAGCTTTTGATGCGCAGATAGTTTTCTTTGCTGGGGCGAAAGCCTTTTTTGCTTATAGATACACTTAAACTTTCTACCATGCCGCCGTCTTTGACTTCCTCTGTTGTATTTGTATCCGGTTGTGTACTTTCTTCTGAAGGTGTTTCAGTTGATGATGTTTCGGTTGATGATGTTTCGGTTGATGATGCTTCGGTTGATACTTCACTTGCAGATATCGTCTTTGGACATATCATACATAAAAATACCATCGAAAAAAGAATCAGTAAACTTCTTTGTATGTACTTCATAGCAATTTTCTCCTCTGGTTTATAATGTGTCTGCTAAATTCTTTAATTTGTTCATAACATTAACAATTTCTTCTAAAATATCAATATTTATTTCTTGAGACTCATAAGTTTCATTAGAATGTGCTGATACTTCTTCTGAAACTGCAGAAATAGTCTGTATAGACTCTACAATCTCTCGATTAGCAGCATTTAACTGTACAATATGATTCGTCAATGCCTGTACCTGTCCATTAATTTCATTTGTCTTTTTGGAAATTTGTACAAACTGTCCTTCTGTCCTCATGGTCAGATCTTTTTCTTCGTTTATTCTCTGAATCATTTTGCGTACAACTTCTACTACTTCTATAATTGCTGCAGATACATTATTTATTAAATTTGCAATATTTGTTGTTGCTTCTTGTGTTTGATTAGCCATACTTGAAATTTCAGATGCAACAACCGCAAAACCTCGTCCTGCTTCACCTGCTCTAGCTGCCTCTATACTGGCATTTAAAGCCAATAAACCTGTTTGATCAGCAATACTGTCAATCATCTCCACAATAGAATGCATTTTTGTAATATATTCATCTAAATTTTCTAATTCTTTAGCTGCATTATTGCCCTCTGCTACAGTCTCTTCTACACTTATTGTTTTTGCTTCAATTTCCCTAGTTTGAACTAACTGCTGCTGAACAGCCTCAGAAGTTTCTTTTGAACCATTTAACACTTGCTGCATTGCCTGCTGCGTAGATTGAATCGAGTTATTTAACACTTGTATTTTTTCATGCATTGTTGTAATATCACTGCCCATTTGATTAGATGCCTGTATGGTTTTTTCAAGCAATTCTTCTGCTTTTAGCTTTTCTTCCTCAATTAAACTAAGCTTATGATCTTCATTTGCAGATAAAATCATTGTCATTCCAATAGAATAAACACCTAAAATAACCATAATAAACAATTGAATTTCAGCAGCAGCCATACTTGTATACCCAAATCCACCTGTTTTAATACCAAGTATTACTACAATAACATTTTCCAATGCCATGGCTATATTAATTTTTAGCTTATACTTAATATCATTGTATACAGAAATAATTAATATCATTGGAATTACATAAGTAAACACCAACTGTTCTTTAGCCGTAAAAATAACAATTGTATAAAGCACACCAAAACCATATCCTAAAATATGCTTGATAAGATTTGATTCCTTATTTACCTTGTAAAATATAAAAATCTCAATAATAGGCGGCAGCATTGCCAATACTACAATAAGTAAACTATAAGTCCAGGTTCGATTTCCCTTAAAAACTTCAAAGATATATGCTAATGACATTACAATAGCAAGCACTAAATGGGTTATCATTGCAAAGGAATTACATCTTTCTAATTGAGAGACTTCACCTCTTGATTTTCTTTTGGCTTCTTTCATCGCCAGTTTCTCCTTTGTAGTGGCTTTAAAGTATTTTATTATATCAAGTAACTGTATTACTTGATATGCCAAATACTATATATAGATTAACATATTTAATGTCAATTTACTACCAAATGTTACACTTTTCTGATTGCATATCAAGATTTATCTCCTTGTCATTCCGAATTACCATTTTCCCATATAACCATCTTCTTGCTCTATGTGTCACTAAGTTTCACTTTCTCAGTAAATCACCAAATAAATGGTATCATACGATACTTAACCTTTTCCTTATATTCACGATACCCAACAAGTTCCTTTTCAAGAAATTCTTCTTCTCCTTTAATTCTCTTTGCAATTATCAATGGATACACGAGGAAAATTAGAAAAGAATAAATTGAACCTAATACAAGCGGCATTGATAAAAACAAAAGCAAAGTAACGCTATACATCGGATGTCTGACAATACCATATAAACCTGTATCAACAACTTTTTGATTTTCCTGTACTTCTATCGTGCGGCTAAGATATGCATTTTCTCTAAGCACTTCCCCATACAAAAGATATGATACCAAAAACAATACCACAGCACTAAGTACCACGCTTTTGGGCAAAGAATACCAACTAAAACGAAATCCAAGTCCTGCAATAATGAAACCCGCCAAAAACATAAGTCCACTTAATTTTACAACCAAGCTCTGCTCTTGCTGCTTTTCTTTTGCATCAAGCCTTTTTTCTAGCAATTTAGGATTTTTAAACATCATTACAATTCCTACAAAGAACATCGGAACAAAGAGTATTCCCATAAGCAGCCAACCGTTAAAAAACAAAAATGTGCCAGCGGGTAAAAATATCAATACCCCAACCAAAATAACACCTAATACAAATTTTATTATTGCTTGAAAAAATAATTTAATTGTCACATCAATCACCTTCTTAGCTTGTGTTCACCGAACAAACATTTTATCCCTGCAGACTTACCAACACCTGACGAACTGATCATTGTGGTATAAATAACTGGCAATTTCTTCATCATTCCCCTGATACTTACCCATACCTTCAAATTTCTTCCTAAAACCACACTTTTCCATAACCTTTTTGGACGCAACATTTTCTGATACACAAATTCCATACACCTTGTCTATTCCCATCTTCGCCATCACAATAGGTAAAAATGCCTTCATCGCTTCTGTTGCATATCCTTTTTTTGTATATTCACCTCCGATATGATATCCTACCTCATATCCTTCCTCGATTGGAATAAGCTGCACATAACCTACATTGGTTCCGTCTTTTAGAAGAACCGGATAAACCAACGGTCCATCACCGGACTCATATACATTCATCAAAAATTCTATGGTTTCCTTTGCATCTTCTACTGTTTCAAACACCTCATCCGGCACAAATCGTCTGTTATCCTCATCCAAAGAATTTTTATGTACACTTTCTGCCATAGATAAATCAAACTCTGTTATTATCAATCTTTCTGTTTCAATTTTCATCATTCATTCTCCTCGCTTACAACTATTTTGTATAAATTTTTCAACCGATACTTTTCCCTTAGTGCCTAAAATAGTTTTGTAAAAGCAATAATAAACACCATTGTATAACCGTTCTATTTTTCCTTCATCTGTAAGTTTCTTCATCCCATTATCGAATTTGCTCTTCCTTACTAGATTGCAATGATATTTACCAGCGATAGCTGCCTGAGCAGAGTACACATTACATGGTGTTACCCTAACCCTTATTGGTAGTGCATAGCTGTATTGCAGGTGACATAGTTGAAGGAAGTAATACTGAGATTTCAACTTTCTTCTAAACTGAAATTTTCTGTTGCTTAATAATCAAGCAATCCGCCATAATCGTTCCAATCACCAAACATTTTCCTGCTTCTGACTGCTCAATTAATTTTTCCAAGCATATATCAAAAACAGCTCTATCCTTCTTCTTATCACGCT
>JAGALK010000010.1 GCA_017625255.1 Lachnospiraceae bacterium
AACTATGCACCGACACGGATGTCGGTGCAAGCTGTCACCACGGCAGGGACGCCGTGTTGACAGTGGTAGTGTGCGTTACCATAATTAATATGAAAATGCTTAGAAACCCTTCTTTCCCGGACACTTCGCCTACCCACAGCCTCTGCTCGTTCTGACATCACTACACAATAGCATAAAAACCGGACGGAAACCTTACACAAAGCACATCTGTCGTCCGTTTCACTCTGACATTCTGGAAAATCATTCAATCGCACAAACCGGAATCTACCGAAAATACCCCCGCAGCACCTCTAAAAGATAATCCGCAAACACCGCCTTTGCCACATCCGCAGCAGCAACGATATCCACAGCCCCAAGCTTCTTGCCTCCAATCAAATAAACCGCTTCACCAACCTTATCTCCATTTTTCACAGGAGCGTCCATCGTTTCTGGCAAATTTATCTTTTTTTCAATCTGGGCAAAATCCATTCCATCTACAGATAAGTATTGAAATGAATTTTTATAAGCTAAAGGAAGTGAATCCTTCACGCCCTTTTTTATATCTATCTGGGGCAGATTATCCTGATTTTCATCCGTATAAATCTGACATTTTGCAAATCCATATTCCAAAAGAGCAGAAGCATCCGTAGATCTTGCCGCAGAGGATTCTGCTCCCATAACGACAGAAATCATTTTCATGCCATCTTTTTCTCCTGTAGCTGCCAGACAGAATTTTGCTTCATTTGTAAAACCTGTTTTTAGTCCGGTAGCATAAGGATATTGCCGAATAAGTTTATTTGTATTTGTTAATCCAAATTCAGAAGAGCCTTTTGCTGTTGTATGGGTGATGGTATCCATCCAGATTGTACAATACTCATGAATTTGAGGATGTTTGACAGAAAGCTCTCTTGCCATCAATGCAACATCATAGGCACTTGTTTGGTGTCCTTTAGTATCTAATCCACAACAGTTTACAAATTTTGTATCCTTCATACCAAGTTCCTGTGCTTTTGCATTCATTTCCATGACAAAAGACTCTTCACTTCCGCTGACATATTCAGCCATAGCAACACTGGCATCATTTGCGCTGGCAATACTGATACACTTAATCATTGTTTCTACCGTTTGTGTTTCACCAACCTCTAAATATACCTGAGAACCACCCATACTCGCGGCATGCTCAGACACCGTCACAACATCCGTCAAGCTGATTTTTTTGTTCTCAATGGCTTCGAAAATCAAAATCAGGGTCATTATTTTGGTAATGCTTGCAGGATTTCTTGTAGTATGAGAATCTTTTTCATACAAAATTGCTCCGGTGGAAGCCTCCATCAATACGGCACTTGAAGCGCTAATGGAAATGGCAGGAGAAGATTCTTGGACAGAAGAGCTTTCTTCGGTAGAAGGAACAGCCTCGCTGAATAGAATCCGTGTGGATATGCAGGGAATAAAACTTAAAGTTGAATAAAATAGGATATGCAGACTTAACAAAACACAGAAAATGGAATGCATAATACCTCCCCAATAATACAGTTTTCTATTATAGTGTAAGAACAAATAAGAAAAATTATGACCGAAACTTGAAATTACAGGCAAAATCAACTAAAATAGACAGGTATTGTAAAAATCATAAAGAATGGATAGCATATGGAATTAACAGTAAAACTAGAAGCCTTCGAAGGTCCGTTGGATTTATTGCTTCATTTATTAGAAAAAAATAAAGTAAATATTTACGATATTCCAATTGTGGAAATTACAAATCAATATTTAGAATATATCAAAGAAATGCAAAAACAAGATTTAAATATCATGAGCGAATTTCTTGTAATGGCAGCTACACTGATTGCAATTAAATCAAAAATGCTTCTTCCCAAGGAAGAAAAAGAAGCAGAAGAAGAGGAAGACCCAAGAGCAGAGCTTGTACAACAGTTATTAGAATACAAGATGTATAAATGTATGTCCTATGAATTAAAAGATCGTCAGTTAGATGCACAAAAGGTACTGTACAAGATACCAACAATACCTGCTGAAGTTATGGCATATGAAGAACCTGTTGATTTAGAGGTATTGATGGCAGATTTAACACTTGCAAAATTAAATAAAATTTTTCAATCCGTTATTCGTCGGCAGGAAAATAAAGTAGACAGGGTTAGAGCCGGATTTGGAAAAATTGAAAAAGAAGAGATTTCTTTATCAGATAAAATGGCATATTTAGAAGAATATGCCACTTTACATAAAAAATTCAGCTTTCGAAATCTTCTGGAAATACAAAATAGCAAAATGGAGATTATTGTTACTTTTTTAGCCGTGTTAGAATTTATGAAAACCGGAAAAATAGCCATTACGCAGGAAGAGCTTTTTGATGATATTGAAATAGAGTCAAAACTGGCAGCTTAGTGAGGTACGCATGGATAATCAAATGTATAAACGAATTATTGAATCAATTCTATTTACCATGGGCAATTCTATAGAGCTTGAGAAAATTGCCTCTGCACTGGAATTAGAAAATGATACAACAAAAGAATTGATAGAAGAATTAGCGCAGGAATATGAAAAAGAAAATCGGGGTATGCGTATCATCGAATTAGACAATGCCTATCAGATGTGTACCAATCAAAACATGTATGAATATCTGATAAAAATTGCCAAACAGCCAAAAAAGCATGTGCTGACGGAGGTTTTGCTGGAAACATTGTCGATTATTGCTTATAAACAACCGATAACAAATGCTGAAATCGAAAAAATACGTGGTGTATCCTGTGAACATGCCGTAAGCAAATAGGAGGAATACAATCTTGTGGCAGAGCTTGGCAGATTAGATGCACCGGGCAGACCGATGCTTTTTGGCACTACAGAAGAGTTTTTGCGGAGCTTTGGTATTCATTCATTGGAAGAATTACCTGAAATGAATCCTGTACAGATAGAGGAATTCAAACAACAGGCAGAAGAGGAAGTGACACAGAAAAACAAAATATAGGTATTCCATTTTTTGAATTATTGGGGTATAATACCACAAGAACGGGGTATGGCTCAGTTTGGTCAGAGCGCACGGCTGGGGGCCGTGAGGTCGCAGGTTCGAATCCTGTTACCCCGATTTTTTTGTTTTCTAATTGAAGTTGAAAATAGAAAGCAAAGAAGAGTTACATAAAATAGTTTCAAAGGCAAAAGTTTATAAGCGAAAGGGAGAGAAGTATGTTTACAAAACAAATGAAACGAATTTTATTTACAGTAGCCAGTGTGTTTATGTTCCTTTGGATACTGCAGTTAAATCCTACGGAGTTAAAGGCAGAACAGGATGGATTCTGGACATACTATAAAGATTATAGGAATATTGATGAAAACGGTAATGATATGGGCAGCGATGTCGAAGTTGCTTATATTAGCAAGTATTCCGGCTTTGATGCCAATGTTGTAATACCGGAGACTCTTGGGGGATGTAAGGTAAAAGGTATTGATGGTGATGCATTTAAAAAGAATAAATATATAGAGACGGTAGATGTTCCAACTGGTGTAACCGTCATTGGATATGATGCATTTTATGAGTGTGAAAATTTGAAAACTATAACAGGTGCGGAAAATGTGAAGATTATCTATTCTGAGGCATTCTATGGCTGTACCAATTTGGAAAGCTATCCTTTTTATAGTGGATTAAAAGAGATTGGTGATAGTGCTTTTTTTGAAAGCGGTATCCGTACAGCACATATTCCGGAAACAGTTACTGCTGTCGGAAGTGCTGTATTCAGACGATGTAACAGATTAACAGATTTAACCATACCTGTATTCAATGGTCATTCATCAGATACAACATTAAGAGTACAGATAGATGGTTGTACATCTCTTACCAACCTTCGAATTATCGGTTCAGGACACACCGGTAAATACGCTTGTGAAGATTTTACTTCTTTAAAGATGGTTTCCTTTGGAGAAGGTATTACAGAGATTGGCTCTAATATGTTTGACGGATGTACTTCTCTAGAGGTGGCAGAATTACCAAAATCTTTAAAGAAAATTGAAAGTAATGCATTTATAAATTGTTCATCTTTAGCCATTGTTAATATGCATGAGGGATTAGATACCATTAATGGTTCAGCATTTGCCGGCTGTAATTCCCTTACTGCAGTAGAAATTCCAAATACGGTAGTGGAAATCGGTAACAATGCATTTAAAGGTGCTAATATGACATTGGGAAGTATTTTTATTCCAAACAGTGTTACTAAAATTGGGAAAACCATCGTTACACCATTAGCAGACTCTAATGTAGGGATTACACCAAACATTATTTGCTATGAAGGCTCAACAGCACATAATTATGCAGTTGCAAATGGCTATGCCTGTGATGTACGCACTCCGGTACCGGCCACATCCTTTACAGCAAACAGTCCGATTGCTTTAGGTGTAGATGAGACGATAAAACTGCAATATACCATGTTGCCTGCTAATCACACAGATGCCATCGTATGGGAATCTTCCGATAAAAATATTGCATCAGTAGATAATCTTGGAAATATCACCGGAAAGAAGCCGGGACAGGTGGGCATTATTGGTACTTCCACATCAGGACTTCGTCTGAATGTCATCGTTCAGGTTTCCTATAAGCCAAGCCGCATATATTTTACAAATGCAAATGGATATTCCATTACATCTGCAACTGTAGCAAAAGGTGCTTCTAAGGCATTTACGGCAGTTGTATATGATAATGGGGGCAACAAACGCACGGATCTTCCTGTATCCTATACAAGCTCTAATGCTAATGTAGCAACCGTAAATTCAAACGGTACTATAACAGCAAAAGGCGTAGGAAATGCCACAATTACAGCTACTTGCGAAGGTCTCACAGCTACATTACAATTAAATGTTGTAGCATTAGCAAAACCAAAGATTAAAACCATTGAAAATACAAGTACCGGTATTAAAATATCTTGGAATTATGTAGAAGCCGCAGACAGCTATATTGTATACCGCAAAAAAGGCAGCGGTAAATGGAAAAAATTAGCCACTGTTAATAATTTTTCATCAGGTACAAAAAGCTATATTGATAAGAAAACAAATAATGGTACAACCTATAGCTATACCGTGGCATCCGTAGCAGGAAATGTGAATTCCGGCTATAGCAAAACCGGTTCAAAATATGTATTTCTTAAACAGGGAGCAATTTCGAGTATAAATAATACTGCCTCCAGAAAAATGAAGCTTGTAATTTTTACAAATAAAAAAGCAACAGGATATGAAGTATACTATTCCGGTAAAACAAAGAAGTTTAAAGGAAAATCCAGAAATATTATAACACTCAAAAAATTAACCAGAGGAAAATATTATACCTTTAAAGTTCGTTCATACAAAAAAGTCGGAAAGAAAACTTACTACAGTGCATGGTCAAATAGCAGAAGCATGAGAATACGCTAAGGAAATATTAGGTGTTCTGAATATACATATGTTGACATATATTACAGTAACGCAAAAAACAGGTAATGTGTAATGAAAAGAGTCTTAACATATGTAATGATCATCCTTACAATCATTCTATTTTTCGGTGAAATGAATGCATTAGCAGAAGAAAAAAAGACAACTATTAAAGACAGCGAATTATACGCCCGATCAGCAGTGCTTATGGATGCTGATTCCGGGCGTATTTTGTATGGAAAAGATGCCGACACGGTGCTTCCAATGGCAAGTACTACAAAAATCATGACCTGCATACTGGCATTAGAAAATGGCAGCTTAGAAAATCTCGTAGAAGTATCGAAATATGCCTCCACAATGCCCGATGTACAATTAAATATAAAAGAGGGCGAATTCTATTATCTAAAAGATTTACTGCATTCCCTTATGTTGGAATCTCACAATGATTCTGCTGTTGCTATTGCCGAGCATATTGGCGGTTCAGTGGAGGGTTTTGCAGAAATGATGAATAACAAAGCTATAGAAATCGGTTGTCAAAATACGACTTTTATCACACCAAACGGTTTAGATGCAGAGAAAGAAATAACTGCTGCAGATGGCTCTATACAAAAAATCGTTCATTCTACCACAGCCACGGATTTGGCAAAAATTATGAGCTATTGTATCAAGCGTTCACCGCAAAAAGATTTGTTTTTACAAATCACAAGAACACCTTCCTATACCTTTTCTAATTATATCAAGAATGAACAGGGTGAAGTGATTTCCGGTGGAAGAAGCTTTTCCTGTAACAATCACAATGCATTTTTACATATGATGGATGGCGCATTGTCAGGAAAAACAGGTTTTACCGGTGATGCAGGCTATTGCTATGTAGGGGCATTAGAAAGAGATGAACGGACATTTGTAGTAGCTTTGCTTGCCTGCGGATGGCCCAATAACAAAAACTATAAGTGGTCAGACACAAAAAAACTTATGGAATATGGGCTTACCAATTATCAAAAAATAGATTTAGCTGCACAAAACATAAATGAAGAATGGTTATCAGATATTTTAGTAGAAAACGCAAAAACAGAGAATTTTTTTGAGAATTTCAATGTAGAAGTATACTTAAGAGAACAGCAGGGAGCGCCTACAATTTTAATGAAAGAAGGCGAAGAAGTTGATATTTTTTGTAATGTTGAAAAAAAACTCATAGCTCCCGTAGAAAACAATCAGATAGTAGGAAAAATTCAGTATAAAATTGATGATGAAATATATTGGGAAAGAGAAATCTGCACAAAGCAGGGAGCGAAAGAAAAAGATTTTCAATGGTACTTAAAAGGTGTATTTGAAGAATTTTTCTAAAAACCAAAAGAAAAACCTTGCTTTTTATCAATATCTATGCTATATTTCAATAGTTGTGTAAAGTATGCGATGGTCCTCTGTTACAAAACTGTATTAAGAACATCGGACAAATAGGAGGAAATAAAATGAACGCAAATGAAATCATCAAAAGCATTGAAGCAGAACAGTTAAAAGCTGAAGTACCTGAATTCCATGTAGGAGATACTGTAAAGGTTTACGGTAAAATCAAAGAAGGTAACCGTGAAAGAATCCAGATCTTCGAAGGTGTTGTATTAAAGAAACAGGGCGGAAGCAACCGTGCAACTTTCACAGTTCGTAAATTCTCTAACGGTGTAGGCGTAGAGAAAACATGGCCACTTCACTCTCCAAATGTAGAGAAAGTAGAAATCGTTCGTCTTGGTAAAGTAAGAAGAGCTAAATTAAACTACTTAAGAGAGCGTTCCGGTAAAGCTGCTAAGGTTAAAGAATTAGTAAAATAATTAGCGCAATCAAAGATTCATTGTAGAAATATTCTGCAATGAATCTTTTTTGCTTTACTCTTTCTTTTTGATGCATTATAATTTTTTTTGTGCTATAATACAAAAATGTATGTAAAACATAATTAGTTTATGCAAAAATGGATGAGGGAAGAAATCCGCATAGTCGGAAGGTGAAAAAGAAATGAGTAATACAAATGATTTGAGCAATCGAATCAACCAAAAGTATGGCAGTATGAGCAAGGGTCAGAAATTGCTGGCAACTTATATTACCGATAATTATGACAAAGCTGTTTTTTTAACAGCTGCAAAATTAGGAGATGTAGTAGGTGTCAGTGAATCTACGGTAGTTCGCTTTGCTACGAGTCTGGGATATAAAGGGTATCCCGAGTTTCAAAAGGCATTAGAGGAACTGGTACGAAATAAACTAAATTCCATACAAAGAATGGAAGTGACCTATGGCAGAATCAGTCAGTCGCAAATTTTAGAAACTGTATTACAGTCTGATGCAGAAAATATTAAGAGCACCTTAGAAAAAATTGATCAGAATGCGTTTGAGTTAGCAGTGGACACCATATTGAATGCCAAGAATATTTATGTTATTGGTATTCGCAGCTGCGCACCACTTGCAAGCTTTCTTGCTTTTTATCTGAATCTAATGTTTCCAAATGTACATTTGCTTAATACTAATAGCTCCAGTGAATTATTTGAACAAAT
Organism: Lachnospiraceae bacterium; assembly: GCA_017625255.1. Classification (GTDB taxonomy): domain Bacteria; phylum Bacillota; class Clostridia; order Lachnospirales; family Lachnospiraceae; genus Roseburia_B. Next base: position 7,917 of record JAGALK010000010.1, read on the forward strand.
GGTACGCATCAATAGTGAAGATGTTATTATTGGTATCAGCTTCCCAAGATATTCCATGCGGACATTAAAAGCAATAGAATTTGCCAACAATCGCAGCGCAAAGGTTATCACTTTGACAGATAGTGTACATTCACCTATGAATTTGTACTCTTCCTGTAATCTGATTGCCCAAAGTGATATGGCATCTATTGTAGATTCCTTAGTTGCCCCACTAAGCGTAATCAACTCATTGATTGTTGCTTTGTGTATGAAAAAGCAGGGGGAAGTAGCAGAAACCTTAGAAATGTTAGAAGAGATATGGGACGAATATCAGGTATACGAAAATGATGAGATTGATCATGTCGATGAGTCCATCAAATTGCGGTATGCCAGAATCGGAGATAAATAGTGAAAAAAGTTATTATTATAGGCGGTGGTCCTGCGGGTATGTTTGCTGCTCTTTCCGCAGCCCAAAAGGGTCATTCCGTTGTATTATTAGAAAAAAATGAAAAGCTAGGCAAAAAATTATATATTACCGGAAAAGGCAGATGTAATATCACTAATGCGGGAGATATGGAAAATCTTTTTGCAAATGTAATGACTAATCGAAAATTTTTGTATAGTGCATTTTATGCCTATGATAATTTCAGAGTCATAGATTTTTTTGAAGAGCATGGCGTCAAGACCAAAATCGAACGGGGAAATCGTGTTTTTCCGGTTTCCGATCATTCATCAGATGTCATTAATGCTCTAAGCAGAGCTTTAAAGCAAGCCGGAGTAGAAGTACATCTGCATACCAAAGTAAAAGAGCTGCTTATCGAGGATACCTGTATAAAAGGTGTTCGATTAGAAGATGGCACTATATTAAATAGCGATGCAGTCATTTTGGCAACTGGCGGTTTTTCCTATCAAAGTACAGGCTCTACCGGAGACGGTTACCATTTTGCAAAAACCTGTGGACATAAAGTGACCGATATCGAACCTTCTTTGGTACCCTTTACAACTATAGAGTCCTATGTAACAAATATGCAGGGATTAGCATTAAAAAATGTCAAAGTTACCATAAAAAAGGGGAAAAAAGTCGTATTTGAAGATTTTGGTGAAATGTTATTTACACATTTTGGTGTCAGTGGACCACTAATGCTTAGTGCCAGCAGCATAGTAGGAAAAGAACTAAAAAAACAAACACTTTCCATGACCATTGATTTAAAGCCGGCTCTTTCAGTCGAACAGTTAGATTTAAGACTTCTTAGAGAATTTGATGAAAATAAAAATAAACAGTTTAAGAATGCCATTCATGGCTTACTTCCTTCAAAAATGCTTCCTGTGATACTAGAACTTTCAGAAATTGATCTAGAAAAGAAAGTAAATGAAATCACAAGAGAAGAAAGAAGCCATTTGATACAATTATTAAAAGCCTTTCCAATAACCTTAGATGGATTGCGGGACTTTAATGAAGCAATTATTACCAGAGGCGGTATTTCTGTTAAGGAAGTAAATCCTTCCACTATGGAATCAAAAATCATTTCCGGATTATATTTTGCAGGAGAGGTATTAGATTTAGATGCCATGACAGGCGGGTATAACCTGCAAATAGCATGGTCAACAGGCTTTTTGGCAGGAGATAGTATAGAATAGTAAAAAACAGAGGTGAACAGCATGAATATAGCAATCGATGGACCAGCAGGCGCCGGCAAAAGTACCATTGCAAAAAAGCTGGCAAAGGAATTAGGATATGTATATGTAGATACAGGTGCGATGTATCGCGCAATGGCTCTTTATTTTTTAGAACAGGGCATAGATTCTACAAATGAAGAAGCGATATCTGCAGCAAGCGATACGGTGGACATTTCTATCCGTTATCAGGATGGCGAACAGCAGGTGATTTTAAATGATGAAAATGTCAATGATAAAATTCGCAGGGAAGAAGTCGGAAACATGGCTTCTGCTACAAGCATTTATCCAAAGGTTCGTACAAAATTAGTTGCTTTACAGCAGAAATTAGCTGCAAGTACAGATGTAATTATGGATGGAAGAGATATCGGAACCTGTGTACTGCCAAATGCCGAAGTCAAAATTTATCTGACAGCAAGCTCTGCCACTAGAGCAAAGCGTCGTTATGATGAATTAATGGCAAAAGGCGAAGCCTGTGATTTAGCAGCTATTCAACAGGATATTGAAGACAGAGACTATAGAGATATGCATAGAGAAACATCTCCATTAAAGCAGGCAGAAGATGCAGTGCTTGTGGATTCGTCTGAAATGAATATTGACGAAGTAGTTGCAGCTATTCAGAAAATTTGTCAGGAGAAAATATAAGATGCAGGTGACATTAGCAAAAAGTGCAGGATTTTGTTTTGGTGTTAAAAGAGCCGTAGATAAAGTATATGAAGAAGCAGAAATGAATTCTGTTCCGGTATATACCTTTGGACCCATTATTCATAATGAAGAAGTCGTAAAAGATTTAGAAGCAAAGGGCGTACACGCGGTAGAAAATATCGAGGAATTAAGAACGCTTCCAAAGGGAATTATTGTAATTCGTTCTCATGGTGTAGCAAAAGATGTATACGATAAAATCCAGGCAGAAGGTTTTCAGATTGTAGATGCAACTTGTCCTTTTGTTTTGAAAATACATCGTTATGCCGAAGAATACAGCAAAAAAGGTTATCACCTTATAATTATAGGAAACGATTCACATCCGGAAGTAGAAGGCATCAAAGGCTGGTCAAATCCTGAAAAAACTACTGTATTACAGACAAAAGAAGAAGCAGAAAATTTAAATGTCGGAATTGACGAAAAAGTATGTATTGTTTCTCAAACGACATTTAATTACAATAAATTTCAAGAATTAGTTGAAATTATTACAAAAAAAGGTTATGATATAATTGTTTTAAATACAATCTGCAATGCAACTGAGGTCAGACAGAAGGAAGCTGCCGATATCGCCGGGAAAGTAGATGCTATGATTGTTATTGGTGGCCGCCACAGTTCCAATACGCAGAAGTTATTTGAAATATGTAAAAAAGAATGTGAAAATACTTACTATATACAGACACTTGACGACTTGGACACAAGGCAGTTTCAGTCCATTGATAGCGTAGGTATTACCGCAGGGGCTTCGACCCCAAACAATATTATTGAGGAGGTTCAAAAGAATGTCAGAAATGAGCTTTGAACAAATGTTAGAAGAATCATTAAAAACAATAAGAAATGGAGAGGTAGTCGAAGGCAAGGTTATCAGTGTGAAACCCGACGAGATCGTCTTAAATATTGGATACAAGTCTGACGGTATCATTACTCGTAATGAATACACCAATGAGCCAAATGTAGATTTAACTACAATTGTAAATGCTGGCGACACCATGGAAGCTAAAGTTATCAAAGTAAACGATGGCGAAGGACAGGTTCTCCTTTCTTACAAACGCCTTGCAGCAGAAAAAGGAAGCAAAAAATTAGAAGAAGCTTTCGAAAACAACACTGTATTAACAGCAAAAGTTGCTCAGGTTCTTGGCGGCGGCTTAAGCGTAGTTGTTGATGAGACAAGAGTATTTATCCCGGCTAGTCTTGTATCAGATACATACGAAAAAGATTTAAGCAAATACAAAGATCAGGAAATCGAATTCGTTATTACAGAGTTCAATCCTCGTCGCAGAAGAATTATCGGTGACAGAAAACAGTTATTAGTTGCTAAAAAAGCAGAATTACAGAAAGAATTATTTGCAAAAATCAATGTTGGTGATGTAGTAGAAGGAACTGTTAAGAATGTAACAGATTTCGGTGCATTCATTGATTTAGGTGGAGCAGACGGACTTCTTCACATTTCTGAAATGTCATGGGGAAGAGTTGAAAGTCCTAAGAAAGCATTCAAGGTTGGAGATACTGTAAAAGTATTCATCAAAGATATCAATGAAACAAAGATTGCATTAAGCATGAAATTCCCGGAAGAAAATCCATGGAATGATGCAGCAAATAAATTTGCAGTAGGAACAGTTGTAAATGGAACAGTTGCTCGTATGACAGATTTTGGTGCTTTTGTTGAACTTGCACCTGGAGTAGATGCATTACTTCATGTTTCTCAGATTGCAAAAGAACATATCGAAAAACCATCTGATGTATTAAAGGTTGGACAGGCAATCGAAGCACAGATCGTTGATTTCAACGAAGAAGATAAAAAAATCAGCTTAAGCGTAAAAGCACTCCTTGCTCCAGAAGCAGAAGAAGAAGCTGTTGAAGCTGCTGAGGTAGCAGAAGAAGAATAATTTTTCATTGTTATAAGTTATAAATAGAAAGTTCGCCATGCGGACTTTCTATTTATATAATACTATTCTTCATAAAGAAATGGGGTAACAATATGCTTGGTGATTATGAAAAATTCAAAAAAAATATCTATAGCATGACACAGATAGATTTAAACTCTTACAAAGAGAAACAGATGCGCAGACGAATTGATACTTTGATTACCAAAAACAAGTGTCAAACATATGATGTTTATGTAGAGTTGATTAAAAAGGATAAAGAAAAATTCGAACAATTTGTCAATTTTTTGACAATTAATGTATCAGAGTTTTATCGAAATCCAGAACAGTGGAAGCTTTTAGACCGTGAGGTTATTCCTGAGCTTATTCAGAAATTTGGTAAAAATATCAAAATCTGGAGTGCAGCATGCTCTACCGGAGACGAGCCGTATTCACTGGTAATGGCATTTTCAAAGCATTTGCCATTGAATCAGATTAAAGTCATTGCAACAGATATTGATAAACAGGTATTAGCAGCAGCAAAAGTTGGACTCTACAATGAAAAGAGTATCGCAGGAGTTCCAGACGAATTTAAAAAGAAATATTTTACAAAAGTAGGTAGTTCTTATCAGATTTCAAACGAAATTAAATCTCGTGTGGAGTTTAAAGAACATAATCTTTTGAAAGATCCATATCCTTCCGGATGCCATCTGATTGTATGCCGTAATGTATTAATATACTTTACAGAAGAAGCCAAAGAGGATATTTATAAAAAGTTCAATCAGGCTTTGACTAAGGATGGGGTTCTTTTTATCGGCAGCACTGAACAGATTATGAACTACAAAGAATTAAATTATGGAAGAAAGAGTTCTTTCTTTTTTAACAGAGAAAGTTAAAAGGTTGTCTCAATTATTTGGGACAACCTTTTTTAATAATTGTGCTGCATAAGAAAAAAGCGAATCTTGATTTTGAAGAAATTCCTCTGTGACGGCAATTTTAGTATAACAGGTATTTGCAGTTGCTTTTTTTCGATGAGAAGAATCTACATAAGAGGCAACGCTCTTGTGAATTGCCATGTCTTCTTCCGGCAGATAATAGTAATCTTTATAATTCTCATGATAATATTTTATTTTTCCCTCTAAAATAGGAACAGAAATCTGCATAACTGACGATTTGCATATAATATCACAAAATTCATTGGGATAAAATACAGTCTGCGGAAATGCAACAGATGCTTCTAATATAAGAAGTAATTCATTTTGTTTTGCAGATGCAGTAATCCCACGAATATTGGCAGAAAATACTTCCTCATAAGACATAATTGCCAATAAATTAGTCATACCAACAACATCTTCAAAATTATGCAGCAATAACAGTTTTTCAGCTTCTGCATCACGCGTTTTCTCATACGCATAATAAATTTTGATTAATTCACCGCCAGTATAGATATCCTCTCTGGTAATTCCCAAAAAATGCTCTAAAGTCTTTTGCTTTCGATTTGGTAATTGTAAAAAAATTGCCAGCTTACAAGTAATCTTATATAAATCTATAATTGAGATATCAGACAGCGGACTCGAAATAGAATAATGCTTACATCTTGTATTTAAAAACGGAATATCAAATCCAATCCCGTTAAAGCATATGAGCTGCTCTATCGTCTCTAGCTTATCGAAAAAGGCCTGCAATACCTTTTCTTCATCCTTATGATTTTCGGCAAGAAACTGATAAACCTCTATTTGATTTTCCCGTCGGATAGCCATACCAATAAGATAGACAAAGGCAGTTTTAGCAGAAAATCCTGTGGTTTCAATATCAAAAAAAGCGGAATTATCTGCAAAGTAATGACATATATAATAATCGTCTGTAACAGGTATGTTATTTTGTATAATTTTCATAAGATATCCTTTCAAAATTTTCTTACTTTATCATAATTATAGTACGAAAAACTATATAATTTGTCAAAAAGTATCGAAAAAAGTACAAAAATAGACTGTCATTACTGGTAGTTTATGCTATAATTTATACGATAGGATATCTATGCAAAAAAGTAGGAATCCAATTAATACATTATAGAAAGAGGGGCACGAAAAATGGGAATATTAACATTTAAAGGTGGCGTCCATCCTTATGATGGAAAAGACTTATCCAAAAATAAGCCGGTCCGCGAATTGTTACCCAAAGGTGAACTGGTATATCCATTGTCACAGCATATTGGAGCACCAGCAAATCCAATTGTCGCTGTAGGTGATACAGTGTTAAGAGGTCAGAAAATCGCTGAAGCCGGTGGCTTTGTATCTGCACCAATTTTTTCTTCTGTGTCAGGAACAGTAAAGGCAATTGAACCTCGTCGTGTAGCGGTTGGTGACATGGTAAAATCAATCGTTATTGAGAGCGATGGAGAGATGAAAGAGGTAGAATATACAGAGGTCGAGGATATTACAACTCTTTCCCGAGAAGAAATTATTGAAAAGATTAAGGAAGCCGGTATTGTTGGTATGGGTGGAGCAGGTTTTCCAACTCATGTAAAATTATCACCAAAAGAGCCGGAGAAGATTGAATACATTATTGCTAACTGCGCAGAGTGTGAGCCATATCTTACATCTGACTATCGTATTATGATGGAGCAGCCGGAAAATCTGGTAAATGGTATGAAGGTTGTATTACAGCTTTTCCCAAATGCAAAAGGCGTATTTGGTGTAGAAGATAATAAACCGGATTGTATTGCAAAGCTAAAAAGACTTACCAAAAATGAGTCTCGTATGGAAGTGGCTGAGCTTCAGACAAAGTATCCGCAGGGTGGAGAGCGACAACTGATTTATGCAGTTACTAAGAGAGCGATTAATTCTAAGATGCTTCCGGCTGATGCAGGATGTATCGTAGACAATGTGGAAACATTAGTAGAAGCCTACAATGCTGTAAAATACGGTAAACCACTTATGAATCGTATTTTTACTGTAACAGGTGATGCAGTGGCAGAACCACAAAACTACAATGTTTTTATTGGAACTAATTACGCTGAGCTTTTAGAAGCATCCGGTGGATTTAAGACAGAATGCAAGAAGATTATTTCCGGTGGTCCTATGATGGGATTTGCCTTATTCGACATTAATATTCCGGTGACAAAGACATCTTCTGCGTTGCTTTGCTTTACACAGGATGAAGTAGCCGAATATGAACCGACTGCATGTATTAACTGTGGTCGCTGCGTAGAAGCCTGTCCGGAGCTTTTAGTTCCTTCAAGACTTGCAGATTTTGCAGAAAGAGGACAGAATGATATATACGAAAAATGGCATGGCTTAGAGTGTGTGGAATGTGGAAGCTGTAGTTATGTCTGTCCGGCAAAACGACCACTGGCACAGTCCATTAAGACAATGAAAAAACAGGTTTTAGCAGCAAAGAGAAAATAATTAGAAGAGAAAGAGGTGGATTATTGTGAGTGATTTATATAATGTATCATCATCACCACATGTTCGTTCCAAAGATACCAGCAGCCGGATTATGCTATATGTCATTCTCGCATTGTTGCCGACTACACTGTTTGGTATATACAACTTTGGAGTGAAAGCATTGATTTTAATTCTCGCAACCATCGCAAGCTGTGTGGCTTCTGAATGGGTATTCGAGAAAATTGTACATAAAAAAAGCACAATCAACGATTTAAGTGCTGTGGTTACAGGTTTATTATTAGCATTAAACCTTCCGCCAACACTTCCGGTCTGGGAAGCAATCCTTGGCGGTATTTTCGCTATTGTTATCGTAAAAATGATGTTTGGTGGTCTGGGTCAGAACTTTATGAACCCGGCACTTGGCGCAAGATGTTTCCTATTAATTGCTTTTGCGGCTGATATGACCAATTTTGCTATTGATGAATATACAGGAGCAACACCGCTTGCAGCTATGCGTAATGGTGAAGTGGTAAATACCATGGATATGCTGATTGGTAAAACAGCAGGAACCATCGGAGAAACATCTGCAATTGCTATTATTATCGGGGCTATATTCCTTATTTTAATGGGAGTTATTGATTTAAGAATCCCGGGAACCTATATCGTTACCTTTGTGATTTTTATTGTGATTTTCGGTGGAAATGGATTTGACTGGAATTATATTACAGCACAGCTATGTGGTGGTGGCTTAATGTTAGGTACATTCTTTATGGCAACTGATTATGTAACCTCCCCAATTACACCAAGAGGTAAAATTTTATTTGGTGTATGCTTAGGTATATTGACAGGCTTATTCCGTTTATACGGAGCAAATGCAGAAGGTGTTTCCTTTGCAATTATCTTAAGCAACTGCTTAGTTCCTATGATTGAGAAAATTACAATTCCAAGAGCTTTTGGTTTAGTAAAGGAGGGAAAAAAGCATGAATAAGAAAATTATACATGATGCATTAATTTTAACAGCCTTTACACTTGTGCTCGGTTTTATCCTTGGACTCGTATATGAAATCACAAAAGCCCCGATTGCTGCAGCAGATGCAGCAACAGCACAGGCAGCATACCAGAAGGTGTTTGCAGATGCAGCATCCTTTGAAGCCTATGATGATTTTGATGAAGAAGCAGCTATTGCCATTATGGATGAATTTGATTACAATGATGAAATCGAAGATGTGCAGGTAGCAATGGATAACAGTGGCAATGCTCTTGGCTATGTTATTACTGTAACTGCAAAAGATGCCAGTCAGGCAAATATTACTTTCTCTGTAGGTATTACAAATGAAGGAATAGTAAATGGTTATTCCATTACAAGTATTGCTGAAACCCCGGGATTGGGTGATAAAGCAAAAACTGAAGAATTTTCTGGTCAGTTTTCCGGAAAACAAGTGGATAGTTTCACAATCGTAAAACAGGCTCCGGCAGCAGATAATGAAATCGAATCTATTTCTGGTGCAACTATTACATCTAAAGCTATGGCAAATGGTGTAAATGCCTGTATTACATACTTCCAGAATGTATTGGAAGGAGGCATAAATGAATGAATAAATATGTAGAACGATTATTTAATGGTATTATTAAAGAAAACCCTACTTTTGTACTGATGCTTGGTATGTGTCCGACTTTAGCGGTTACCACATCAGCAGAAAATGGTCTTGGTATGGGGCTTTCCACAACAGTTGTATTGGTATTTGCAAACCTTTTGATTTCTGCTTTTCGTAAGATAATTCCAGATGGTGTGCGTATGCCGGCATATATTGTCATTGTAGCTTCTCTGGTTACTATGGTAGAATTTATTATGAAAGCATATACACCAGATTTGGCAACTAAATTAGGTGTATATATCCCACTTATCGTTGTAAACTGTATTATTCTTGGTCGTGCCGAAAGTTATGCTTCTAAGAATCCGGTTCTTCCATCTATTTTTGATGGTATAGGTATGGGACTTGGTTTTACCGTAGGTCTTACCTGTATTGGTATTATTCGTGAGATTCTTGGTGCAGGACAGATATTTGGTGCTCAGATACTTTCGCTAGACTGGTTTACACCAATTACTATTTTTGTTATGGCTCCGGGAGCATTTCTTGTATTAGCATTCCTTGTTGCCGCTATGAATATTGTCCGTGCAAAAATGGATGCAAAGGGTAAGCCATTGGCGAAACCATCCGGTTGTATCAGTGGAGACTGTGCAAATTGTGGTCAGTCTGCAATGTGTACAGGTAAAAAAGCAGAATAGGAGGGATAGGTACATATGGAAAAATTATTATTAATCGCTATTGGTTCAGCAATTGTCAATAATGTAGTACTAAGCCAGTTCTTAGGTATCTGTCCATTCTTAGGTGTATCTAAGAAAACAGAAACTGCTGCCGGAATGGGCGGTGCAGTAATATTCGTTATTACAATTGCATCCTTTGTTACATCATTGATTTATAAGTTTATATTAACACCTACAAATACCCAGTATCTGCAGACAATTGTATTTATTCTTGTTATTGCAGCATTGGTGCAGTTTGTAGAAATGTTTTTGAAGAAATCCATGCCAGCATTATACCAGAGTTTAGGTGTATATCTTCCATTGATTACAACAAACTGTGCAGTACTTGGTGTAGCACTTACCAATGTTACCAAAGAATATAGTATTTTAGAGGGTGTTGTAAATGGTTTTGCAACAGCATTTGGATTCTTTATTGCCATTTGCATTATGGCTGGAATCCGTGAAAAAATTGAATATAATGATATCCCAAAACCTTTTCAGGGTACAGCTATTGTATTGATTACAGCTTGTCTGATGTCAATCGCATTTATGGGATTCTCAGGAATGATTTAGGAGGAAAGAGAAGATGAGTATACAGGCAATTATTATTGCAGCCGTTATCGTCGGTGGTGTAGGTATTTTTATTGGATTTTTCCTTGGAATTTCCGGAGAAAAATTCAAAGTAGAAGTAGATGAAAGAGAAGAAGCGATTTTAGGTGTTCTTCCGGGTAATAACTGTGGTGGTTGTGGTTATGCAGGCTGTTCCGGTCTTGCAGCAGCCATTGTAAAAGGCGAAGCTCCGGTAGGTCAGTGTCCTGTTGGTGGTGCTCCGGTAGCAGCTTTGATTGGTGAAATCATGGGTGTAGCAGCAGAAGAAGGCGTTAGAAATGTTGCCTTTGTAAAATGTGCAGGAACCTGTGAAAAAGCAAAACAGGATTATATCTATACAGGTATTGAAGACTGCGCAGCTATGGCATTTGTACCGGGCGGCGGGTCAAAAACCTGTAACTATGGATGTCTTGGTTATGGAAGCTGTGTAAAAGCCTGTCCATTTGATGCTATTCATATCGTAGATGGAATCGCATTAGTAGACAAAGAAGCATGTAAAGCCTGTGGTAAATGTATAGCCGCATGTCCAAAGGGCTTAATTGAACTTGTTCCTTACAATGCAGCGCATTTAGTGCAGTGTAATTCCAAGGACAAAGGTAAAGATGTAATGAAAGCCTGTTCCGTTGGTTGTATTGGCTGTCATCTTTGTGAAAAGAACTGTCCAAGTGATGCTGTACATGTCATTGATAATGTAGCTTATATTGATCAGGAAAAATGTACCGGTTGTGGCATTTGTGCTGAAAAATGTCCTAAGAAGATTATCCTGTAATAGATTCTTTAAATTTTACAATTTCTTGATTGCATAAGAGTATAAAAGGTGCTAGAATCTCTTTACTGCTTTAATAGTGGTGAGATTCAGCACCTTTTTTATATACAGATATGAGGAGAGATAGGTTATGAGAAGATTTAAGGAATTATTTATTGGTGATAAAAGGTTTTATAAAATGGTTTTAATGGTTGCTATTCCGATTATGATTCAGAACGGAATTATGAATTTTGTTAGTTTATTAGACAATATCATGGTCGGTCGTGTAGGAACAGAGCAGATGTCTGGTGTTGCTATTGTAAATCAGCTAATTGTGGTATTTAATATCTGTATTTTCGGATGCGTATCCGGTGCAGGAATTTTTGGTACACAGTTTTATGGAAAAGGTGATCATAAAGGTGTACGGGATACCTTTCGGTTTAAATTATTCTCTGGTATATTGCTTTTGATATTCTGGATAGTGATTTTTGTACTTTTCGAAGATCCATTGATTCATTTGTTTTTACATGAGGGCAGCGGAGCAGGAGATTTAGAGGCAACCTATCGCTACGGCAGAGAATATCTAATGTTTATGCTGCTAGGTCTGATTCCTTCTTTGATTACACAGGTATATGCCAGTACACTGAGAGAAACCGGTGAAACGGTTCTTCCTATGAAAGCAGGAATTGCTGCAGTATTTACCAATTTAATTTTAGATTATATCTTAATTTTTGGCATGGGAATGATACCTGCGCTTGGAGTTGCAGGTGCAGCTATTGCAACGGATATAGCACGATTCGTGGAATGCTTCATTGTAGTTAGATGGACGCATAAACATAAAGCAAAAAATCCTTTTATTGAGGGAGCATATCAGCAATTTTCTATTCCAAAAGAATTATCAAAAGAAATTATTTTAAAGGGAACACCACTTTTATTGAACGAAACCTTGTGGTCAATGGGGATGGCAATGCTGACCCAGTGTTATTCTACCAGAGGACTCGCCATTGTAGCCGGACTAAATATTTCCACTACAGTATCTAATCTGTTCAATGTCGTATTTATTGCTTTAGGTTCGGCTATCTCCATAGTAATCGGACAGCTCTTAGGTGCCGGAAAGCTGAAAGAAGCAGTAGATACAGACCGAAAAATGATATTCTTTTCTGTAGCTGCATGTCTGGGGATTGGAGCAGTGATGTTTATGATTGCACCTGTATTTCCACAGATTTACAATACAACGGATGAGGTTCAAAAGCTGGCAACACAGTTTTTGCGTGTGGCATCTACCTATATGCCAATTCATGCATTTGTAAATGCATTATATTTTACACTTCGTTCTGGTGGAAAGACATTTATTACCTTTTTATTTGACAGTGTATATGTATGGTTAGTCAATATTCCATTGGCATTTGTTCTGACAAGATTTACAGACATGAATATTATCTGGATTTATTTCCTATGTCAGTTTGTAGACATTTTTAAATGTCTGATTGGTGGTATTTTGGTAAAGAAAAAAGTATGGGTAAATGATATGACTGGAGTGCATGTGTAATGAAATTAAAAAACAGACGATTTATAAAATGGGCTGGCGTAGGTATTTTGTTAGCCTGTGCAGTTGTTTTGCTTATACATAATATCAATAAAAACGAGAATACAGCTGCCATGGATTCAGAAACACAATTTATAGCTGATACAGAGATGCCCTTAGAAGATACAGAAGATACAGAAATATCAGACAGCGAAAAAAATACTGAGTTGCCAACTGATGAAGTCAAGCTTCCTGCAATGGCTGAAAGTCAAAATGAATATCAACGGATTTTGAATCTGTCTGCAGGCGAACAGGCGGTGTATGGACTTGTTTCTGACGAGATTTTGGCACAATTATTTTACAGTATGGAAATTGATGATTCATTATTTGCTAAAATTAATGGTATTTCTTATACCCCAAATACCTATATAGATATTTCTGAATTGAGATATCTGCGAATGCTTTGCTATGGATTGGACGGAAATACCTATGTTGGCGAAATGATTGTCAACGAAAAAATCGCCGATACTGTACTGGAAATTTTTCAGAAGCTCTATGAGAATCAGTATCCAATAGAACGCATGGTATTAGTTGACAATTATCAGGCAAATGATGAATTATCTATGTCAGATAACAATACCTCGGCCTTTAATTTCCGTCAAATTGCGGGAAGTGACAAGCTATCTAATCATAGCTATGGCATGGCAATTGATATCAATCCTAAATATAATCCCTATGTAAAAACTGCTGCCGATGGCAGTATCCTGTGTCAGCCAGAAAGCGGCAGAGACTATATAGACAGAACAAAGGATTTTCCATATAAAATTGACGAAAATGACCTTGCGTATCTATTATTTACAGAAGCCGGTTTTACTTGGGGCGGAAACTGGAATAGCGTAAAGGATTATCAGCATTTTGAAATGGAATTTGAAAATTAAAAAATATAAAAGAGGAAGGATAACATGAATACACCAAAAGGATTATTTGTCGGCATATGCACATCGGATTATCTGTATTACATAGACGAATACCCATCTGAAAATACAAAAGTAAAAACAAATCACTTTGCTAATTATGTAGGTGGTCCTGCCACAAATGCCGCCATAACCTATGCCATGCTTGGAGGAAATGCCACATTAGCTACCTGCTTGGGAGACAGTGCAGAAGCAGACGCTATGATTCGCAATATTACAAGCTATGGTGTAAAGGTTTTAAACTTTTCCAGAGATAAAATATTACCCAATACGGCTAGTATCGTTGTTTCCGGAAATGGAAACCGAACCATATTCAGCGGTCAGAATATATTCAAGGAAATAGAATTTACAGATGTAAAAGATTATGATTTTTATCTGTTTGATTGCAACCAGCAAGAAATAGCTTTAACCATTCTAAAGGAAATTCCAAAGGATAAAAAAGTGGTATTAGATGCCGGAAGCTGGAAAGAAAATATGGATTGCTTTCTGCATCGGGCAAATATTGTTATTGCATCAGAAGTGTTTCAGGATGAGAATGGAAATGATATCTTCCATATCAATGACTGTCATGCAGACGCTAAAGTAATGACCAGAGGTGAAAAACCCCTTATTTTCAATGAAAGAGAAATTCCTGTACCAAAAGTAGAGGTTGTAGATACTTTAGGCGCAGGAGATATCTTTCATGGAGCTTTTTGCTATGGATATTTTGTTTTAAATAAATCTAAAGAAGATGCTTTAAAATATGCAGTGACAATCGCCTCTGAAAGTGTAAAGCACAAAGGGCCTAGAATATTATAAATAAGCACTCTTTATAAATTTTAATATTCCTGATACAAGATGTCTGTTCCCATTCCGGAAGAAAGATGGATTTCTCCATCACTGGTAATAAAAATTGCCTCCGTATCCGGTAAGCCTTCAATAAGTGCCATACCATCTTCAAGTCCCAACGCAAAACAAGTGGTGCTTAGTCCGTCACCATCTACTGAGTCCTTGCAAATAATAGTGATTCCATATATTTCATTCTCATAGGGATATCCGGTAGACGGGTTTAAAATATGATGATACAACATATCCTGAACCTTAAAATAGCGTTCATACACACCGGAAGATACCACCGTTTCATCTGTCACCTGCACAGATAGAAGCGGTGTTCCTGTTTCATCAAAGGGCTTTTGAATACCTATATGATAGGTATCGCCATTTGCTTTAGCACCTACACAAAGCACATTTCCGCCAAGATTAATAATGCCCTCCGTAACACCATTTTCATTTAAAAATTCCTTCATTTTGTCTGCAATATAGCCTTTCGCAATAGCACCTAAGTCAATCCGGGTATTCGGATTTTTCAAAGCCACAGTATTTTTATTTATTATTATATTGTGGTAATCCACAGTAGAAAGAGCCTGTTGAATATCTGCTTTTTTGGGTATCTCACCTTCATTTTCACTAAAATTCCACAGAGAAGATAAAGCTCCAATTGTAATATCAAAACCGCCGTCACTAAGTTTTGAATAATAAAGCCCCTTTTCTAAGAGTTCTATCGTTTCTTCATGAACCTCTACAGGCGCACCTTTCGCCTGATTAATTTTTGAAATATCACTATCCTCTAAAGTGGCACTAAAATACCCTTCATAGGTGTCCGCAAGAGAAAAACAATCCTCTAATAAAGATTCATAAGCAGAATCATAAAGTGTAATTTTTATTATTGTATTAAAATAAAAGCCCGATTTAGATATTGGTTCTGTCCTTTTACTGCAGCCAGAACTCAATAGGGCAAAAAGGAGTAATATGCATGCTAAACAAAAAGCAGTCGTTTTATGCTTTAAATATTTCAAGATATATTCCTTTCTAAGCCATCATTTTAGCTTATTTTCATAAATTATAGTCTATTTTTTTGAAAAGAATAGCACAATTTTAAGTTGTCGGCAAGCCTGATGTGTGGTAAAGTAATACTTTAGAGTGATAGAGAAAAAGAGGTAGAGGAGAATTATGAAATTACCAAAGAGAGTAGTTATTAAAATCGGTTCATCATCACTAAGTCATGAAGAAACCGGTGGATTAAATTTTACAAAATTAGAAAAATTAGTGCGTGAGCTTTGTGATTTGAGAAATCAGGGAATCGATGTTTGTCTGGTAAGTTCAGGTGCCATTGCCGTAGGCAGAAGCTCTATGGGCATCAAAGAACGCCCAAAGACTATGGCAAAAAAACAGGCTTGTGCAGCAGTAGGACAGGCGAGATTGATGATGACCTATCAGAAAATGTTTTCTGAGTATCATCAGACAGCAGGACAGGTTCTTATGACCAAAAATACAATGACAGACAATGTATCCCGCAAAAACGCCCAGAATACCTTTGAAGAATTATTTGAAATGGGAGTTATCCCCATTGTAAATGAAAATGATACTGTATCTACCTATGAAATTCAGTTCGGTGATAACGATACCTTATCCGCTATTGTAGCATCCTTAGTTTCTGCAGACTTATTGATTTTATTATCCGATATAGATGGTCTGTATACCGACGATCCACATACGAACCCAGATGCAAAATTAATCAAGGATGTAAAAGTGATTGATGAAAAGCTTTTACATATGGCAAAAGGTACTACCGGAAGTGATGTAGGAACAGGCGGAATGGCAACGAAGCTTACCGCTGCAAAAATTGCCACCCGTTCCGGTGCAGATATGATTATTGCCAATGGTAAGGATGTGGGCATCATTCACGAAATTTTTGAAGGTGATTTCACAGGAACTTTATTCCATTCTAACTATGATGAAGATTTTTATATCAGTGATTTTATAGAGGAGACATTCTAATTTATGAATCAGAAAAAAATAAACAGAATTAACGAATTATACCGTAAATCTAAAGCAGAAGGTTTAACAGAAGCAGAGAAAGCAGAACAGGATGTATTGCGAAAAGAATTTATAGCAAATGTCCGTACCAATTTAAAAGCACAATTAGACAATATTGATATTCAAAATTCAGATGGAACTATCGAAAATCTGGGTGAAAAATTTGGAAAAAATGGAAGCAAAAAAGCAAATTAGAAAAGAACTGTTAGCAAAAAGAAATGCCCTGTCTAAAAACGATGTGACCGCATTATCAGAACAAATTTCCATACATTTGCAGCAATTTTTAGATACACAAAGCAATCTGCAAATTCATGGTGTTTATGGATATTATCCCCGTAGCAATGAAGTATCATTAATGCTACTATATACATGGCTGTTAGAAAAGAAAATTCCTCTGGCATTTCCAAGGGTTTTGGGAAATACCATGGAATTTTATCAGGTAAACAGTATGGAAGATTTTAAAGAAGGGGCATTTCATATTTTTGAACCTAAGGAAACCTGTATTAGGGCTGACTTAGAAAAAGCATTTTGTTTAGTTCCCGGCAGCGTATTTGATTGGAATGGAAATCGTTATGGATATGGAAAAGGCTATTATGACAAATATTTTTCTATACATAGGGAATTAAAACGCATAGGAATTGCTTATGACCTGCAAATAAAAGAAGCTATTCCTACAGAAAAAACAGACATACAAATGCAACTATTAGCAACGGAAAATGGTCTGGTGTTTATATAAAAGGAGGACGAATCATGGAATTATTAGAAATTTGTAAACAAGCAAAAGAAGTAAAGCAGCAGGTAGGTGTGCTTTCCACAAGCCAGAAAAATGAGGCTCTTTTAGCTGTAGCTGACAAATTAGTAGAAAAACAAGCAGAGCTTATAGCTGCCAATGCGATAGATATGGAAAACGGCAGAGAAAATCATATGCCTGAAGGACTTCTTGACCGTCTTTTAATCAACGAAACCAGAATTGCCCAGATGGCAGAAGGCTTAAGACAAGTCGTTGGCTTAGATGATCCAATCGGCGAAGTACTTTCCATGAAAAAGCGTCCAAATGAACTGATGATTGGAAAAAAACGCGTGCCACTTGGTGTAATTGGTATTATCTACGAATCTCGTCCAAATGTAACAGCAGATGCCTTTGGCTTATGCTTTAAAACCGGAAATGTTGTTATTTTAAGAGGCGGAAAAGATGCCATCAACTCCAATCAGGCGATTGTAGCCTGTATTCAGGAGGCTTTAGAGGAGCAGCATCTGCCAAAGGAAGCGATTTCTCTGATTACAGATACATCCCACGAAACAGCCAGAGAATTTATGCATATGAATCAGTATGTGGATGTACTTATCCCAAGAGGAGGCGCTGGTTTAATTCGTACAGTAGTAGAAAATGCCACTATTCCGGTTATTGAAACGGGAACAGGAAACTGCCATATCTATGTAGATGAAAGTGCAGATTTTACTATGGCATGTGATATTATATTCAATGCCAAAACCCAGAGAATCGGTGTCTGCAATGCCTGCGAATCCTTATTAGTACATGAAAGTATTGTCAAAGACTTTATTCCTGTATTAGAAAAGAAATTAGCAGAAAAAAATGTCGAGATTCGTGCGGATGAACTCATTCAAAAGGCCTCTATTGCTGAATCTAATGTAATTGCTGCAACAGAAGAGGACTGGGGCAGTGAATACTTAGACTACAAGATTTCTGCCAAAACAGTTGCCTCTGTGGATGAAGCTATTGCCCATATCAATCGTTACAATACCGGCCATTCTGAAGCAATTATTACCAATAGCTATGAAAATGCAGAAAAATTCCTAAATGAAGTTGATGCAGCGGCAGTTTATGTCAATGCCTCTACACGATTTACTGATGGATTTGAATTTGGCTTTGGAGCAGAAATCGGTATCAGTACACAGAAGCTTCATGCAAGAGGTCCAATGGGCTTAAAAGCACTTACCAGCACCAAATTTATTATTTATGGAAATGGACAGATTCGTTAATAAGCGAGGAATAAAATGGAAACAAATTTCAAATTAAAGATTATAGATAAAACACAAATTCCTGAAACAGAACCAAAAAGACAATATTATTTTATTGAAATTGCAAAGGAATATATCAAACAATTATCCGCAATCAAAGGCTCACCAATGACTTTTCATGTATCTACCTTTGGCTGTCAAATGAATGCCAGAGATTCTGAAAAATTAGTAGGTATTTTGGAACAGATTGGTTATGAAGAAGTGGATACAGAAGAAGCTGATTTTGTTATTTATAATACCTGTACCGTTAGAGAAAATGCCAATAATAAGGTGTATGGCCGTTTAGGATATCTCAATGGTTTTCAGAAAAAAAATCCATTGATGATGATTGGACTTTGCGGCTGTATGATGCAGGAACCTACCGTTGTAGAGAAAATCAAACAGAGCTATCGTTTTGTAAATCTGATTTTTGGTACACACAATATTTATAAATTTGCCGAATTGATTACAACAGCCATTGAGAACAGCTTTTCCGATTTGGCTAAGAAAAAAGGCAGCTCCATGACTATAGACATCTGGGAGGATACGGATAAAATCGTAGAAGATCTTCCGATTGAAAGAAAGTATTTCTTCAAATCAGGGGTAAATATTATGTTTGGCTGCAATAATTTCTGCAGCTATTGCATCGTACCTTATGTGCGTGGAAGAGAAAGAAGCCGCGAGCCAAAAGATATCATTCGCGAAATTGAAAAATTAGTGGCAGACGGCGTTGTAGAAGTCATGCTTTTAGGTCAAAATGTAAATTCCTATGGAAAAAACTTAGACAATCCCATCAGTTTTGCAGCACTTTTACAGGAAATTGAGAAAATCGATGGCTTAGAGCGCATTCGTTTCATGACTTCCCATCCAAAGGATTTATCCGATGAATTGATTGAAGTGATGAAAAATTCAAAAAAAATCTGCAAACATCTACATTTGCCATTACAGTCCGGCAGTTCAAGAATCTTAAAGATTATGAACCGCCATTATGACAAAGAAAGATATTTAGAATTAGTCGAAAAAATCCGAACAGCCGTTCCGGATATAGCATTAACAACAGATATTATTGTAGGCTTCCCGGGTGAAACCGAAGAAGATTTTGAAGAGACTATGGATGTGGTTCGAAAGGTTGGCTATGACAGTGCATTTACATTTATTTATTCCAAAAGAACAGGAACTCCTGCCGCTTCCATGGAAAATCAGATTCCTGAAGATGTGGTAAAGGTGCGTTTTGACCGTCTGTTAAAAGAGGTTCAAAAAACAGCCACAAAAAAAGCAGAAGCCTTAACCGGAAATATCGAAAAAGTCTTAGTTGAAAGTGTAAATGAACAGGATGAACATCTTGTGACAGGACGACTTAGCAATAATTCCGTAGTTCATTTAACAGGAACTGCTGATTTAATAGGAAAAATTATAGATGTTAAATTAACAGAATGTAAAGGATTTTATTATATCGGAGAAGAGGTTAAATAAATCCATGACAAGACGATTGGGAAAAAATGACCGATGGCTGTTGCTGATATTGGCTGTTATTTGTATCGGAATTTGTATTTTTTTCTATCTGCAAAGAGGAGAAGCCGGAGCTGTTGCTAAGGTTACCATTGCAGGAGAGGTTTATGGAACTTATACATTGACACAGGATCAGACCATAGAAATCAAAATAGATGGAAAAGTCACCAATATACTTAAGATTCAGGATGGAACGGCAGATGTAACAAAAGCAAGCTGCCCGGATCATTTATGTGTACACCAGAAGTCAATTTCCAGAGAAAACGAAACCATTGTCTGTCTGCCAAATCAGGTAGTTATTGAAATAGAAGGGGCAAAAGCCTCTGCATTAGATTCCATGACCTAAGGAGAAGATAATGAAACGAAAAACAGCACATCTTGGTATGCTTCTGGCAGTGGCTTTAATATGCAGCTATATAGAATCTTTGATTCCATTCTATTTTGGAATTCCGGGAGTAAAGCTTGGACTTACGAATATTGTCGTTGTATGGATGCTATACCTCATTGGTGCAAAAGAAGCCTTTTTGATTTCCATACTTCGCATTTTGCTTGCCGGATTTATGTTTGGAAATCCATTCAGCATTATCTATAGCTTAGGCGGTGGTATACTAAGCTTTATAGCTATGCTGCTCTTAAAAAAGACAAACAGATTTCAAGTAGTGTCAATAAGTGTATTAGGTGGTATTTTTCATAATATCGGACAGCTTTTAGTAGCTTCTCTTGTAGTGGAAAATTTTAACCTTTTTTATTATATGCCCGTGCTTTTATCGGCTGGGTTTATTACGGGATTTTTAATTGGTATTCTTGCTCAGGAACTTATCGCAAGATTGAAGGGACGATTGTAGTTATGTATTCATATATCAAAGGTACATTAGAAGAAATTGCAGAGGGTTTTATTGTCATTGATAATCATGGGATTGGTTATCAGATTCAAGCTCCTGCAAATATTATCGATTATTTGCCATCCATAGGCGAAAATATAAAAATTTATACATATTTGCATGTCAAAGAAGATGCTATGTCCTTATTTGGTTTTATTACCAGAGATGACTTAAAAATCTTTAAGCTTTTATTGGGCGTAAACGGAATTGGTCCAAAAGGTGCTCTTGGTATTTTATCTGTTATGTCTACGGATGATTTGCGTTTTGCCGTAATCGGCGGAGATTCTAAGGCTATTGCAAAAGCACCCGGAATCGGAGCTAAAACCGCACAGCGCATTATCTTAGAATTAAAGGATAAGCTGCATTTAGAAGATGTGTTTGAAGACAAAACAGAAATCACACAAAATATTCCTGTATCAGAGGCTAAAACTGTCAAAAACGAAGCCGTTCAAGCACTTGTGGCATTGGGCTATTCTTCTTCTGAAGCCTTATCCACACTTTCTAAAATTGATATAGCAGAGAATATGACAGTAGAAGAGGTTTTAAAGGCTGCACTAAAGCAGATGGCATTTATATAAGAAAGGTATTAGCATTATACTATGGGAAATCGAATCATATCTACACAGATACAGGAAGAAGATATCAAAATAGAAAAAAGTCTTCGTCCACAGACCTTAGAGGATTATATCGGTCAGCAAAAGGCGAAGGAACATTTAAAAATTTACATAGAAGCAGCAAAACAGCGACATGAGGCATTAGATCATGTACTTTTATATGGACCACCGGGATTAGGGAAAACCACTTTGGCTGGTATCATTGCCAATGAAATGGGAACCCATATGAAAATTACCAGTGGGCCGGCAATCGGCAGAGTCGGAGAAATTGTAGCTATTTTACAAAGCTTAAAAGAAGGAGATCTTTTATTTATCGATGAAATCCATCGTCTGGATCGTCAGGTAGAGGAAGCACTGTATTCTGCGATGGAAGATTATGCCATTGACATTATGATTGGCAAAGAAGCAACGGCTAGGTCAATCCGTCTGGATTTGCCGAAATTTACCCTTGTAGGTGCAACCACCAGAGCGGGTCTGTTATCAGCTCCTTTACGGGATCGTTTTGGTGTGATACATCATTTAGAATTTTATACACCAAAAGAATTAGAAAAAATTATTATACAGTCTGCGCTAAAACTAGGTGTAACTATTGATGAAGAGGGTGCCTTTGAATTAGCCAGAAGAAGCCGGGGAACTCCAAGACTTGCTAATCGACTGTTAAAACGAGTCAGAGACTTTGCACAGGTGAAGTATGACGGACAAATTACAAAAGAAGTGGCAGCCTTTGCATTGGACTTATTAGAAGTAGATTCCTATGGTTTAGACCAAAATGACCGAAGTATTCTTTTGACCATTATAGAAAAATTCTCTGGCGGTCCTGTTGGATTGGATACTTTAGCTGCGGCTATTGGTGAAGATTCCGGAACCATTGAAGATGTCTATGAGCCATATCTGGTAAAAAACGGTTTTATTAACCGTACGCCAAAGGGCAGAGTAGCCACAGCGCATGCCTATACACACTTTAATATACCGATTCAGTCATAAATAGCAGTTGTTTTTACAGGAAAAACTCAGTATAATAAGTAAAGTACAGAAGAAGCAGACACTTAGGGAGGGGTATATATGTCAGCAAAATCCAACACAGAGGTAATTATCGGTGGTAAAGTATATACACTTAGTGGTTACGAAGGTGAAGAATATTTACAGCGTGTAGCTGCGTATATTAATAATAAAATCAGTGACTTTAATGAAATGAAAAGCTATCGCCGTCTTCCGGCAGATATGCGTGCTACATTGGTACAGTTAAATGTTGCAGATGATTATTTCAAAGCCAAAGAACGCATAGAGCTGTTAGAAGCAGATCTTGAGCGCAAGGAAAAGGAATTATACGAATTAAAGCATGAATTAATTTCCATACAGATTAAAGCTGAAACCAGCGAAAAAAATATGGAAATACTTAAAATAGAAAACTCAAAGCTAGAAGCAGCCTTAAAAGCTTCTACAGAAACAAAAGAGAAAAAATAAGGGACGAGCCTTCGTCCCTTATTTGTTATCATTTGACAAATAGAAAGGAATTTTATGGTACAAAAACTAGAGCTTTTAGCACCAGCAGGAACATTCGAAACATTAAAAGCAGTTGTGCATGCCGGAGCAGATGCTGTATATTTTGGCGGAAGTCATTTCGGTGCAAGAGCATATGCGGGAAACTTTACAAAAGAAGAAGTCTTAGAAGCAATTGACTTTTCTCATATCCATGATAAAAAAGTATTTATGGCAATTAATACTCTTTTTAAGGAAAAAGAAATAGAAGAACAGTTATATACCTATCTGCTGCCTTATTATGAACAGGGCTTAGATGGTGTAATCGTCCAGGATTTTGGCGTTTTGCAATTTATCAGAGAGCATTTTCCAGCGCTCCCCATCCACACAAGTACCCAAATGACAGTAACCAATGTGGAAGGTGCCAGATTCTTAGCCAATCAAGGCGCGTCTAGAATTGTCATGGCTCGTGAAATGTCCTTAGCTGAAATCAAAAATATTCATGACAGCGTTCCTGTAGAAATCGAAAGCTTTGTACATGGTGCGTTATGTTATTGCTATTCCGGTCAATGCCTCTTAAGCAGTATGCTTGGCGGCAGAAGCGGTAACCGCGGCAGATGTGCGCAGCCCTGCCGTCTGCCTTATGAGGTATATGGCAAAAACCAAAAGAGAATCAATGATAACAGACATCTGTATCCACTTAGTCCAAAGGATTTATGTACCATTGACCAGATTCCGCAGCTAGCTGAAAACGGCATTTTCTCTTTCAAAATTGAAGGCAGAATGAAACGAACAGAATATGCCGCAGGTGTGGTATCTATATACCGCAAATATATGGATCAGTATCTAAATTATGGCGCAAAAGACTATCGTGTTACAAAAGAAGATTCTAAAAAGCTTTTTGATTATGGCAACCGCAGTGGCTTTACCTCCGGATACTATAACCAACACAATGGCGCAGATATGATAACCTTTGACAAACCAAGTCATGAAAAAAATCATGAAAATACACATATATTTACTGAATCCAAAGAGAAATTAGATGGTTTTCTTACCATAAAAAAAGAAGAACCGATTTCCTGTACGGTAAACGGACTTAATCATTCGATAACTGTTTATGGAGAAATACCTCTTCCTGCTCAAAAACAGCCGATAACCAAAGATGTTATCTTATCCAAAATGCAAAAAACAGGAAATACGCCGTTTGTTTTTGAAAATTTGGAAATACTCTTAGATGAAGGACTGTTTTTGCCAATGGCAGCCATTAATGATTTGCGCCGACAGGCATTAGAACAGTTAGAAACAGAAATTACAAACGCATATAGACGAAAAACACCAACCGCATATATAGCCAAGGAATATACCACACCTAAACAAGCACTGCAAAGCACTGCCATAAATGCCTCTGTGGAACAGGAGAGTCAGATAGAGCCACTTTTAGAAAGTGATTTAATTTCTGTGATTTATATAGACAGTATGGTATTTAAGCGAAATGACATCGTAAATAAATTGCAGCAATTACATGAAAAAGCCAAACAGTATCAAAAAGAGATTTATTATATACTTCCGGCAATATTTAGAAAGCATACATCTGATTTTTATAAAACAATTTTATCCCAGATGCAGGTAGATGGTTTCTTGGTAAAAAGCTATGATGCTTTGGCATTTCTTTTAGAGCAAAAGATTGCTCCAGAGAATATCCGTATCGATTACAATGTATATACCTGGTCCAATCAAAGCAAACAAGCATTTTCACAGCTTGGTATCAAAGGCGATACCATTCCTTTGGAATTAAATCGAAAGGAATTAAAAGACCGGGAAAATGAAAAGAGTGAAATGCTCATTTACGGATATTTACCACTTATGATTAGTGCACAATGTATAAACAGTAACTTATCCGGATGTGACGGCATACCAAAGGTACATTATCTCAAAGACCGTTATGGTGTATCCTTCCCTGTAAAAAACCACTGTATGGAATGCTACAATGTAATCTATAATTCCAAGCCTTTGCTTTTATTTTCTGTCATGGATGAATTAAAGAAGCAGGGGATTTATAGTTTCCGACTGGCATTTACAACAGAATCGAAAAAGCAGATAGACAAACTGCTTTTATCCTGTACAAAAGGGATGAACCAAACGGATGATTATACTTATGGACATTACAAACGCGGCGTAGAATAGAGGGATTATGAGTAATATTTTTTGTGAAGTATCAAAATATGTAATGATTGTACTATTTGCATTATATACTTACGAATGCTTTGCTGTATTTCGCAGAAAGCATACCAAAGAACAACAGAATATTATTTTTTACCGGCAAAATGTCTGGATGTTCGCACTTCATTTAGATGCCTACCTTGTATTGTTAGACCAGACAAAAAACTGGGGAATTATACTGTTTTATGGTATACAGGTTATCTTTTTTATCAGTGTGATTGTCAACTACAAAGTACTATATAAAAATGCATCCAAGCTTTTAGTCAATAATATGTGTATGCTGTTAGCCATCGGTTTTATTATTCTGACAAGACTTTCTGTAGAACGGGCATTTAAACAGTTTGGTATTGCAGTCGCAGCAATGTTTCTTGCTCTTGTCGTACCATTTATGATAAAAAAAATCCGTTTTATTCGAAAAATGACATGGTTTTATGCAGTAATTGGACTGGTCGCATTAGGTGTTGTTGCCATAGCAGGAGCTGTAAGCTATGGTGCAAAGCTTTCCTTTACCATTGGCGGTATTACCTTGCAGCCATCAGAATTTGTCAAAATCATATTCGTATTTTTTGTTGCAGGAATGCTGCATAAATCTACAGAATTTAAACAGGTGGTTATTACGACGATTATCGCAGCTGCGCATGTTATTATTCTGGTACTTTCCAAAGATTTAGGCGGTGCATTGATATTCTTTATAGTATATTTAGTGATGCTATATGTGGCAACAGCCAAACCATTGTACTTTTTGGGTGGTCTGGCAAGCGGATCTGTTGCAGCAGTCATTGCCTATGCCTTCTTTTCCCATGTACAAGTGCGCGTAATGGCATGGCAGGATCCCTTAAGTGTCATTGATAATGAAGGTTACCAGATTTGTCAGTCACTATTTGCCATTGGCACAGGCGGCTGGTTTGGTGTGGGATTAAATCAGGGTATGCCAAATAAAATACCTGTTGTCGAGCAGGATTTTGTTTTTTCTGCTATTTCAGAAGAATTGGGGGGAATATTTGCTCTATGCCTGATTATGGTCTGTATGAGCTGCTTTCTTATGTTTATCAATATCGCCATGCAGTTAAAAGACGGCTTTTATAAGCTGGTGGCATTAGGCTTAGGAACTACTTACGGTTTTCAGGTATTTCTAACCATCGGCGGTGTCATTAAATTTATTCCTTCAACAGGTGTAACCCTTCCGCTTGTCAGCTACGGTGGAAGTTCACTGCTTAGCACAATTATTATTTTTGCCATTATTCAGGGATTTTATATTTTAAAAGAAAGTGAAGGAAAACGAAATGAAAAACAAAAAACCGGAAAACAAACAGGAATCAGTACAAAAACCGGAAAAATCCGTTAGGAATCGGGAATTTGCAGTGATTACATATTGTTTTATCGGACTGTTTTTGTGTCTTATGGGATATTTTGTCTACTTTCAAATAGAAAAAAGTGAAGAATTTATCAACAACTCCTATAATTCCAGACAGGAAACCTTTGCGGAACAGATTATCCGTGGAGAAATCCACTCAGCAGACGGTGAAATTCTGGCAAAAACAGAAACAGACAGCGAAGGCAATGAAACCCGCGTATATCCTTATGGCAATATGTTTTCACATATCGTAGGATATTCCACTAAACAATATGGACAGTCAGGCGTAGAATCATGGGCAAACTTTAATTTATTACGGTCTAATGCTTTTTTTCTGGAAAAAACCGTGGATGATTTAACGAATCAAAAAAGTATTGGTGATAATGTAATAACCACCTTAAACTATGACTTACAAAGCATTGCTTATCAGTCATTAGGCGAATACGATGGAGCGGTTATTGTGATGGAGCCTGCCACTGGAAAGATTTTAGCCTCTGTATCCAAG
Organism: Lachnospiraceae bacterium; assembly: GCA_017625255.1. Classification (GTDB taxonomy): domain Bacteria; phylum Bacillota; class Clostridia; order Lachnospirales; family Lachnospiraceae; genus Roseburia_B. The sequence goes on from JAGALK010000010.1 coordinate 35,112, forward strand.
CCGGATTTTAATCCAAATACTGTAGAGGCGAATTGGGAAGCTATTGTAGCCGATAAAGAAGGCGAATCAGCCCTTTTAAATCGGGCTACTCAGGGCTTATATCCACCGGGATCTACCTTTAAAATTATTACAGCCCTTGCCTATATACAACAAAACCCAACGGACTATACAGCGTATACTTATAGCTGCACCGGCAGTATACAAAAAAACGAGAGTAAATTAAATTGTTTTAGCGGTGAAGTTCATGGAAATGTAAATTTGGAAACTTCTTTTTCAGAATCCTGCAATACCTCTTTTGCAAACATAGGACTCAATATGAATTTAAAAGATTTTACCCAAACAGGAGAGGCACTCTTATTCAATCAGCCTTTACCCGTATCAAAGCTAGAAGTCTCAAAAAGCAGATTTTCATTAGATAAAAATGCTTCTATAAGTGAAATTATGGAAACTTCTATCGGACAGGGAAAAACCTTAGTTACCCCTTTGCATATGCTAATGATTACCAGTGCAATTGCAAATGATGGCCTGTTAATGGAACCCTATGTTATTGACCATACAGAAAATTACGAAGGTGCCGCAGTAAAAACCTATGAACCGGTTTCCTACGGTGAACTTATGACCATAGAAGAAGCTCAGGTTTTACAATCCTATATGCAAAAAGTAGTAGAGGAAGGAACAGGTTCAAAGCTAAAAGGCATGAGCTATCAGGCAGCAGGAAAAACAGGTTCTGCAGAATACGGTACAAATAAAGGGGACAGCCATGCCTGGTTTGTGGGTTATGCACATAGAGATGACAAAGAAGATATTGCCATAGCTGTTATTGTAGAAGGTGCAGGTATCGGAAGTGCTCACGCAGTTCCCATTGCTAAAAGTATTTTTGACATGTATTACAGATATTAGAAATACAGTTCTTGCATGTACACAAAAAAAGGGGTATACTTATTTTTAAGTTTAGTAACCACATCAGGAGGTATTGCAATGATAGAAGCAACAAGCTGTGGTGGTGTGGTAATTTTTCGTGGTAAGATTCTGGTACTTTACAAGAATTACAAAAACAAATATGAGGGCTGGGTGCTCCCGAAAGGAACTGTCGAACCGGGAGAAGAATACAAAGAAACCGCCACAAGAGAAGTGTTGGAAGAAACAGGTGCGAAAGCATCCATTATTAAGTACATTGGAAAAAGTCAGTATACCTTTACTGTTCCTGAGGATACAGTAGAAAAGGAAGTGCACTGGTATTTAATGATGGCAGACAGTTATTACAGCAAACCACAGCGTGAAGAGTTTTTTATGGATTCAGGATATTACAAATTTCATGAGGCATACCATCTGCTGAAATTCGCTAACGAAAAGCAGATTTTAGAAAAAGCCTACAATGAATATCTGGATTTGAAAAAAAGTAATTTATGGGGAAGTCATAAGTACTTCTGACAGTAACAGGATGGGAGCAATGAGGATTTTGCATGAAATGGCATAGAAAATTATATGCAGGGGAAAGTATTTCAAAACGGCAGACAAAAATCAAATGGAAGATTATGCATAATGCCGGACAGATTGGTGTATATGTACTTACACTAGCTGCAAATCCGGCGAATCTAATAGATATTATTCCCTCCTGGGAGCTGCTGCAAAAGCATTATCCCAAAAAAGATTTATATGTCATCGGACTTGCCGGCAATTATGAGGAAGCTCTCTTATTAGCAGGTCAGATTGTACAGGAAGTCTATGCTAAAACGGATGGTTTTGATATCAGAAGTTATATTCAGGAAAGAGGAAAGCAGACCACATGAATGTTCTTTTGTTTATTTTAAAAATCATAGGCATTCTGCTTCTTATTCTTTTGACGATAATCCTTATTCTTTTGTTTCACCCGCTCTTTTATAAAGTAACCGGAGAATGCGAAGAAGAAATTTCCATTCACGGACATATATGGTGGGTGTTTCGGATTCTTCGTCTGGAATTTCAGTTAGAAGAAAAAACATTTCACTATTCTCTACGGATATTTGGGAAAAAAATATTTTCAGATAACACCCTAGAGGAGATTAACGAGGCAGAAGATATGGAAATAGATTCCCCAATAGAAGAGGAGTCTGCCAAAGCTTTTGCTAAAAATACACAAAATGCAGAATCTGATATTGAAAAATTTTCCCCCCAAAAAAATTCTGATAAAGAAACAGAAGCACCATCTGGCGAGAGTAGTGCAGAAAAATTTTCGTTTCATGAAAAAATATCAAAAATTACCGGTTTTAAGCATACAATTACAAAAATAAAAGCAGAATATAAGGATGAAAAGAACCGATTAGCATTTTCACATATCTGGCAGGAAATCATTTATCTTTTAAAGCATATTAAGCCAAAATATATCCATATGGATATGATATTTTCTGCCGGTGATCCGGCGATAACCGGGCAGATAACAGGTATACTCAGTATTCTTCCTTTTATGTACAAAAAGGATGTACATGTGTATCCTGATTTTATGGCAGAAAAAGTCTATATCCGTGGATGCTTTGCATGTAAAGGACATATAAGACTATGGCATATATGTGTCGCAGCTCTGCGGATAATACGAGATAAAAATATCAAAAGACTGATACACAGAATAAGAAACCAGGAGGTTACACATGAGTGATACAAATTTTAATGCAACCGTAGAATCTCTATTTAAAGGAATGGATAGTTTCATTACCACAAAAACCGTTGTAGGTGATGCTATTCATATCGGAGATACCATTATACTTCCATTAGTAGATGTATCCTTTGGTGTCGCTGCAGGTGTGTTTTCCGGCGACAAAAAGAATAATGGCGGTGGTGGTATGGGTGGTAAAATCATGCCAAGTGCTGTTTTGGTTATTTCTAATGGAACAACAAAGCTTGTAAATGTAAAAAATCAGGATGGTATTACAAAAATTTTAGATATGGTTCCTGATTTTGTAAATAAGTTTGCTAATAAAAAAGAAAAAACAGATGATATGGATCCCCAAGCAAAAGAAAAAGCAGCCGAAGAAATGGAAAGTATCCTTTCCGAATCGGTGAAAGAACAATAAATAGTAAAAAAATACAGGATAGTGCATATAGTAAAATATATGCACTTTTTTTACTGTTTTTATTGAAAAGGAGTTGGGGATGTGAAAAGAGTCATCGGATATACATTGTTTTGTATCGGACTGGGAATGCTGATTATGTGGATTCTTCCCGGTGATTTTCTGGGATTTCTATGTATATGTATTTGTATGCTGTTAGGCTATTATTTATTTTGCTGTGGCTGTTAGAAGAAGTAAAACGAAAAAAAGAACTGCCATCTGACAGTTCTTCAAGTTCGTAATTCTTATGCTCTTTCAACTTTACCGCTTCTTAAGCAAGAAGTACATACATACAACTTCTTAGGAGTTCCGTTTACTTTACATTTTACAGATTTAATGTTAGATTTCCACATTCTGTTAGTTTTTCTATTAGAATGGCTCACATTGTTACCGAAATGAGCGCCTTTTCCGCAAACTGCACACTTTGCCATGAATTGCACCTCCTTGCATTTACTAAGCTCTGCATATATTGCATGCTCACAACATGTGTTATTTTAACAGATAGTAATGCATAATGCAAGGAATTTTTTTCTTTTTTTTGAAAAATGTATAAAATATATTCTATTTCCGTCATATTTCATAGAAAAAAACCTTGTAAATTACATAATTCTGTATGTTTAAAATTTGATTTTTCTTGAAAAACTAGGTATAATGTATTATATTCTAGCGTCAGTGTGACATTTGACTGATTAAAAATATGGAGGTCAAAGTATGAAAGGACAAATGGAAACGAATCTGGGTACAATTATCATTGATAATGAAGTAATCGCAACCTACGCCGGCTCTGTAGCTGTTGGCTGCTTTGGAATTGTTGGTATGGCTGCGGTCAATATGAAGGATGGTCTTGTAAAATTGTTAAAAAAAGACTATCTAACCCATGGTATAAATGTAACCATAAATGATGAAAATAAAATTATCATTGATTTTCATGTCATTGTTTCCTATGGAGTAAGTATCCATACGGTTTCAGACAATCTGATTGATACGGTGAGATATAGAGTGGAAGAGTTTACCGGAATGAAAATTGAAAAGATTAACATTTATGTCGAAGGCGTAAGAGTTATCGATTAAGGAGGATTTAAAAGTGGAAATCAATTCGATAAATGCTGCACTATTTGCAAAAATGTTTTTAGCCGGAGCAGCGAATCTTGAAGCAAAAAAAGAATGGATTAACGAATTAAATGTTTTCCCTGTGCCGGATGGAGATACAGGTACAAATATGTCTATGACAATTATGTCAGCAGCAAAAGAAGTGAGTGCGTTGGAAAATCCAGATATGAAGTCTTTAGCGAAAGCCATTTCTTCAGGCTCTCTTCGCGGAGCAAGAGGTAACTCGGGTGTTATTTTATCCCAGCTTTTCCGTGGATTCACTAAGGTCATAGCAAATTATGATGTTATTACAGTTGAAGTTATGGCAAAAGCCTTAGAAAAGGCTGTAGAAACTGCTTATAAGGCTGTTATGAAGCCAAAGGAGGGTACAATTCTTACCGTTGCCAAAGGCGCAGCCCAGAAAGGACTTGAGCTTGCTGACACCACTACGGATTTGTTAGAGTTTTCTGAAGCTGTAATCAAAGAAGCTGATCATGTACTAAGCAAAACCCCGGATATGCTCCCTGTATTAAAACAGGCAGGCGTAGTAGATTCCGGTGGACAGGGACTTGTGGAGGTTTTAAAAGGTGCTCTTGCCGCTTTACAAGGCAAGGAAATAAACTTCAACTTAGAAGCAGCACCAACAGCTTCTCCTGCCGTTACAGCCGATTCTTATATCGATGCACAGGCAAATCAGGAAATTAAATTTGCTTACTGTACACAGTTTTTGATTATGTTAGATAAGCCATTTAGCTCCAAAAAAGAACAGGAGTTTAAAGCTTATCTCGAAGAAATTGGTGATTCTATCGTAGTTGTTGCTGATGATGAGATCGTAAAGGTACATGTACATACCAACGATCCAGGTCTGGCAATGCAAAAGGGATTATCCTACGGTGGTTTGACAACAATTATCATTGAAAATATGAAATTAGAACGGGATGAAAAGATTTCTGCCATGAAAGAAAAAGAAATGCAAGGCAGTGCGTCGGCTTCTGTTGATAATACTCCTGTAGAACCGGAAAAAGATATGGGATTTGTAGCCGTATCTATTGGTGATGGATTAAACGAAATTCTTCGTGGACTTGGTGTAGATTATATCATCGAAGGCGGTCAGACCATGAATCCAAGTACGGATGATGTGCTGCAGGCAATAGAAAAAGTCAATGCCAAAAATATTTTCATTCTACCAAACAATAAAAATATTGTATTAGCTGCAAATCAAGCAGCATCTCTTTGTGAGGACAAAAATATTATTGTAATTCCTACAAAAACCATTCCGCAAGGCATTACGGCGTTGATTAATTACATTCCTGATCAGACCCCGGAAGAAAATGAAGCTCGTATGACAGAGGAAATTTCTCTTGTCAAAACCGGTCAGGTAACCTATGCTGTCCGAGATACAGAAATCGATGGCAAAGAAATCCATCAGGATGACTACATGGGAATTGGTGATAAAACCATTCTTTCTGTAGGAACGGATAAAAAAGCTGTTACGATGGAAATGATTGATGCGATGATTGATGAAGAGTCTGCACTTGTCAGCATATATTACGGCGAAGATGCTACCGAAGAAGAAGCTATGGAATTTTCGGATATGATTGCAGACAAATATCCTGATGTTGAAGTAGAAGTAAATGCAGGTGGTCAGCCAATTTATTATTATGTCGTATCCGTTGAGTAGGAGTTTGTATGAAATTAGAAGCACCGATTACCGAAATTAAAGGAATCGGCAGCAAAACTGAAAAACTGATGAATCGTATAGGAGTATATACCGTAGGGGATATACTCCTTCATTATCCCAGAGATTATGTAAAATTTAAAGAACCGATAAAGCCATCAGAAATTCAGTCCGAGGGTACTTATGCGATTTTAGGCAAAGTATTGTCCGTGCCGATTTTAAAACGAACCAACCGAATGGAAATTGTGCAGACCAAAGCCGGTGATTATACCGGCAGTATTGATTTGGTCTGGTTTCGTATGCCATATATCGGAAGTCAGTTAAAACCGGGCGAAACCTACATATTTTATGGAAAAGTAAAATCTAAAGGCAGACAATATGGTATGGAGCAGCCGGAAATCTATACGCTCGAACAGTATCAGGCGAAAATGCAGACACTACAGCCCGTATATGGTAAAACTGAGGGACTAAGCAATGCAATGATTACGAAAACCATCCGACAGGTTTTAGAAGATTTATCTTTAACCTATGAATATCTGCCGGAAAGCATCCGCAAAAAAGAAAGCTTATGCGAATATAATTTTGCAATAAAGCAGATTCATTTTCCGGAAAATATGGAAAATCTGATTATTGCGAGACAACGATTGGTTTTTGACGAATTTTTCCTATTTATATTGCAAATGCAGCTGCAAAAAGAGAAAAAGACCTTATTTCCTAATGATTTTCCAATAAAAAATGAAACGGTCATTCCATATATTCTATCTCATTTACCTTATAGTCTTACCAAAGCACAAAAGAAATGTTTTGATGAAATAGTTGCTGATATGAAAAAGGGTGTTGCCATGCAAAGATTGGTACAAGGAGATGTAGGCTCAGGAAAAACCATTGTTGCCTTCTTATGTATGGCTTTAATGGGAGAAAACGGACATCAATCCGCGTTAATGGCACCAACAGAGGTCTTAGCCAGACAGCACTATGAAACCTTTACAAAAATGTGCAATGACTTTGAATTAAAGCGCAAGGTAATCCTTTTGACAGGTTCTTTGACTGCAAAACAAAAACGCAGCGCTTATGAAGATATGCAGTTATATCCAGATGCTATGATTATCGGTACACAAGCACTGATACAGGAAAAAGCCCTCTATAATAATCTTGGATTAGTCATAACCGATGAACAGCATCGTTTCGGTGTCCGCCAGCGAGAAACCTTTGCTGAAAAAGGCTTACACCCACATATTTTAGTTATGAGCGCAACCCCGATACCAAGAACTTTAGCAATTATTATCTATGGAGATATGGATATATCTGTAATTGATGAAATCCCGGCAAAACGATTACCAAATAAAAATTGTGTAGTAGGCACTTCTTATCGAAAAACAGCCTATGATTTCATTCGAAAGGAAATTAACGCTGGTCATCAGGCTTATGTTATCTGTCCTCTTGTGGAAGAAAGCGAAGAATTAGAAGCTGAAAATGTGATAGATTATGCCCAAAAGCTAGAAGATTATTATCATGGTGATATCCGTATCGGCTGTTTAAACGGTAAAATGAAATCAACAGAAAAAAATAGCATTATGGAAGCCTTTGCAGCACATGATATTGATTTATTAGTATCCACCACAGTAGTAGAAGTAGGCGTAAATGTGCCAAATGCTACCGTAATGATGATTGAAAACGCGGAAAGATTCGGACTTGCTCAATTACACCAGCTTCGCGGCCGCGTTGGACGAGGCGAGGCGCAGTCTTATTGTATTATGATAGATAATGCGCAAAGTAAGGAATCTAAGAAAAGGTTAGAGATTCTTAATAAGTCTAACGATGGATTTTTTATCGCAGGAGAGGATTTAAAGCTTCGAGGTCCTGGAGATTTTTTTGGTATTCGTCAAAGTGGTGATTTAGCTTTTCAGATTGCAGATATCTATCAGGATGCGAATGTGCTAAAGCAGGCAGCAGAGGATGTGAAAGAATTGTTGGCAGAAGATGGACTTTTGGAAAAAGAAGAAAATCAAAAGCTGGCGGTGTTGGTGGAACGGAGTATGACGGAGCAGATGAATTTGTAAAATTCCGGTTTTTGGGGATAAATGGTATTCCGATAGTGTTTGGATAGACGGACGACATAACACTTTTTGTGTGGTGGAATGTATCATTTTTTTCTATGTAGTGGCGGCATATAGGGTAGGTATAGGTGTGTTCAGATTCCGTTGTACGGGTGTAAGATTTGCTAAATATTCTTATGACAGATATTGGTGACGGACGCGTCGGCTCAAACCGCCTTCCATGGCGGTTTCGCCTAAAATTGCCATCCGTGGCAATTTTCCGCTGGTATTCTTTAGAATATTAAGCAAATCTAACACCCTCCCAAAGTCATCTGTCCACACCTATACCTACCCTATATGCAATCTACATTGTGGGAATGATACATGGGAGGTTGTGGGTGTTATGTCTGGTTAAGCGGAATATGGAATAGCATTTATCAAACCTTCATGTGTAGGATGGCGCCAGAACTTTATAGATATATATTTCGTAATCGAAAATGGATATTCATAGTGTGCTTATCCTTTATCGTCTCTGAAATATATACCTACAAAGCTCTGGCGCCACTTCACACATGTAGGTTTCGATTAAATGCATATTTCCCAAATTTCTCTCAACCAGACAGATGCCGTCATACATATTGTAGTCCGGTTTCACAATGTAAATCTGTCAGAACGAGCAGGGGCTGTGGGTAGGCGGAATTGGTAGGGAAAGGAAGCGTTTCTTAGCATTTTCTGCAATACACAACTATGCACCGACACGGATGTCGGTGCAAGCTGTCACCACGGCAGGGACGCCGTGTTGACAGTGGTAGTGTGCGTTACCATAACTGATATGAAAATGTTTAGAAACCCTTC
>JAGALK010000104.1 GCA_017625255.1 Lachnospiraceae bacterium
AAGCCCCCCTTAAGATGAGATATCCCAATCAAAAGATTGTAAGACCCCTTGAAGACTACAAGGTAGATAGGGCAGAGGTGGAAGTGCAGTAATGTATGGAGCTGACTGTTACTAATCGGTCGAGGGCTTGACCAAAAAGCAGTAAAGTGTTCTGTAGGGACAGAAAGACAGAGGAAAATTAATTTTCCGAAGGCTTTATGGCAATACAGAAAGTCATTTGCCTGCAAATGACACCGAGAAGAAGCGGAGCGGATTTGAGGTGACACTTTACGGAAACAGCCAAAACCTGTTTCAAGGATTCTGTATGAAGTTTTGAAGGTATATACCTTTAATTAAATATAGGGGTATAGTTCAGTTGGTAGAACGTTGGTCTCCAAAACCAAATGTCGAGGGTTCGAGTCCTTCTGCCCCTGCTGTTAAAGCACTAGAATCTATAAGGATTTTGGTGCTTTTTTATGTGAAAAAATATGTGGTTTACAATCGAAATAAAGTAGTTTATACTAAATTTGTTAAAAAGGTGGGCATATAGAAAGAGGATAAAGAGTTGAGTAAAAGGAAATATGTCAGAATAAGGTCATTAGAAAGTGGAATGAAAATAGATCAGGCTGTGTTGGATAAAAGAGGTCGTACATTAATTGCCAGAGGAGCATTATTAGACGATTACATGATAGAAGCTTTGATGAATCGTGGAGTAACTGGTGTTTATACGGTTGAAGGGGAAGCAGACGAGCCTGAAGTTCAAGAAGAGGAAAAAATACCGGAAAAAACACTTGAGAAAATAGAAAAACTAAAGGTTGAAGATCGTGCCAAGGTACAGCTTACCGAAAGTGTAAAACAAAGAGTGGCACAAGGGGTGTCCTATCTTTATACAAATACGGAGTCAGAAGATTTTATATTAGCAACGAATGCAATTACCGGGGATTTAATGAAAGCAATTACGGAGAATGATTCCATAGCTTTTGATATTCATGCATTAAAAGTTAGTGATGAATATACCTTTAAGCATAGTGTTGATGTGGCAACTATGGCAATGATTATAGCAAAACAGTATGGATTATCTGAAAAGGAAATATACGAGATAGGAATTGCAGGACTTTTACACGATATTGGAAAAACTCAGATTCCAAGTGAAATATTAAATAAAGCAGGAAGATTAACAGAAGAAGAATTTGGCATTATGAAGAAACATGCCTTATTTGGATATACTATATTAAAGGAAAAGTCGGAAATATCAAATCCTGTTTTGATGGGAGTTTTACAGCATCATGAAAAATTAAATGGACAGGGGTATCCTATGGGTGTACCAGAGGAAAAGATTTTTACTTACGCTAAAATTATATCTATGGCAGATATATACGATGCATTGGTGACAGAAAGATCCTATAAAAAAGCTTTTTCTCCGCGAGATGCAGTAGAAATGATTATGGCAATGACAGATGAATTAGATATTGAGGTTATGCGCAGCTTCCTCAATAGTGTGATTTTATATCCTGTAGGTACAACCGTCAAGCTAAGTAATGGAGAAAAAGCAAAAGTTGTAGAAAATAATCCGAAATGGATTTTAAGACCAAAGGTTGTAGGATTGAAAACAGGCAGGGTATACGATTTGGCAGAGGATTTAGCATGTGCAAGTATTGTTATTGAGTAGAAAGGGATATATTAGGAAACCGGAGAGTTATAATAATCCGGTTTTCTTTATGTTATAAAAAAAGAAAAGGGAATGTAAATGATGAGAAAAGTAGAACATTTTTTATGTATATTGGTTATAGGTTTTTGTTTGATTGGTTGTGGAGGAGAGTCATCAGAAGCAGACACAAATTTGCAGGAAGTACTAACAGAGACTGTGGTTGAAGAAAATACGGAATCAGAGGTGGAAGTATTGCAGAAAGAAGCGGCAGAACGAATTATATGTTGGGGAGACAGTCTTACTTATGGGCAAGGTGGAAATGGTGTAACTTATCCTTCAATTTTAGAAGAAAAATCAGAGCTTGAAATTATCAATTATGGTATTCAGGGAGAAACAGCAAGACAGATTGCCATTCGTATGGGAGTTTTGCCAATGACTACAGGTGCTTTTGAAATACCGGAAGATTCTACGCCTGTGGAAGTAACACTTTGGCAGGGAGGAGAAGATCCTATTATGATGAGGCTTGGAGATTGTGCTATTAATCCCTGTAAAATAAAGGGGGTAGAAGGCACGCTTTCCTATAATGCTTCAGATAATAAGTATTATTTTACAAGGGCAGTCAGCGGGACAGCTATATCGGTAGAGACAGATACATTGGTAGAAACCTATGCTTCATCGGATAAGAAAACATCAGATATTATTGTTTTATTTGCAGGAACGAATCTTCCGCCGGATAAAAATACAGTAGGTGAGTTGATTGAGATGGAACAAAAGATGCTAGAGTATTTAGGAACGGAAAAATATGTAATTATTGGTTTAACTTCAAAAAAGCTAATTCCGGATGTGGATGAAATTAACGAAGCATTGGCAGATACATTTGGAGAGCATTTTTTGGATATTAGAAAATATTTATTGGAAAATGGCCTAAAGGATGCAGGTATAGAACCTACCAAAAAAGACAAAAAGAATCTCAAAAAAGGGATTATTCCATCATCCCTTAGGGTAGATGAGGTTCATGGAAATGAGGAATTTTATCGTATTATCGGTGAACAGGTATATAATAAAATTGTAGAATTAGGATATGTGCAATCTTAAATTTTATTTAAGATTTTATGAATATGCATGACAAGCAAAAATAATCTGTTATAATGCAGATATCACAAAGGAAAAGGTATATAAATAAGGTTGGGTGAATATATATGAAAAAGAATTCCTGGAAGAAATTTTTGCTTGTCATATCAAGTTTTGTTAGTATAGTATTTTTTCTTTTATCCTTGGCATCACTTTATGAAGAAGGTGAAACCGGGATTTTAAGTACGGGATTTGTTACACCATGGTTTACATGGCAGGTAGATGCAGTAGCTGTATATTTTTTGACAGCAGTACTTTGTTTGGTAACTGCAAAGCTGGTAATGGATATCTTTTTTGATAAAACAGATGAAAATGTAGAAATTGTTACTTTGTGATGGAAAGTTTTGCTAATCAAAAGACCAAATCTCTTATGTATGATGCGAATCGTTCATGGGAGATTTGGTCTTTTGATTTTTAAAGCAGATTTGCTTTATATAAAGTTTTCCGCAGAAGAGGACCAATTTTGACAGCGAGAAAAATTTTTATTGTATCTCCAATTAAAAAAGGAAATACGCAGACAGTCAAAGCATAATATATAGTACATTGCATTTGTATGCAAAACCAAATTGTGCCAAAGACATAAGCAATTAATGCGCCAATGGTCATGCCAATGACGGCAAAGAGAGTATTTTTGTCTGGGCGAATGAAAAAACCGGAAATAAAGATAAGAAAAATAAATCCAACCAGATATCCGCCGGTTGGTCCAGCCAGTTTCACTACTCCGCCGGAAAATCCGGAAAATACAGGAAGTCCTGCCGTACCAAGGAAAAGATACAAAGAGTAGCTTAGTAAACAAGATTTTCTTTTCGAAATGTAAAGCATAATATATAAAATAAATGTGGTAAGAGATATGGGAATGGTGCCTAAAGGAATGGCAATAGGACCTAAAATACAAAGTATCGCTGTCATAAGTGAAATATAAGTCATTTCATGAGTAGAATTTTTAGTTTTTTTGTACATAATGAAAACTCCTTAAATCATATTTTGATTGTAATTTTTTTTCTAAGGATTGTCAACAGATACGCTAAAGCTTCAGTTGTAAAATAAGTGAACAAATATAGGGGATAAAAATAGGAAATTGGGACTATTTTCGAGAATTGACAGGATAAAAAAATAAATATTGTAAATAATGCACAAAAAAAGTAAAAACGAATAAAAAATATGGAGAAGATAGACAATTAAATTGTTTATAATGTTTACGAAAATTGTGAAAACGATTGCGCATATGTAAAAAATATTACAAAATAAGGTAAAAAAAGAGCTTAAATGCTGAAAAATCAATGGGTTTAAGGGAGGATAGATTTCTTGACAAATCCAAAAAATGGTGGGATAATCACCACAATGTCTGGGGAAACTACAAATTGTTTTTTAGTTTTTTTGAAAGGATGATAGTAATGGTAGAAAAGAAAGTACAGTTTTCAAATACAGAAGAGATTGAGGAATTTGTAAAAACAGCAGGACAATGTGATTTTGATATTGACATTTTGTATCAGCATGTATACATTGATGCAAAATCCTTTTTGGGTGTGCTTGGTTTAGGATTGTACAAAGAACTCACTGTAAAGTATGTTGGACAGAATGCAAAGTTTGAAAAAGTATTGAGAAATTATGCGGTAGCATAAAGATATAAGATTATCTATAGAAAGAAACATCGTGCTTTAGTCGTTGGCTGAAGTAAGGTGTTTCTTTTTTTCTTGCCAAGAGAGAAGAAAACTTCTATAATTTATGCCATGAATAAATTGCTTTGGTAAAGTGAGAAAGGAAAAAGCATGAAAATACAGGAATATTTGAAGAAAAACCGGCTTCTGACAGATGGAGCTATGGGAACATATTTTGAAGATAAATATCAAATGGATGAACAAATGGCAGAAGCCTATAATATAATTGCACCGGAAAAAGTGAAGCAGATTCACTTAGAATATATAGACAATGGCGCAAAGCTGATTAGAACAAATACCTTTGCAGCAAATACAATGTTTTTTGAAAATATGGACAAGGTAAAGGAAATTGTCCGTACAGGATATGAAATAGCAAAGGATGCAGTTGAAAAATCTGGTCAGGAAATTTATATAGCGGCAGATATAGGTCCGATTTATGATACAGGATTTTTGGGAGAAAATGTCATTTTAGAGGAATACTATGAAATATGTGATACTTTTTTGTCTTGTGGAGCTGAAATATTTGTATTAGAAACACAGTCAGAATTTACTTATATTCAGGCAGTAACAGAATATTTAAAAAAGAAAAAAGATGTATTTATTATTGTGCAGTTTTCTGTGGATAAAAGTGGATATACCAGACATGGTCTGAGTATGGAAAAAATTATTCAAAAGGCTGCTAATATGGAGAGTATAGATGCCTATGGCTTTAATTGTGGAGTGGGGGCTGCCCATTTAGCTAAGCTTCTTAAAAAAGTAACATTTCCAAATGAAAAATATATTACAGCTCTTCCAAATGCAGGGTATCCGATAGAATTACGGGGAAGAACGGTATATGGTGATAACCGTACATATTTTTTGGAAATGATGGAAGAGATAGCAGGGCTTGGTGTAGAAATACTTGGAGGTTGTTGTGGAACCACTCCGGAGTACATTTGCCAGATTAGTCAGAAGATAGAATTTACTGCTAAAATAGAAAAGAAAATTGGAATAGACAAAGAGTATAGTTTGAATAAAAAATCTTCCGTTTTAGAGCAAAAGTTAGAAAAAGGGGAAAAGGCATATATTGTTGAATTAGATCCTCCTTTTGATATGGATATTTCCAAAGTCATGCAGGGAGCCATTCGGTTAAAGAGCGTAGGAGTGGATTTGCTGACTTTAGCGGATTCGCCTATGGCAAGAGCGAGAATGGATGCGGGAAAGCTTGCAGCAAAGGTACAAAGAGAAGTAGAAATACCGGTGATGCCTCATATCTGCTGCCGGGATAAAAATGTTATTGCCATGCGTTCAGGTATGTTGGGGGATTATATGAATAATCTGCGGCATTTTCTGATTGTTACAGGAGATCCTGTAGCAAGAGAAGCCAAGGGAAATATAACACCTGTATTTGATTTTAATTCCATTCGCTTTATGGAATATCTTTCTCAGATGAATGAGGATGTTTTTTCTGCTGAACCAGTGTGCTATGGAGGAGCATTAAATTATCATGGAGCAAATCCGGATGCAATTATCCGCAGAATGGAGATGAAAATAGAAAAGGGTTGTAGTATGTTTTTGACTCAGCCGGTATATTCCAAAGAGGATATGGAACGGATTGCTTATATAAAGGAACGGACAAATACAAAAATTATGTGCGGTATTATGCCACTTGTCAGTTACAAGAATGCTATGTTTATGGCAAATGAAATGCCTGGAATTCGTATTCCGGAGGAAATTATAGCAAGATATTCTCCGGAAATGACAAGAGAAGAGGCGCAGGCTGTGGGAATTTCCATTGCAGTAGAAATTGCTGCTGCAATGAAGGAAATTGTAGATGGATTCTACTTTATGACACCTTTTAACAGAACTGAAATGATTGCAGAGATAATTGAGAAGATAAAGGATTTGTAGGAGGAAAAAGTCTTGAATAGAGAAGAATGGAACGGATTATTAAAAAAAGGACCTGTGATTTTAGATGGAGCAACAGGAACAAATCTGCAGAAAGCAGGCATGAAAATGGGCGTATGCCCAGAGCAGTGGATATTGGAAAATCCGCAGGCAATATTGGATTTACAGCGATCATATGTAGAAGCCGGAACAAATATTTTATATGCACCGACATTTACCGCAAATCGTGTTAAATTAGCAGAATATGGTTTAGAAGATAAATTGGTGGAAATGAATCATCAGCTCGTTGCACTGTCTAAAGAGGCAGCAGCGGGATGTGCTTATATCGCAGGTGATATTTCCATGACAGGTCAACAGTTATATCCGATTGGAGATATGCAGTTTGAAGAACTGGTAGAAATATATAAAGAACAGGTAATGGCATTGGTAGATGCAGGGGTAGATTTGTTTGTTGTAGAAACGATGATGAGCTTACAGGAAAGCAGAGCTGCTGTGATTGCTATTAAAGAATGCTGCAATTTGCCGATTATGGTGAGTCTTACTTATGAAGAAACCGGAAGAACACTCTTTGGCACAGATCCGGCAACTGCGGTAGTTGTATTGCAAAATCTTGGAGCTGATGCTGTAGGTATCAACTGTTCTACAGGACCGGATAAAATGATAGAACAGGTAAAACAGATGTATGAGGTAGCCAATGTACCAATTATAGTCAAGCCAAATGCAGGATTGCCGAAATTAATAGATGGAAAAACGGTGTTTGATATGGAACCGGAGGAATTTGCTATTGCTGGTAAAAAGTTAGCAGAATGCGGAGCTAGAATATTTGGCGGCTGCTGTGGTACGACACCGGAGCATATTAGGGCTTTAGCAGAAAACTTAAAGGATATTACGATGCTTTCTGTAAAAGAGGAAAAGAAACGAATTCTTGCCTGTGAGAGAAAAGCGGTGGAAATTCTGTTAGATGGACCATTTACAGTGGTAGGTGAACGCATCAATCCGACAGGAAAGAAAAAATTACAGGAAGAACTGAGAAATGGAAGCTTAGGATTAGTATGTGAAATGGCAGAACAGCAGGAAACGCAGGGAGCTTCTGTTTTGGATATCAATATGGGTATGAATGGAATTGATGAAAAGGCTATGATGTTAGAGACGATTTACGAAGTATCATCGACAGTAGATTTGCCATTGTGTATAGATTCTAGTCATGTAGATATCATAGAAGAAGCATTAAGAATATATCCGGGGCGGGCATTAATCAATTCGATTTCCTTAGAGACAGAAAAATTTGAAAAGCTGATTCCTATTGCAAAAAAATACGGGGCAATGTTTATTTTGCTGCCATTATCCGATGCAGGTCTTCCTGAAACTATGGAAGAAAAGCATCAGATTATAGATACTATTGTAGAGGCTGCTATCGCACAGGGAATGTGCAAAGAAGACATTATTGTGGACGGATTAGTGGCAACTGTAGGTGCAAATCCAAATGCTGCCGTGGAATGTCTGCAAACGATTGCTCATTGTAAAGAAAATGGATTGGCAACCATCTGTGGTTTGTCAAATATTTCTTTTGGACTTCCGGAAAGAAGCTGTATTAATACGGCATTTTTGACTGCAGCAATTACCAAAGGGCTTACGATGGCAATTGCAAATCCTGCGCAGGAAGCCTTGATGGATGCCGCATATGCAGCAGATCTTTTATTAAATAAAGAAGGCGCGGATTTGCGTTATATAGAGCGAATGAATGCCAAAAAGGCGATGGATATACCTCAAAAAAGTATAGATTTTAAAGAAGCAGAAGAAATAACACCGGGAAAAAAGGTATTTGACTGTGTAGTAAATGGAAATAAGGGAAGAATATTGGCACAGGTAGACGAAGCCTTAGCATCAGGAGAGCTTCCTGAAAAAATTATCAGTGACTTTTTGATTCCCGGAATAAACCGTGTGGGAGAGCTGTTTGAACAACAGGTATATTTTCTTCCACAGTTAATTTCATCGGCTAGTACTATGCAGACTGCTATTACATACCTTGAACCAATGATTCAGCGAGAAGAAAATGAAGAAGAAAAAGCAACCATTGTAGTAGCAACAGTGGAAGGGGATATTCATGATATTGGTAAAAATCTGGTGGTATTAATGCTGAAAAACTATGGTTATCGTGTGCTGGACTTAGGTAAGGATGTAAAAGCAGAAACGATTGTAAAAACAGCATTAGAAGAAAATGCAAAAATCATTGGATTATCTGCATTGATGACAACAACTATGATGCGTATGCTAGATGTGGTAAATCTTGCAAAAGAAATGGGCTGCAATAGTAAAATCGTGATTGGAGGAGCTGCAACCACAGAGAGTTTTGCAGAGGAAATTGGTGCAGATGGTTATTCCAAAGATGCTGCGGATTGTGTTCGACTGGTAGAAAGGTTATTGGGGTAAGATTGAATACTGTATACACTTTGGATTTTTTTTAGTGCAAGCGAATATAGCCTTGCTTTTTCAAAAAAAGGGTATACAATATTAATTAGGAACAACTAACAGAATAGGAGAAGATAGATATGCAAGGATTTGGAGATTTAATTGCAATTTTGAAAAAAAGCCCGAAAAAAATCGTATTTACAGAAGGAACAGACCCTCGTATTTTAGAGGCAGCTTCCCGTTTGTTGGCAAGTAACTTTTTGAGCCCGATTTTGGTGGGAAATGTTGATGAAATTATGGCAGCTTCAGAAGAGTGTGGATATAACATTCGTGGAGCAGAGATTATTGATCCGTTGAAGTTTGACAGAATGGATGAAATGATTGAACTGTTCTGTGAGCTTCGTAAAAGTAAAGGTGTGACACCTGAACAGGCAGCAAAAGTATTATCACAGGCAAATTACTTTGGAACTATGTTGGTAAAGATGGGATTAGCAGATGCCTTATTAGGAGGAGCTACTTATTCAACAGCAGATACTGTTCGTCCTGCGTTACAGTTAATTAAGACAAAACCGGGAAATAGTATTGTATCTTCTGTATTTATCATGGTTCGTGCAAGAGCAACCGGAGAAAATGAAGTTCTTGCTATGGCAGATTGTGCGATTAATATTCATCCAACAGAGGATGAATTGGCAGAAATTGCAACAGAAGCAGCAGACTGTGCAAAATTATTTGGTGTAGATCCTAAAGTGGCATTTTTGAGCTATTCTACATTTGGTTCCGGAAGCGGTGAGGATGTAGATAAGATGCGCAATGCGGCAGCAAAAGCAAAATTAAGAGCACCTGAATTAGATATTGAAGGTGAAATGCAGTTTGATGCGGCAGTATCTCCAAGAGTTGCCCGCACAAAATGCCCGGATTCAGCAGTTGCAGGACATGCCAATACCTTTATTTTCCCGGATATCAATGCTGGAAATATCGGATACAAAATCGCACAGCGTTTAGGTGGATTTGAAGCATATGGTCCTATTTTATTGGGCTTGAATGCACCAATCAATGATCTTTCCCGTGGATGTAATGCAGCAGAAGTATATTCTATGGCAATTATTACAGCAGCATTGGCATAAAAAATTGGTAAAAAATAAAAAAAGGCTTGACTTTTTATACAAAAAATCATATAATGACAGGGCAGGTCAGATATGACCTGTCCAATATGGGATCTTAGCTCAGCTGGGAGAGCATCTGCCTTACAAGCAGAGGGTCACAGGTTCGAGCCCTGTAGGTCCCATTCATATATGGCGGAATAGCTCAGTTGGCTAGAGCACACGGTTCATACCCGTGGTGTCGAGAGTTCAAATCTCCCTTCCGCTACTTACAGAGGCTAATCGAAGTAGATTAGTCTCTTTTTTTTAAATCTATCTAAATAAAGTAAGTGAGGAAATAAAGCATGATGAAAGAATTAAAAATTGGCAATAAAACAGCAAAGCTGCCGATTATTCAAGGTGGAATGGGTGTAGGTGTGAGTCGTTCCAGGTTAGCTGGTGCTGTTGCTGCTGAAGGAGGAATCGGCGTAATTTCTACTGCACAGATAGGATATGATGAAGAGGGATTTGAAAAGGATCAAAAGAGTTGCAATATACGAGCAATTGAAAAACATATAAAGCTGGCAAAGGCGCAGGCAAGAGACGGACTTGTAGGAGTAAATATTATGGTGGCATTAAGGGATTATGCGGAGCATGTAAAGGCTTCTGTAAAAGCTGGAGCTGATGTCATTATTTCCGGGGCAGGACTGCCGGTTACTTTGCCGGAGTTGGTTGAGGGGTCGGATACGGCAATTGCACCAATAGTATCTACCCAGAAGGCAGCAGGTGTTATTTTAAAAATGTGGGATAGAAAATATCACAGAACAGCGGATTTTGTGGTGATTGAAGGACCAAAAGCGGGTGGTCATTTAGGTTTTTCTAAAGAAGAACTAGAAGCAGAAAAGGAAATGGACTATGATTTTGAAATTAAGCGGATTATCGATACTGTAAAAGAATATGGAAAGAAATTTGGAAAAAAGATTCCTGTAATTGTAGCAGGAGGTATTTTTTCTAAAGAGGATGTGGCACATGCGATAGAATTAGGAGCAGATGGTGTTCAGGTGGCATCAAAACTTGTAGCAACAAGAGAGTGTGATGCTTCACAGGCATATAAGGAGGCTTATGTACAGGCAAAGGCATCGGATGTGACTATTATAAAGAGCCCTGTAGGAATGCCGGGAAGAGCATTAAAAAATGAGTTTTTAGAGCAGGTTGCAAAAGGACAGGTAAAAATTCATAAATGCTATGGGTGTCTGGCTAAATGTAATCCGGCACAGATTCCTTATTGTATTACAGAGGCATTAATTAAGGCAGTACAAGGGGATGTGGAGCATGGATTGATGTTTTGTGGAGCAAATGTAGGAAAAATCGATAAAATATCCACAGTACATGAGGTAATTCAGGGATTATTGGTATAGGTTTCTATGGTTAAATCTTGCCAAAATAAAAGGAATAAAGTACAATAAAAGATAATGTGCATGGATAAGCAGATACAGAAGGATAAGGATATGATAAAATCTTTTTTAAAACAAATAGAACAAAAAGAAGATGTGCGTAAGGCATTAAGTGAACTTCGCGCAGCAATAAAAGAATCGGACAAGCAAAAAGAATTACGAGAGCTTATAGGAGAGGGAGATATTCTGCTCTCTCTTTTAAGTGATGACGACCCTAAGGTACGAAAAAATGCAGCAGCCTTATTGGGAGATTTGCAGCTTGAAAATACAGCAAAGGCTTTATATGAAGCGTATCAGGTAGAGGATACTTTGTTTGTGAGAAGTATATTACTGAAAGCCTTAGGGAATACAAATGCGTATCCTTATCTGAGTGAATTAAAAGAAAGATATGATGCATTGTGTGCAGTTATGCCACAGGAAAATGAAAAGAAGCATATACAGGAAGAATTACGGGCATTAGAAAAGATTTTGAGGGACGAAGGGAAAGACAGTAGTCATACTTTTACCGGATGGAATGAAAAGGTTACAGTAATTTTGACAACTAATCCGGATTATAGAGAAATTACAGCAAAGGAATTGCAGGAAAAACATCTTGCCTATCGTATAGCCTTATCTTCCATAGGAGTAACTGCATGGATAGACGATTTGCGGCAGATAACGCAGATTCGTACATTTCGTGAATTATTGTTTCCGATTAAATTAGGACAGACGATTACGAAGAAGGATAAACCGGAGCTTTTAGGAAAAGCATTGGCAGCTTCTAATTTACTTCCTCTTTTGAAAAAATGTCATAAAGAGGATGAGCCGTTTTATTTTCGTATGGAATTACGAAATGGTATGGACTTAGAGGAAAGAAGCCGTTATACAAAGAAGGCTGCTTTTGCCATTGAAGAGGGCAGTAACAGACAACTGCTAAATTCTACAGAACAGTATGAATTTGAAATTCGTATTCTTGCAAATAAAGAAGGGGAGTTTAGAGCCTTTCTTAAAATGAATACTATACCGATGGATAGGTTCGATTATCGTAAAGAAACGATAGCAGCTTCTATACATCCTTCCTCTGCTGCTATGTTGATGCAGTTGGCAAAACCATATTTAAAAGAGAGAGCACAGATTTTAGATCCATGCTGCGGCGTGGGAACAATGTTGGCAGAAAGGCATAAATTACTTCCGGCAAGAGAAATTTATGGTATAGATATTTTTGGAGAAGCAATTGAAAAAGCAAAAGTTAATTGCGAGTTGGCTGGAATGCATGTGAACTTTATTCACAGGGATTATCTGGATTTTAAGCATGGATATTTGTTTGATGAAATTATTGCAAATATGCCGGTTCGGGGGAAGAAAACCAAAGAAGAGCAGGATATGTTCTATGAAGCGTTTTTTAGAAAATCAGAAGAATTGTTAGCACCAAAAGGGGTATTAATTCTATATTCTAATGAAACCGGTTTTATAAAAAAACAGCTTCGTTTGCATCCGAAATTACGGCTGCAGCAGGAATATATCATTCGAAAAAAGGATCAGTTTGCATTGTATATTATCGGACTAAGGGAGAAATAGGTATGTCAGTTACAGAAGAAATTTTACAAAAGGAACTGGAACGATATAAAATGCTGGCAGATATTGTCAGAATGTTAGATGAAGATAAAAGCTTTACAGTGATTTCAGAAGAAATCTTAAATAAAGTCTGTTTAGTTTTAAATTTTTCAGGAGCTTCCTTAAAACAAAAGGACCAAAAGGGAGAAAAATGGAAAATTCTTTGTCATACAGGAAATGCAGAAAAAATATTTGGTGATACAGAAAATTTGGAGTTTCCAAAAGAATCCTGTCTGATTACAGACAAGGATGCATATCTGCCATTGAAAGTAAATGGACAGGTGACTATGTATATTGCATTTTATGATGCAAAGGAAGCATTAGATAGAAATAGTTCTTTTCTGGAGGATATTCGGTGTATTCTGCAAAGTGCGCTGAATAAACGGATTACGCAGAATTCTCTTGCAGGCTCTTATACTTCTCTGGAAGCAATTATTGAAAATGTGGGTTGTGGAATATATGTATACGATTCTATGACTCAGAAATGCTTATATACGAATCAGTATTTTCGTCATCATTTTCGGGACAAGGATAAAGCACAGGAATTGGAGAATCTCTTAAAAAGCGGTTGTGGGCATACAGAATTTTATGTTAATGAAAATAACCGTTGGTTTGATGTATTTCATTCATCCATTTCCTGGGTAGATGGAAGAAAAGTGACTTTATATACTATTTATGAAGTAACAGATAAGAAGAATTATCAGCAAAAAATTGAACGACAGGTAAATAATGATTTTTTGACCGGTCTATACAATCGTATGCGTTGTGAGCAGGATTTGGGGCATTTTATACAGCAAACGAAGGAGTTTGGTGGTCAGGGTGCTTTATTATATATGGATTTAGACGATTTCAAGCATATCAATGATGGTCTTGGACATCAGTATGGGGATGCATTATTGCGTTCAATTTCTCATAGTCTGCAAAGAATAACAGGCATTGAGAATACCTGTTATCGTATGGGTGGGGATGAGTTTATTATTATCGTACCATATTCTCAGTATACGATGTTGAAAACTATTTTAGACGATATTTGCAGTATTTTTTCAAAACCATGGTTCTTAAAGGGTGCAGACTATTATTGTACCATGAGTATGGGAATTGCCCGTTTTCCAGAGGATGGAGACACTGGTGATGAGCTGATTAAAAAGGCAGATATTGCTTTATATGAAGCGAAAAAGACAGGAAAGAACCGTATAGAATATTATAATGATGCAGTAGAATCCATTTCCTTTAAGCGATTGGATTTAGGCAAAAAAATGCGGGATGCAGCCAGAGATGCCAGTCGTGAGTTCGAAGTATATTTTCAGCCGATTATGGGTGTGGATGGTGTCTGTCAGGGTGCGGAGGCATTGGTTCGCTGGAAATTAGATGGTATGGGCTTTGTATCACCTTCTGAGTTTATTCCGTTGGCAGAGTATTTAGGACTAATTAATCCGATTGGTGAATTTGTACTGATGGAAGCCTGTAAGCGGTTAAAGAGATGGAATGATATGGGGCATCCAAATTACCAGCTTAATGTGAATTTGTCCGTTGTACAGCTTTTGCAGAATGATATTGTAAAAAAAGTAGAAAAGGTAATCAGAGAAGTGCGTATCTGTCCGGAAAATTTAGTTTTGGAAGTAACCGAAAGCCTTGCTGTCAATGATATGGCACGCATGAAGCAGATTTTGGCACAGATTAAGGATTTGGGCGTGCAGGTGGCAATGGATGATTTTGGAACAGGATATTCTTCTTTGAATCATATTCGGGAAATGCCGTTGGATATTATTAAAATTGACCGTTGCTTTATTCAGGATATTGGAAAGGATGAATTTTCAGAATCTTTTGTAAAAATGGTAGCAGAACTAGCGGCAACAATTGGTGTAAAGGTATGTGTAGAGGGCGTTGAAGAAAGAGAACAGTTTGAGGTTCTTTCTCGCATGAAGATTCAGCAGGTTCAGGGATATTTCTATGATGAGCCAATGAGCGCGTCACAGTTTGAAAAAAAATATATATAAGAAAAAGCAGGAACAGATAGATGAAACGGAATTGTAGTATTGGCATATTAGCCCATGTAGATGCGGGCAAAACCACACTATCCGAAGGTTTGCTCTATGCAGGAGGAATGCTTCGGGAAATGGGCAGGGTAGATAAGCAGAATACCTTTTTAGATACGGATACACAGGAACGGGAAAGGGGAATTACAATATTTTCCAAACAGGCAGTTATTGAATTGCCAAATATGCACATTACCCTTTTGGATACTCCCGGGCATGTGGATTTTTCCGCGGAAATGGAGCGCACATTACAGGTGCTTGATTATGCAATTTTAGTGGTCAGTGGGGCTGATGGTGTACAGGGGCATACCCGTACACTTTGGAGTCTTTTACAAAGATATCATGTTCCTGTATTTTTATTTGTCAATAAAATGGATCAGAATGGGACAGATAGGGAAAAATTAGAAGACGAGCTAAAACAGGAGCTTTCCGATAGTTGTGTGACATTTGATGTGGAGAAAACTGCAGCATTTTACGAAAATGTAGCAACCTGTGATGAAGAGGCTTTGGAACAGTTTTTAGAGAATGAAAGTATAGAAGACGATAAAATTCGCAGCCTGATTTTAGAAAGAAAGCTATTTCCTGTATATTTTGGGTCGGCACTTAAAATGACGGGAGTAGAGGAATTTTTACAGGGAATTGAAAACTATACAACAGCATTTACCTATCCGCAGGAATTTGGTGCAAGAGTATTTAAGATTGGAAGAGATGCTCAGGGAAATCGTTTGTCTTATTTGAAAATTACGGGCGGAAAATTAAAGGTTCGTGATATTTTAAAGGGCAAGGGAGAAAAAGTCAACCAGATTCGCATTTATTCAGGAGAAAAGTTTACTTCTGTAGAGGAAGTTACGGCAGGAGAGGTCTGTGCGGTTACAGGACTTACAAAAACACAGGCAGGAGAGGGACTTGGCTGTGAAAAGGGCGAACAACTGCCGGTATTAGAGCCTGTATTAACCTACCAGATTATATTGCCGGAGGGTTATGATGCACCGTTGGCATTGCCTAAATTAAGACAGTTAGAAGAGGAAGAACCAGAGCTTCATATTGTCTGGAATGAGGTGCATCAGGAAATTTTGGTACAGGTAATGGGCGAAGTACAAATCGAAGTATTAAAACGCCAGATTGCCGACAGATTTGGTCTGATGGTTTCTTTTGGAACCGGAAAAATTGTCTACAAGGAAACCATTGCTAATTGCGTGGAAGGTGTAGGGCATTTTGAACCATTGCGGCATTATGCAGAAACACATCTTTTGCTTGAGCCGGGAGAAGCAGGAAGCGGCATGGTATTTGCCGCCGATTGCAGTGAGGATGTATTAGATAAGAACTGGCAGAGATTGATTTTGACCCATTTACAGGAAAAAGAACATATAGGTGTATTGACTGGTTCTGTGATTACGGATATGAAGATTACCCTTATAGGTGGAAGAGCACATCTAAAGCATACAGAAGGCGGAGATTTTCGTCAGGCAACCTACCGGGCAGTCAGACAAGGCTTAAAACAGGCAGAGTCGGTGCTTTTAGAGCCATGGTATACATATATTTTGGAAATACCGGAAAATATGGTAGGAAGAGCTATGATGGATATTGAAAAGATGCATGGAACTATGGAAGGACCAATGCATGAGGAAGGAACGGCTGTTTTAAAAGGTCGTGCACCGGTTGCTGCCATGCAGGAATATGCAAGGGAGGTAACTGCATATACCAGAGGCGAGGGAAGGCTATTCCTAAGTTATGGGGGATATTTTCCGTGTCATAATCAAGAAGAGGTTATTGCAGAAATAGGCTATGATTCCGAAAGAGATTTGGCAAATCCTACAGGCTCCGTATTTTGTGCTCATGGTGCAGGATATTTAGTGGAGTGGGACAAGGTATTAGAATATATGCATGTGGAAAGCTGTCTGAAAAGCCGCAAAGGAGCAGAAGTACAGCAGAGTTCCATAAGGGAGGCATCCTATGAAAGAGAGGAATGGCTTGCTGTAGAAGAGGTCGATGCCATTTTAGAAAAGACCTATAGTGCCAATAAGCGGGATAAATCCCAGCCGAAAAAGCATTATATGAGTACGAGACGAATTATGGCAGCACCGGAAAATACTTATCGTGCTCCGACAAAAAAGGCAGAACCAAAGGAAGAATATCTGTTAGTAGATGGTTACAATATTATCTTTGCATGGAAAGAGTTAAAAGAACTTTCTGATATCAATATGGACGGGGCAAAGGGAAAGCTTATGGATATCCTTTGTAATTATCAGGGGATGAAAAAGTGTCAGGTAATTGTGGTATTTGATGCGTACCGCGTGACAGGACACAAAACAGAAATCTTTGATTATCACAATATTCATGTGGTGTATACAAAGGAAGCAGAAACTGCAGATGCTTATATCGAGAAATTTGCCCATGAAAATGGCAGGAAATATAAAATCACAGTAGCCACATCTGATGGGTTAGAGCAGATTATTATCAGAGGTCAGGGTTGTCTGTTAATTTCTGCCAGAGAATTAGAAGAAGAAGTAACAGAATCCACGAAAAGGCTGTTAGAAGAACATAAAGAAACAAACAGCGGAAAAAAATATCTGTTGGATGATGTATCGAAGGAAGTTGCAGACTGGATCTTAGAAAATGCAAAAAGAGAGGAGAATGAAGCATGAAAAAATTTCTTGCAAAATTGATTTTGTTACTGATTTTGGCATTAGGACTTTTTGTGTATTATTATATTACATTGCCGGCGATTAATATCCATGCCAACGGATTTTGGGCAGCGTTAATGTTTATCATTGTATTTGCAATGGTGGTGATTATTGCTGTCAAGGCAAAAAAGGAATTTAACCGTTATGGGAAAAACATGGATTTAAAAGCGGTTATTAAGGAGTCGAAGCTGTTAAAAGCGGGAATCGGACTTTTATTATTGGTATTGCTTGTATACTTAGGCGGAACAATTTTGTCCTCACCCATTGTCAATGCGGCAAAATATCAACAGCTTTTAAAGGTAGAAGATGGAGATTTTGCTAAAGATATCAAAGAAATCAGTTATGATACCATTCCGATTTTAGATAAGAGTTCAGCAGAGCTTTTAGGAAATAGAAAAATGGGAAGTATGGTAGATATGGTATCCCAGTTTGAAGTGGGAAGTGATTATACCCAGATTAATTATCAGGATACTCCGGTAAGAGTGACACCATTAGTATATGCCAATGGAATAAAGTGGCTGACGAATCAAAGTGATGGTATTCCGGCTTATATTCGTATTGATATGGCAACGCAGAATACCGAATGTGTGAAATTAGAGGAAGGTATCCGTTATTCAAAGTCTGAATACTTTAACCGCAATATTTACCGTCATTTAAGGTTCAATTTCCCAACCTATATTTTTGATGATCAGATTTTCTTTGAAATTGATGATGAAGGAATTCCTTACTGGGTATGCCCGGTCAAGAAATTTAATATTGGACTTTTTGGTGGTCAGACTGTAGGTCATGTGGTACTCTGTAATGCAGTGACGGGAGAATGTACGGATTATGCGGTTGAGGATGTGCCAAGCTGGATAGATAAGGTGTATTCAGCAGAATTGCTTACCACCTTGTACAACTATCATGGCAGCTTAAAGCATGGATTTTTGAATAGTGTTTTAGGTCAGAAAGATTGCTTGCAGGCGACAAATGGATATAATTACATTGCTTTAGAGGATGATGTGTGGGTATATACCGGTGTAACCTCTGTCAGCGGAGATCAGTCTAATGTAGGTTTTGTATTGATGAATCAGCGAACCATGGAGACAAAGTATTATAAGGTCGAGGGAGCTATTGAAGATTCTGCTATGTCTTCTGCAGAAGGTCAGGTGCAGAACTTAGGTTATCAGGCGGCATTTCCGTTATTATTAAATATTTCCGGAGAACCGACTTATTTTATGGCGTTAAAGGATGGCGCAGGATTGGTAAAGAAGTATGCCATGGTGAATGTGCAGAAATACCAGTGGGTTGCTATCGGTGATACGGTACAGGAGTGTGAAAAGGCTTATATTGAGCTATTGAACACAAATGGAATTACCAAGAGTGAAGATGCATCGTTGTATAAAGAAATTCGTGGAAAGATAGCTTCTATATCACCGGTTGTTATTGAAGGAAATACCCATTATTACATCTGTTTAGAGCAGTCAGAGGAAATTTTTGATGTTAATGTATCGGATGATGCATTAGTAGAAATTATAAAATACGCACAGGGAGATACGGTGAAATTTGTTTATAGCAAAGAGGTTTCCGGTTTGTGCGAGGTAAAAGAATTGAAGTGATAAAATGTCAGTAAAAACAGAAATTTTTAATATTACAGAAGATACAATAACGGCATATTTTGATTTAGAGTTTTGCAATGAGCGAATCAGTCGTCATAATGTTCCTATTGCCATAGGAGTCAGTTATCGCTGTAAAGGCAAAGAAATTGGCTCCTACTATAGCTTAATCTGGTACAGTGATGAGATGGAGCTATGGAAGGAACAGTTAGACAACATAGGATATACCAGAAGAATTCTAAAGGATTATGGAAAATCCATGAAAACGGTTACAGAAGAATTGTTAGAAGAACATGAAAAGTATCAGCCAAAGTTGTATGTATCTTTTGGTAAACAGGATGAAACCTTATTGAAAAAATTTGTAACCGAAAGTTTAGAGGACTGGAATTTTTGTGATGCTATACAGTGGCTAAACCGGCAGCTTTCTATGAAGCATGACATTAGTCTGGAAAAATATGCATATATTTGTCATCTTGATTTTATACATGATTTTGACCCTTTAGAAGATGCGCAGATTTTAGCTGAAATCATTTGGTGTGTATTACAGAATCAGGAAGATAATATGCGAAAAGAAGAGGTTATAGAAGAATATGAGCGCAAGTTGTTTTTAATTCAATATAGGAATAAGCAGCAGGCGTATATGCATTTAAGCAGTTTGGATGAATTGTCGATTAAGCAAAAGGAAAAAATGCAAAATCATGCAGCATATCTTGCAAAAAATATGGAAAAATACGAAGCATATATGAAAGAAAGTGATAGTTTATGATTATAACTGTGACAATGAATCCGGCAATTGATAAGACGATAATGGTAGATAAATTTTATGCCGGAGGTCTTAATCGTATTGAAAATCCATTAACGGATGCCGGCGGCAAGGGAATCAATGTCTCAAAGACTATCCATGCCCTAGGTGGAAAGACGCTTGCTACCGGTTTTCTTGGAAAGAATGGAAGTGAAAAAATTCTTGCATGTTTACAAGAAGAAAATATTGCCAGTGATTTTGTGATGGTAGATGGTATTACCCGTACCAATATGAAAATCATGGAAAAGGACGGAACTCTCACAGAGATAAACGAACAGGGAATGTGGATTCCGCAGGAAAAAATAGAAGAATTAGTGGAAAAACTTACAGGCTATGCAAATGAGGATAGTCTGTTTGTTTTTGCAGGAAGTATTCCAAAGGGAGTGGATACTTCTATTTATGGCAGGCTGACAGCAGCAGTAAGAGAAAAAGGTGCAAAAGTTTTTGTGGATGCGGATGGAGAGCTTTTAAAGGAAGCGATAAAGGCTTGTCCTGATATGTTAAAGCCAAATCATGTGGAATTGGCAGAATATTTTGGAAAGGATATTCACATAGAAGAGGCAGAACTTGTAGAATTGGCAAGAAAACTAATAGAAAATAAAGCAGAGCTTGTTGCAGTTTCTAGAGGCAGTAAAGGTGCACTGTTTGTTACTAAAAGTCAGGTGATTCGTTGTTGTGCCATAGATGTAGAAGTACATTCTACAGTAGGAGCAGGAGATGCTATGGTGGCAGCATTGGTCTATGCAAGGCAGCAGGATTTTACTTTGGAAGAAACGGTGCGATTGGCAATGGCTGCTTCTGCAGGTGCGGTCACTACAGCCGGTACAAAGTCACCGGACAGAGAGACTATAGAAGCGCTGAAGAAACAGGTAAGACTTGAAATCGGAGTATATTCATAAAGTAATCAGCGTATCCTAATAGCATTAGGAGGTGTTGATTATGAGTTACAGCGATGAAATAAAACAGGTAAATTTACGAAAAGTGGCGATGATTGGCTGTGGATTTGTAGGTTCAGCTTCTGCGTTTAGTCTGATGCAGAGCGGACTTTTTTCTGAAATGGTATTGATTGATGCAGACCATGCCAAAGCAGAAGGTGAGGCTATGGATATCAGTCATGGAATTCCTTTTGCAAGACATATGAAAATCTATGCAGGAACTTATGATGATATTGTTGATGCGGCAATTATTGTTATTACAGCAGGTGCAAATCAAAAACCTGATGAAACCCGTTTGGATTTAGTACACAAAAATGTAAAGATTTTTGAAGCTATTATTCCGGAAATTGCAAAAAGAAATTGTCAGGGTATATTATTAGTTGTATCTAATCCGGTAGATATATTAACCTATACGGCATTGAAGCTTTCTGGGTTTGCAGAAAATCGTGTCATAGGTTCAGGAACAGTGTTAGATACGGCAAGATTAAAATATGAGTTAAGTGAGCATCTTTCTGTAGACAGCAGGAGTGTGCATGCATTCATTATCGGTGAGCATGGAGATAGTGAAATTGCGGCATGGAGCAGTGCAAATATTTCAGGAATTGAAATTAGTGAATTTTGTGAAATGCGGGGTCACTATGCCCATGATGAAAATACACAAAAAATTGCAGAAACGGTAAAAAACAGTGCGTATGATATAATTACTAAAAAACACGCAACTTATTATGGTATCGCCATGGCAGTAAAACGCATTTGTGAAGTTATCATTCGGGATGAAAAGTCTATTTTACCTGTTTCTTCCATGATGCATGGAGAATATGGTATAGAAGATGTAGTCTTGAGTATGCCGGCTATTGTAGGCAAAAACGGAATAGAAACAAAAGTGCCAATTACTTTAAATTGCGAGGAGCAGGAGAAATTAAGGGCTTCTGCAAAAACTTTAAAAGAGATTATACAGGAAATAGAAAAGTAAAAAAGACGACAGGAGAAAAAGAACATGAAAAAGAACAGAAGATTACTGGCGTTTTTAATAACGGTTGTACTATTCTTTACAGCCTGTACGCCGGCTGTAGAGGAGAGTCCTCTTTCAGAAGAGGGAAATTTAACAAAAAGCAATGAATCGGAAAGTCTGGCAGGAACAAAAGACTCCAAATTAGAGGTACATTTTATAGATGTTGGACAGGGAGATGCTACACTCATTACCTGTGATGGGGAGAGTATGTTAATTGATGCCGGAGATAACAGTAAGGGTACTGCTGTGCAGCAGTATCTGAGAATGCAGGATATATCAGAATTAGAATATGTCATTGGAACTCATCCTGATGCAGATCATGTAGGTGGATTGGATGTTGTTATTACAAAATTTGACTGTCATACGATTTTTCTGACAGGAGAAGAACGGGATACTGATACCTATCGGGATGTATTGGATGCCATGGCATATAAAGGATATGAAATGACAGTACCTAGTGCCGGAGAAGAATATGCTTTAGGAAGTGCAGAATTTACGATTGAAGGACCTATAATCCTTGGAGAGGATTCAAATGATAATTCGATTGTAATCCATTTAGAGCATGGAGATAACAGCTTCTTGTTTGCCGGAGATGCTGGAGAAGAAGAGGAAAAGGATATATTATCTACAGGCAGAGATATAGAGGCGGATGTTTATAAAATCGGGCATCATGGCAGTAAAACCTCGACAAGTGAAGAGTTTTTGCAGGCGGTGAATCCAAAGTATGCGATGATTAGTGTTGGGGAGGATAATAAATATGGTCATCCTTCTGCGGAGGTGCTAAACCGTCTTAGAATGCAGGGAATAGAGGTTTTTCGTACCGATGAACAGGGAAGTATTGTGGCTGTTTCCGATGGAGAAGCGATTACCTTTAACAGTAGTCCTAGTGAAAGTTGGACAAGCGGTGAGGCAAAGGGGAGTGTCTTACAGGCAGGTGATGTGGACAAGGAAGATTTGGATTATACGGAAAGTGGAAAGAATGATGAAATAGCGGATAATATTGTGCATATCACAGCTTCTGGTACGAAGTATCATGTAGATGGATGTAAGCATTTGAAGGATAGTGATATAGAAATTTCTTTAGAAGAGGCAAAACAGAAAGGGTATGAGCCTTGCAAGGTTTGTGAACCGGATTCCAATTTAGCGATTAAATGATATCCTGGAATGTCGTCGTGAAACGGACGACAGATGTAGTCTGTGTAAGGTTTCCGTCCGGTTTTTGATAGTTGTGTAGTGTGGTCAGATGACTTTGGGAGGGTGTTAGATTTGCTTAATATTCTTTTAAGTATCAGCGGAAAATTGCCACGGATGGCAATTTTAGGCGAAACCGCCATGGAGGGCGGTTTGAGCCGACGCGTCCGTTACCAATATCCTTTATAAGAATATTTAGCAAATCTTACACCC
>JAGALK010000105.1 GCA_017625255.1 Lachnospiraceae bacterium
AGGATATTACAGAGGATTTATGTGACGATGATGAAGTTATTTTAGTAGATGCACAAAAAGGAAATTCTAATATTATTGATATGACAGGCATGGAAATTATCTGCATAGACCATCATCCGATATTTGAAAAGCCAGAATACCGATATACAGATATTCGACCGGAAATAGGCGCTTGTGCGACGATTATTGCTCAGTACTATTTTGAAAATGCGATTCCTATGGATGAAAGGATAGCAACAGCACTGACCTATGCTATCCGCAGTGATACAGATAAGCTTTCTCGAGGTGTAAATAAGTCGGATATTGAAATGCTTTATCGTATGCATGATATCAGTGACGGAGAGCTTATTCAAAAATTGGAAAATGCAGAAATTTATTTTGATGATTTAGCTGCGTATTCTAAAGCTATTGAAAGTATCCGTGTATATGACAAAGTAAGTTTTGCGTCTGTGGGAGAAAATTGTCCGGAAGCATTGATTGCTAGTGTATCAGATTTTATGTTAGCGGTAGTAGAGGTGGAGTTTTCCGTTGTCTATGCGATACAAAAAAATGGCATTAAGCTATCGGTTCGAAGTGAGGGCGGTTATGATGCCGGCAGAATTATCAGTAAGGCTTTAAAGGGATTTGGCAATGGAGGCGGTCATGCAGCAATGGCAGGCGGTTTTGTTCCATTGGCAGGCAAAGAAGAACGGCTGAAAGAAATTTTGGATACTATACAGGAAAGAGTATTAGAGGAAGTGAGATATTCATGATTCAGATTTATACAGGAGACGGAAAAGGTAAAACGACCGGAGCAGTAGGAAGTGCGATTCGTTGTGCAGGCATAGGAAAAAGAGTTTTGTTTTGTCAGTTTTTAAAGGATGGTTCATCAGGAGAATGCAATCTGCTTAAAACCTTATCAGGCGTGGATTGCCTGCTTGCGGACAAAGAGTTTGGGTTTACTTTTCAAATGGATGAAAATACAACCAAAGAAGCTATGGCATATTATAGAGACTATTGGGAACAAATTGAAGAAAAAATGCGCCTAAAGGCATATGATATGGTCATATTGGATGAAATTTGTGATGCTGGTGCAACGAACATGGTAGATGTGGAAAAAGTAGCAGATTTTTTAGACAAGTATGGAAAGCTTGCAGAAATTATTATGACAGGGCGAAAACCGGCAGAAGCCTTTGTAAAAAAGGCAGATTATATTACAGAAATGAAGAAAATCAAACATCCCTTTGATCATGGACTTTCTGCAAGAGAGGGGATTGAATTTTAAGAAATGAGGAAAAGAAAATGGAATTAGTAAAAGGCAGACCATTCGATATAGACAATCGCCTTGAAAAAGAAGTAAGGGTATATGATTTGCTAGACGAGCTTGGTATAGAGTATGAGAGAATAGACCATGAAGAGGCAAATACTATGGAAGCCTGTGAGGAAATTGACAGGGTCTTAAATGCAGCCATTTGTAAAAATTTATTTTTATGCAATCGCCAGAAGACACAGTTTTATTTATTGATGATTTTAGGGGAAAAGAAGTTTAAGACGAAGGATATTACTTCTCAGATTGGCAGTGCCAGATTATCCTTTGCGGATTCGGATGATATGGAAAAATATTTAGACATTACACCGGGATCAGTCAGTGTCTTGGGACTTATGAATGATAAGGAAAATCATGTACAGCTTTTAGTGGATGAGGATTTGTTAAAGGATGAATATTTTGGCTGTCATCCATGTATCAATACCAGCAGTCTGCGGTTAAAATGCAAAGATGTATTTGAAAAGTTTTTGCCGGCGGTACATCATGATAGGATATTGGTAAAATTATAAGGAAAATGTCTGTTGTCAAATGGGTAAAAATTTGACAGCAGACATTTTTGCTTTTAATTGTTATCTAGTTTTTCTTCAAATTCCGGTTCGGAAACAGGCTTGGAATAGAAATAGCCTTGTGCTATATAAGCATGGATTTCTTTCATCAAATTGACATCATCCATATTCTCTACACCTTCACATACGACTTGGGCATTTAAATCCTCTGCCATCTTTACAATACCGCGCATGATTTTGACCTGTCTGTCCTTGTTTTCCTGATTTAAGAGGAAGGAACGGTCTAATTTTACAACAGAAGCAGGAATCTGTTCAAATACACCAAGAGAAGAATAGCCTGCACCGAAATCATCAATGGAAAGCTTTACGCCTCGTTCTCTTAGGATGTCGATGGTTCTCTTAATTGCCTGTTGCTGTAATTCTTCCACAACTAAGGTTTCTGTAATTTCCACTTCGATAAGCTCCTTAGAAATAGAATATTTTTTCAATGTAGATTCAAAGTGGTCAGAAAAGTCTGGTTTAATAAAATGCATTCTTGAAAAGTTGCAGGAAATCGGAACTACAGGCTTTTTAGCATCTAATCTTCTCCGAAGCATCTTACAGGTAGAATCTAAGACAAAAAAGTCTAATTCTACCACTTTTCCGGTGGATTCATAATAGGAGATAAAATATCCCGGTGCACGAATAGTACCATTTGCAGTAGGGTCTTTAAAACGAACTAAAGCTTCTGCACCTACGATTTTATCTGTACGAATATCCACTTTACTCTGATAGTACACCACAAAGTCAGACCATATATCAGCAGCTTCTAAAACCTTTTCCCGCTCATGTCGTTCCTTTAACATAGCTTCAAATGGTGCATCGTATATTTTTAAACTGTCACCGCTATTGCTGATGACCTCTAAAGCCTGATTGGCATAATCGGTGGCAAGCCGCAAATCTGCTTTGTTTTTGGGTATCGGATAGACACCTAGCTGGGATTGCATATGGTTTTCTGTTGTAAGAAAAATTTTCTCTTCTAGTGTTTTTTGCAGCTTTTTCAAACGAAGTAAAAATGTATCCCAATCCTCGTATTGCAGCAGAAGTACAAAACGGTCACTCTGGCTTCTGGCGCAGATTTCGGTCTTTTTGTCTGCTGCTTCTTTTATGGTATTAGTTATGGTTTCTAAAAGTTTTTCACCGGAATTCCAGCCATAGATAATATTAAAACGGCGGAATTGGGAAATATTTAAGCTTACCAGAGCATAATTTTTGTTTTGTTCTGGCAATAGCTTATGCTCACCCCAGTAAATCAGGTAATTTAAGTTCCAGATATCAAAGGAGGTGTCTTTATACAAAAGCTTTTGAATCTTGCGGCTGTCCTGAATCATGTGGTGAATCACGATGATGATGACAATCAGGATGATTAACAGCAGACACATCAAAGGAATACTGTAATAATAGGCAAGCTGCTGTAGATTTATCAGTGGATAAACATTTTCCCGCAGCATGTGTTCGTTGATATCCTTAGCAGTAATAGTAAAAAGTGTTTTGGATAAAATCTCTTTTAGAGAAGTAGGAGCATCCGGCGTTAAAGCCATATATACCAGTTGTTCTGCATTGATTACTGTTGTAATTTCCAGATTGGTATACTGCATTTTAGTTCGTAAAAGGTGTTCTGTCAGATACCCTCCACACAAGGCGGCATCGGCTTTTCCTTCATTTAGCATACTTAAGCATTCCTGCTGGCTGCTGCATATAATTAAATCTGCATTGGGGTTATTCAGAAAATCGGTGGCATGTTTTTCAAATTCTTTTGTGGTTACAAGAGTATCTGTAATTTTTAAGGACTTGTTTTTGCTGCGTACCAGTACTAATGGAATCTCTGCATAGTTATAAAGGGAATATGTCGTATTTTCCGGGTCTGTACAGATATAATAGCAAAGCAGAGAGATATCTCCGGCAGAAAGTGCGGCAGAAGCTTCCTGTTCTGTTTGAAATTTTTGGTATTTGGGCTTTAAGCCAGTACTTTCTAAGCTTGCCTGCAGCATTTCTCTGGCTAAACCGCAGAATATGCCGTCTTTTTCATAGGAAAATGGATAATACCCATCCAAATAGCCCACCGTGATAGTCTGCTTTGCTTCAATATAAGCCTTTTCAGCAGTGGTAAGTAGAGAGGTCTTATCTAAACGGCTATGAAAAAATTCGTTCATAAGCTCAGATTCTAGTTCCGGAGAATCCAGTTTCAAATCAGCAATTGCCTGATTCAGCTCTCGAAGAATATTAGTGTTTCCTTTGTAGGTGATATAATAAAAGGGGCTTGGTGCAAATCGGCCAATTACCCGGTTGCCTTCTTTTACTTCCGTTAATGTATGTACAAAAGCATCTACAGAGCCATTATCCAAAGCCTGCTGCAGTTCGGCGGTAGTTTCATATTCTATGATATTTGGATTGGTTATACCTTTATCAGATAAATATTCCAGAAATTCATTTTTGCGAACATAGCTTTTGACGATACCAAAAGTGATGTGCCGCATAGCTGCAAAATCTTCATAGGCAATGGTAACATCTGGATTTGTAGAGATAACACCAAAGGTATATCCACTGGATAAATCTGCATAATCATAGATTTTGGCCCGTTCAGCAGAGTATTGGGCAGAACCTACCAAATCTACCTGCTTGTCTTTTAATTGGGTTAAAGCATCTTCCCAACTGTCACAGGGTATATATTCGATCTCCCAGTTGGTATATTCACATATGGCATTAAGATATTCCACATCCATTCCGCCAAAATTTCCATCTGAATCTAGGATATGGTAGCCATCCATTGGGAAAAAGGCAACTTTTACCGTTTGCTTTTCAGCTGCGGTCACCGATGTAGAAAATAAGAATAAAAGAAACATACCTATGTATATAAAATGATAAATATGTATTCGCTTTTGGTGTTTAGTATTCATAGAAATCCCCCCTCTGTTTTCAGTATAACGAGGGGCAGATGTTTTTTCAACAAAAATATAGAAGATAAATGTTTTTTAATAAATAGTAAGATATACAAAAATATTGTGTAAATATACAAAAATATGATGTTGGATTTATGAATAAGTGTGAATTGTATACAGGTAATGAAAATGATATAATAAATAGACAACCGATTGCGCAAATTGCTCATAGGACGATTTTTTTTAAATTGGAAGGAAAAGGAGAAGGATTTAATGAAAAGAAAAAAAGTGAAATGGGGAATCTGTCTTCTTGCAGCTATGATTGCAGGAGCGAATATTCCAACAACGCAATTATCTGCGGCAGAAAGCAATACTACAGCTTTAGCAGCAGAAGCGACATCTGCAGCTAAGAATGCTGTGGATACAGAAGCTTACCTTTTTGTACATTTTACCGGTAATGAAAAGGGAGCAAATGATGAACAACTGTATTTTTCAGTAAGTGAGGATGGAAGTCATTGGATTGATTTGAATAATAACGAACCGGTAATTACCTCTACTGTAGGTGATAAGGGAGTTCGTGATCCATTTATCCTTCGTTCAGCAGAAGGTGATAAATTCTATATATTGGCAACAGATTTAAGTATTTATAATCGTACAAGTATTTATGGCAGTAATGGAAATGCATGGACAAGCTGTTTGACACCGGGACAGGGAAGTACCGGTATGGTGATATGGGAGTCTGCGGATTTAGTACATTGGGAAAAGGAACGGCTTGTGGATGTGGCTGGGTCTATCCCGGGTGCCGGGAATCTTTGGGCACCGGAAGCTTTTTATGATGAGAAAACCGGTGAATATATTGTCTATTGGGCGACATGGTCAGAGGAAAGCAATGCTGTAGGTGATGGACAGAATATCTATTATGCAAAGACAAAGGATTTCTATACATTTACAGAGCCGGTTCTTTGGATTGATACAGAGTCAGCTATTTTGGATACGACAATGATTCAGGTGGATGATATGTATTATCGTGCTTCCGCAGCAGATGGTCAGATTCGTCTGGATAAGTCAGAGGATACCTTTGGTGAATGGGAAACTGTCAGTACATTGCAGGGCATTTTTGGAAATAATAAGTATAGCGGCAACTATTTAGAAGGACCGGAGCTGTTTACCTATTGTAAAAAAGACTGGCTGACAAATGCAGATGGAGAGAGTGTGCCTACTTATGGCTTAATGGCAGATCAGTTTAAAGAGAAAAAGGGATATTTACCATTCCGCAGCACAGATCTTTCAGATACTACAACCGCAAGCTGGTCCGTTGCAGCAGATGTGGATTTTGGTGCATTGCAAAAACGACATGGTTCTATTCTTACAATTACAGCGGAAGAATATGACAGAATAAGAACTGCCTACGATGAAACCTATGAAGGTGGAGATATGAGCGTAACAGCACCAATTGATGTAAAAAAAGTAAAAGGACTTTCTGAAGATTTTATACATGGTATTGATGTATCTACCTACATGAGCCAGATTCAGAGTGGTGTAAAATATTACGATGAAAATGGTGTTGAAAAAAATATGTTTGAAATTTTCAGCAATGCTGGTGTAAATTATGTTCGTCTTCGTGTATGGAATTGTCCATTCCGTGTAGATGGAAATGGAGATTATCTCTATGTGGATGGTAAAGGAACAGAATATACAGCGGATAAAGTTACCACAACAAAAGACGAAAATGGATTTAATGTATATACATTAAAATCCGATGGAACTACCGTATATCGTGAGGGTTATGGAGCAGGAAACTGTGATATCGAGACTGCTGCCGCCATTGGCAAAATTGCAACAGAGTATGGTATGAAGGTTTTAGTTGATTTCCATTATTCTGATTTCTGGGCAGATCCAAGCAAGTACCGAGTGCCAAAGGCATGGGAAGGAATGTCTTTGGATGAAAAAGCAGATGAGCTTTATACATATACCAAAGACTGTATCGAAAAAATGCAGGCCGCCGGTGTAGATGTTGGTATGGTACAGATTGGAAATGAAATTAATGGCGGAATGGCTGGAGAGAAAAATATGAGTAATATCTGCACATTATTAAAAGCAGGCAGCCAGGCAGTCCGTGAAGTAAACGAAGATATCTTAATTGCTGTACACTATGCAAATCCGGAAAAAGGTCAGCATGATGACAGGGCAAAGGATTTG
Source organism: Lachnospiraceae bacterium (assembly GCA_017625255.1). Taxonomy (GTDB): domain Bacteria; phylum Bacillota; class Clostridia; order Lachnospirales; family Lachnospiraceae; genus Roseburia_B. Next base: position 6,930 of record JAGALK010000105.1, read on the forward strand.
TATAATGCAGGAGTGGATTATGATGTATTTGCAAGCTCTTACTATCCATTCTGGCATGGTACATTAGAGAATCTGACAAGTGTTTTAAAAGATATTGCAGAGACCTATGATAAGAAGGTTATGGTAACGGAAGTGTCTTATTGTCATACATTTGAAGATGGCGATGGTCATGTGAATGTAGTTAGAGAAGGTGCAGCATATCAGGAATATAATTATCCTATCAGCGTAGAAGGTCAGGCAACAGCAGTAAGAGATGTTATTGAGGCAGTTGCAGCAGTTGGAGAGATGGGACTTGGAACCTTTTATTGGGAACCGGCATGGATTCCGGTAGAAAATTATGCAGATGCCAGTGATAAAGAAGCAGTACTTGCATCAAATAGTGATAAATGGCAGAAATATGGTTCTGGCTGGGCATCTATTTATTCTGGTGATGGTGGCGATGATTATGACCCGGGTGTAACAGCAGACCCAACCACACATGGTTCAGAATGGGATAATCAGGCATTATTTGATTTTAACGGAAAAGCATTGCCATCCATGAATGTATACAAATGGGTTTATACAGGTGCAAAGAAGAATCTTATTACTGTTTCAAAAACTTATCAGGAAATTTTCCCTGATGCAGATAACAGTGCTGCGTCAAATAAAGAACTTTTAAAAGATGGAACATTTGAAGATTCCGTAACCAATAATGGATGGAATTTTGTAAACAGCGGCGTATGGTATGGAGCAGGGACTTATCATGAACCAGAAGAAGTAGATGGAAAAAATGCACCATCCGCAGCCAATGGTGGTATATATCAGAAAGTATATCTTGAAGCAGGACAGACCTATCAGATTCAAATGGATCTGTATATGACAGGTTCTCCGGCGAATAGTGGTATAGGAATTTATGCTGCAAAAGGCGACAATGCACAGTATACAGGCGATTTCAAATATGGCTATCTGAATTTATCAAGTGTCGGTGAATTAGAAAGCGCAATTGATTTTACCAAATTCAATGAATGGCAGACTATGAAAGGAAGCTACACACCAGATACAAGTGGTTATTATTTCATTAGTGTATGGGGTGGAGATTCAGGAAACAAAACATATCTGTCAAATGTATCATGTACAGAAGAAGGAAGATATGATTATACTACCACTGAGTTTAAGATTTCTGATGGAAGTGGTGTGACATTTACCTCCGGAGAATATTCCAAAGCATATAAATGGTCTGAATTGTTAGGGGAAGCCTATGATAAGGATGCCTATGTGACATTTGTTATAACCGGTATCGCAAGTACGAATGCCGTAGAAGTTTCTCTGCTTGCCAGAGAGGAAGAAAACAATTCAAAACCAGACGATGAAAACAATACAGAAAACAATACAGAGAATACTTCAAAGCCCGTTTCTTATACAGTTACATTTATGGATGGTGTAATTGTATTGGGAACACAGACTGTCACTGAAGGCGGAAATGCGCAAGCTCCGAAGGTGCAAGGAAAATCCGGCTATACATTTGAAGGCTGGAGTACTTCATTTGACAAGGTAACAACCAATCTTACCGTAAATGCCAAGTGGAAAAAAGTAGCAAAGCCTGCAAAAGTAAAAAAAGTAAAAGCGAAAAATTCAGCAAAGAAAACCTTAAAGGTTACTTTCCAGAAGGTGAAGGATGTAGATGGATACGAGATTCGTTATGCATTAAAATCAAATATGAAAAAGGCAAAAAAAGTAACTTCTCTATCAACATCTAAGAAAATCAAAAAACTGAAAAAAGGAAAAACTTATTATGTACAGGTTCGTGCATATCGAGTGGATTCTACAGGAAAGAAAATTTACAGTAAAGCATATAGCTCAAAAGTAAAAGTAAAAATCAAAAAATAAAATAAAAAAAGACGAGATACTGTATTTTGCAGTATATCGTCTTTTTTGGTTGTAGAATTTATTGATTGCATACCTGTGCATATTTCTTTGGCGAAATTCCTACTGATTTTGTAAAGGATTTTAAGAAATTACTATAATCATTAAATCCGCATCGTTCACAGACATCTGTAACACCAACCCCTTCTGCTAAAAGCGATTTGGCAATCGAAATTCGTCTGGCAGTAATATATTTATTGATAGTTGTTCCTGTCGTCGATTTAAAAATCCGGCAGATATAGGATTCACTGATATAAAATCTTGCCGCTAAATCTGCAATGGAAATGGGCTGATTAATGTTGTTATTTATATACGATAGAATCTGGTCTACCTGTGCATTATAGGTAACCGTATTTTCTTCCAAAGGCTTTTCTTCTCTGGAGATACAAATACTGTTAATCAAAATAAACAGCTCCGTAAAAACCGATTTTTCAATTAAATCAGCACCGTAATCATTAGAAGTTGTTAATTTATTAATATAATAGAGAAAACGCTTCTGCTGTTCCTTTGTTAATCGCAGACGATGAGAAAAGCCTTCCGGACGGTTAGTAAAGCAGTAATCCAGATTTGTCTGCTCAGAGGACATACGCCGGATAAAATCAGGATGTACGCTGAGAACAATTCTTTCATGCAAAGTCTGGTCGATTTGTGTAAGATAATGACTTTCATACTGATTTATGACAAATAAATCTCCGGGTTCAATGGGATAAAGCTTGTTATCAATCAAGAACTGTTTGCCGCCGGAGATGGAATAATATACTTCATAACAGTCATGGATATGCATGTCCATGGCTTTTTCGTCTTTGTAGAGATGAGCCACAGCAAAATACTTTTGTTCAATACAATTTTGCATGGCTGCTTTACAGGAATTCAATTCCTTCATAAGAAAGACTCCTTTCTGTAAGTTTTCTTTAGTATGGGTTCAGTATAAGCGAAAAGTTCAAGATTTGCAATATTTTGGTGGAAAAGCTGCTGAAAATTTGTTAGACTAAAAGTAGAAAGAAGGGACAGAAATGGAATCAGAAGTAAAAGAACAATTGCGGAATATATTGAAAAGTGAAATTGAAAAAGGCGAAATTCCTTTTGGCAGTCTTTTAGTACAAAAAAATGGAGAAGAAATCTGTTATCTGGAGGAAGGCGTTACAAGAGATGCAATCTTTCGGATGTATTCTATGACAAAGCCAGTGACATCTGCGGCAGTCATGAAGCTGATTGAACAGGGCAAATTAGAATATACAGAACCTGTATCTAAGTATTTATCTGGATTTATAGGACAAAAAGCAGTAACAAATGGGAAAATCGCTCCGGTGAACAGGGAGGTTGCCATTCGGGATTTGATGTGTATGACTTCCGGATTAGTGTATGAGGATGATATGGGACCAGCAGGAGCGCATACCAGAAAAGTATTTGATGAAATTATCGAAGGACTATATACAGAGCATCCGGTGACTACAATAGAAGCTGCGAATAAGCTTGGAGAAGGAATTCTTTGTTTTCAGCCGGGAAGCAGTTGGAACTATGGTTCTTCAGCGGATGTACTCGGTGCTATAGTAGAAGTGGTTAGTGGAAAGCGATTTGGAGAATTTTTACAGGAGGAATTTTTTGAACCACTGGAAATGACGGATACAGGGTTCTATGTACCTGAGGAAAAAAGACATCGTCTGGTAAACAGCTATCAGAAAACAGAGGACAAAGGCTTTGCACTATATAAAGGAAATCGTCTGGGAATTTCAAATGTTATGGATAGAAAACCGGCATTTGAATCTGGCGGAGCAGGACTTGCATCTACGATAGATGATTACAGCCATTTTGCCCAGATGCTGTTACAAAAAGGAAATTACAAGGGAAAACAGATTTTACAGGAAAAGACGGTAGAATTTATGACCTCGCCTAAACTTAATGCCAGACAATGCGAAACACTAGGGTGGGGAATTGGGCATGAAGGCTACAATTATGGAAATCTGATGAGAATTATGGAAGACAGAAAAAAAGCTTCTGTTGCCGGCTGCAATGGAGAATATGGCTGGGATGGTTGGCTTGGTACTTATTTTTGTAATAGTCCTATGGAAAATATGACCATTTTATTTATGACCCAGCGGACGGATTCCGGCTGGCTTTCAGCGGCGAAGAAATTGCGGAATCTGTTGTATTTTTACAGTGAAAAGTAAATGTCTAGCCGATTGTATAGGATGAAATGGGTGTTTTTCTTTACAAGAATACGGACTAGAGTTCAAAAAATGCCTAAAATCAGCAAATATATAACAGGAAAAAGAAAATATGGTATGTTATACTATATATAGAATTATCGTAACTATGAAGTAGTGAATAGATACGAATTATTAAAGAAAAGGAGAGGAAGGACTATGGAACTTAGAACAGCAGCTTCACCAAGGGATGTGAAGCATTATACAACAGACCGTTTACGGGAAGAATTTTTAATCCAGAATCTTTTCGTAGCAGGTGAAATCAAACTTGTATACAGTCATATTGACCGTATTATCACAGGTGCAGCAGTTCCGGTAGAACCAATTGTATTAACAGCAGGAGATGAGCTTCGTGCAGACTATTTCTTACAGAGAAGAGAAATGGGTGTAATCAATATTGGACCAGCCGGAGTGATTTCCATTGATGGAAAAGATTATGAGGTTGGGCACAAAGAAGGTATGTACATAGGAATGGGTGCAAAGGATATTGTATTCAAGAGTGTGGATGCAAAAAATCCGGCAAAATTCTATATTAACAGTGTACCGGCGCATACCTCTTATCCGACTGTTTTAATCAAACCGGAAGGAGATGCTTCTGAGGGTGTGGTTATTATCAAGGATGAAAATAAAGTGGAATTAGGATGTTTAGAAGAATCCAACCATAGAGTGATCAATAAATACATTCTTCCGGGACAGGTAGAAAGCTGTCAGCTTGTTATGGGTATGACTGCATTGAAACCGGGAAGTGTATGGAATACCATGCCATGTCATACACATGACAGAAGAATGGAAGTATATTTGTATTTTGATATGCCGGAAGATGCATTTGTTATGCATTACATGGGCGAACCTACAGAGACAAGACATATTGTGATGCGTAATGAAGAAGCAGTAATTTCACCAAGCTGGTCTATTCATTCCGGAAGCGGCTCAAGAGCCTATACCTTTATCTGGGGAATGTGTGGAGAAAATCAGGCATTTGACGATATGGATGGTGTAGCAAACAAAGATTTAAGATAAACAATTAAGGAGGATAAGAAAATGTCATTTATCGAAAAGTTTTCATTGGAAGGTAAAATTGCACTTGTAACAGGTGCATCCTACGGAATTGGTTTTGCCATTGCATCTGCCTATGCAGAAGCAGGAGCAACCATTGTATTTAATGATATCAATCAGGAGTTAGTAGACAAGGGTCTTGCAGCTTATGATGAGCTTGGTATCAAAGCACATGGTTATGTGTGTGATGTTACTGACGAAGCACAGGTTCAGGAATTAATTAAGAAGGTAGAAGCAGAAGTTGGTGTTATTGATATTCTTGTAAATAATGCAGGTATTATCAAGAGAATCCCAATGATTGAAATGAGCGTAGAAGATTTCCGTAAGGTTATTGATGTAGATTTAAATGCTCCATTTATCATGTCAAAAGCAGTTATTCCGGGAATGATCAAAAAAGGTCATGGTAAGATTATCAACATCTGTTCTATGATGTCAGAATTAGGTCGTGAAACTGTTTCTGCTTATGCAGCAGCTAAGGGTGGATTAAAAATGCTTACCAGAAATATCTGTTCTGAATATGGTGAAGCAAATATTCAGTGTAATGGTATTGGACCAGGTTACATTGCTACACCACAGACAGCACCGCTTCGTGAGAAACAGGCAGACGGTTCTAGACACCCATTTGACCAGTTTATCATTTCTAAAACTCCGGCAGCTCGTTGGGGAACACCGGAAGATTTACAGGGACCTGCAGTGTTCTTAGCATCTGATGCATCTGACTTTGTAAATGGACATGTATTGTATGTGGATGGTGGTATCTTAGCTTATATTGGAAAACAGCCATAAGATACGCTTTTATATTTCGCAGTATCTATACAAAAAGAAACAGGCTTTGACAGATTTGTTTGTCAAAGCCTGTTTCTTTTTTTGTATGTAAAATTTCTTGAAATATGTATAGTCGTATTAAATAAGGAGTAGTATAATGAAATAGTACTTATGACCCATGAAATGCATATTTATATAAAGGAGAAGGATATGAAAAGAATCACAGCTTTTTTATTAGCAGCAGTATTAGCCGGCAATTTGGTAAATACACCTGCGTTTGTCACAAGCGTAAAAGCCTCTCAATCTGTAAATACCTTAGAAACAATGCATTACAAGGAAACGGAAAATGTTACTTTGGATGAATATTCGTCTGAAAATGAAGAATTATTTGCAGGATATGTGGAGAAAACATTCTATGGCAATAGTGGAATATCATTTTACGGAATATCAGCAAGAGAGGAACTAAGTGCATCAGGACAGGTATTGTATGATTTTTTAAAAGAAAAAATTGAAAGTGTGGCAAAAGGGGAGCTTGCATCTACCGTATTTAACATAGATAAATCTATGCTTAACAGTTGGGCGGAAAATGGTGTAAAAATCAGTTGGACTGCAGAAGATTTAGGGGTTAGCAGTATTTGGAATTCCAGCTATACAGGTATAGATACAGAAGCTTATAATGCTTTTAAAAAGAATGCATGGGGACAATTTGAATTTGCAAAGGTTTTAGATGCGCTTTTGCACGATTGTCCATATGATTTGTATTGGTTTGATAAGTTAGTCGGTGCTTCTAGCAATTATAGTATCAGCTTAAGTGGAGAAGAAATGATATTGGGGGATATTCATGTTTCTTTTTCTGTTGTGGATGCTTATCACTTGGCGGAAGATACCAATAATCTTACGGCAGATACCACAAAAACATCCGCCGCGACAGCTGCAGCAGTAAATGCACAGGAAATTGTAGACAAATATGCAGAATTATCGGATATAGATAAGCTGAAAGCATATCGGGATGAAATCTGCGCCCTTGTATCCTATAATACTGATGCAGCAAGCAGCAGTTATACGGGAGGCTATGGAGATCCATGGCAGTTGATTTATGTTTTTGATGAAGATATGGATACAAATGTGGTTTGTGAAGGGTATGCAAAAGCTTTTCAGTACCTGTGTGATATGTCTGATTTTAACAGTAGTAAAGTCAGTTGTTACACCATTTCCGGAACAATGGCAGGCGGAACAGGCGCAGGCGGACATATGTGGAATATCGTCACGATGGAAGATGGCAAGAATTATTTAGTGGATATTACGAATAGTGATGAAGGCAGTATTGGTCAAAATGGCGGATTGTTTTTATCCGGTGTGGCTGGAAGTGTGGAGGAAGGCTATACATTTACGATTTCTCACCAGAATATTATATTTACCTATGAACAGGATATGATAGATTTATGGGGAATGGATGGGATTCTTGTTTTGGCGGATTCAGATTATACGCCGTCTGATGTAGAAGAAATTGTAAAAAAAGACCTTTCTTTAGCAGAAATTACGGTGGAATCATGTACATACAGTGGTCTGGCAGCAGAGCCTGCCATTACGGTAGTGGTAGATGGAATTGAATTAGAGCAGGACATTGATTACACCATTGTCGGATATGAAAATAATATTCATGCAGGAGATAATGCATCTGTTACGATAGAAGCAGCAGAAGATAGTGCATATACAGGTACAGTTAAAAAACAGTTTACTATAAATCCTAAAACCGTAAGTACACCTGTTTTTGCAGGTGTAAAGGATAGCTATATGTATACGGGAAGTACTATTGAGCCTTTGGTTACGGTAAAAGATGGAGATACAGTTATAGCAGAAAGTGAATATAGTGTAAGTTATTCTGACAATGTAGAAATTGGCACAGCAACCATAACGATTACGGATAATGAGGGTGGAGATTATGTTGTCAGTGGAAAATGTACATTTGAGATTACAGAGGCTGTTGAAGTAGAGGAATATAATGTTTTGTTATGGACTACACAAATGACCTTTAATCAGTCGGTTGTAACAAGATATGGAGAAAAACTTACAAAAATTTATGAGGATTTATCTACAGAAAAAAGAGTAATAAATGTACAATCAAAATTAATTGGAAGTGGCTCGTCAGAAAATCATTTTACAGGTACTGAGGTGTTGGCAGATTCATATGATTTGGTTATCGTTTTCTTGCCATGCGTAGCATTAAATGATAATGATATTATTGTATTGAAAAATTTTGTAAAGGCAGGTGGACGCATTGTACTGCAGGGAGAATTTAATGGTTTTGCAGGAGATGCAAATAAAAATCTTTCAGTACTTGCACAGACCTTAGGAACCAATTTTACAATTACAGATACGAATTGCATGAGCGTAAATGCTGCTGTAGATTATATTAATATAGATTCGGATTTGTTAGGCGGAATGGATTTAGCTGAAAACGAATCCATTATATTTCGTGATTATGCAAATATTGCTTATGAACAACCGGCAGAAGTAATAGCATCTTATAAAGGGATAGTAGGTATTGTGGATCAGGCGGTTGATAAAGGCAGAATTACGATAATGTCAGATTTTACTTTTTGGATTAGTAATAATAATACAGCAGTAGAGAACTTGTTTTTGCGATATTTATTGAATTCAAGTGAAAATAAGGATATTGTCGAAGATGGCGGAAATCCAAATGAAGGATTTGGAGGGACTTGCGGATTAGCCGGAAGCATTGCAGTAGCAGATAACCAGTGGACAGAATTCTTAGGAACAGATATATCTGAATATTTTCATGCTTTGCCCCAGACAGTTACAGTTACGGCAAGAGATAAAGGCTGTGGTCTTGATAAGGTTTATGCCTATATTTCAGATACAGAACTGCCATTAGACACAGTGGAAGCTCTTACGGAGGAGGAATGGGAAGAATTAGAGCTGACAGATGGCGTGGCAACACTTGAAATTACTCCGGATAATGCATATGTTGTATATGTAAAAATAACAGATCTTATGGGAAATACAGAGTATATTTCATCGGAGAAAGTTGTTTTGGATGCAACAGCTCCTGTTATTAGCGGAATAAATGAAGAAAACAGCTATTGTGATTCTGTTGCTTTTACAGTACAAGATACATATCTTGAAATGGTTACTGTAGATGGAATAGAAGTTATAGCCAATGAAAATGGAGAGTATAGTTTTGATTTAAACAAAGAAGAGCATATTGTCAAGGCTGTAGACAAGGCAGGAAATGAAGCAATTATAACTGTAAAAAATGCACATACATGGGTATATACTGCATCAGAAAATGTCATTACTGCAAATTGCAGTAATACAGGCTGTGAATATGAAACAACAGGACTTACCTTGACACTGAATGCAAAAACACCGGTTGTGTATGATAAATTGCCTTATGGGCAGATAAGCGTAGAAAATAAAATATCTTCTGTAACAGGAGAAGCAGCAGGAGAAATTTTATATTATATCGTGGATGAAAATAAAGAGCCAATAGGAGAAGCATTTACCGAGGCACCGTCTGCTGTGGGAAATTATATGGCAGCAATTAGTTTAGGCGGACAAATGGCAAAAATAGTATTTGAAATTGTGGATGCCAGTGCGCCAACGGGAAGTATTGCAGTAGAAAAATATCAATGGATAGATTTTTTAGAAAATCCTGTATTTGAAATTTTCTTTGCCCAGACGCAGACAGTGCTCATTACAGCAGAGGATGAAGGAAGTGGCTTAGAAAAAGTTTGTACTTATGTGTCAAACACTGCATTGACCTTAGACGAAGTAAAGGCACTTACAGATAACCAATGGAAGCAAATGGAAATAACTAATGGAATGGCATCTTTTGATATTTCTCCAGACAATGCCTATGTTATCTATGCAAAAATAACAGATAAAGCAGGAAATGCAGCTTACATATCAACAGATGGTATTGTTTTAGATGCAACTGCTCCGGTTATTCGTGGTATAGAAGCGGAAAAAACATATTGTAAATCTGTAACCTTTACTGTAGAAGAGGAATATCTTGAAACAGTTACTGTGGACGGCACAGAAATAAAGGCAAATGAAAAAGGAGAGTATACCTTTGAATTAGTGCAGGAAGAGCACATAGTCGAAGCAGCAGACAAAGCCGGAAATAAGAAAAATGTAACCGTAAAAAATGCACATACATGGGTGTATAGTGCCTCAGAAAATGTCATTACTGCAAATTGCAGTAATACAGGCTGTGAATATGAAACAACAGGACTTACCTTGACACTGAATGCCAAGACACCGATTGTTCATAATGGACTTCCGTACGACAGGATAAGTATAGTGAATGAAATAACCGCTGTGACAGGAGAAGAAGCGGGAGAAATTCTATATTATATGGCGGATGAAAATAAGGAATCCATAGGAGATGCCTTTATACAGGCACCGACAGATATGGGAAGTTATATTGCTGCGGTTACATTAGGCACAGAAACGGCAAAAGTGGCATTTGAAATTACACATGCACCGCAATATACCATAAGCTGGGATATAGATGGAGATGGTAAGGCAGATGCTTCTGAGCAGATAGATTATGATACGATACCAACGCATGAACCGGTGGAAAAGGCTGCTAATTATCAGTATACATATCAATTTGCAGGTTGGACGCCGGCTATAGAGCCGGTAACACAGGATCAGATGTATACGGCGGTATTTGATGAAGTCTTGCAGAAATATACCGTAAGCCTGCCAAAGACTATGTTAGGATATGAAGCTGCACCAAAAGAGGGCAGTGTGAGTCCTGTTAATTATAATGGCAGTTATTCCTTTGTAGTGCAGAATAAGCCGGGTTATGATATAGAAACCTTGGTTGTAAAAGCAAACGGAAAGGTTCTGACAGCAGAGAATGGAATATATACGGTTACATCCATTGGTTGTGACGGCAGAGATGTACAGATAGAAATTACTATTGCAGATACCACTGCACCAACAGGAACTATTTCCATAAATACAGATACATGGTCTACTCTGCGGAAAAACATATCCTTTGACAAGTCTTATACGACTGCACAAAATGTGGAAATAGAGGCTTTTGATTTAGGAAGCGGTGTACAATCAATTTTCTATTGCATAGCAGACAAAGAAGTGGAAGAGAATGCGTTAAAGAATTTGGAATGGTTACCATATGCATCGGGATTTTTATTAAGTCCGGATATGCGTGGAATCGTATATGCAAAAATTGTAGATATGGAAGGAAATACAACCTATATTTCTACCAGTGGACTAATTATAGAAATACCTGATGATGAAGATGTTTGGAAAAATGAAGAAGTAGAAAAGCTTGAAGAATACATTTATGAACAGACCACCGATGAAGATCTAAAAGGTAGTTTATATAATAAAGTACGCGTTAGAGCTGTTGGTCAATATGCCAATAAAATAACTTTGAAGTGGAATAAAGTAACAGGTGCGGATGGATATATTATCTATGGAAACAGGTGCAATAGCGGAGGTAAAGTATATAGATCCCAAAAGCTTAAAACTATTAAAAATCCAAACAAAACCAGTTGGACAAACAAAAAGCTGCAAAAGGGTACTTATTATAAATACACTGTAACAGCGTATAAAATCGCAGATGGTAAGAAAATTGTGCTTAGCGTTTCTAAGATGGTACATGCAGTTACTTCCGGTGGAAAATATAAGAATCCAAAAGGCATAAAAGTTAAGCAAAAGACTATAACAGTAAAGGTTGGCAAGAAGAAAAAGATTAAAGCGACAAGAATAATGCCAAAAGGCGGAAAAATGAGGGATCATGTAGATAAATTCCGTTATGAGTCTACAAATAAGAAAATTGCAACAATAGATAAGAAAGGAAAGATTAAAGCGAAGAAACCGGGAACATGCTACGCATTTGTATATCTTCAGAATGGAATATATCAGAGGATAAAAATTAAAGTTAAATAGCTAAGAAATATACAAAATGCATTGTAAATGGCAAATTGAAAAGCTATAATAAATCTATGAGTAAGTAACCTATTAACTATGTGAAAGGGGAGCAAAAGAATGAATACAATGAAGAGAGTTTTGGCACTTGGAATGGCGCAGATTATGACAGTTAGCGTACTTGCAGCAGTACCGGCTACAGAGGTAAAGGCAAATGATGTAAAATCCTATAATGGGCATTATTACAAATTTGTTAATGAGGTAGTGGATGCTTATACAGCTGAATATATGTGCGATGTGAATGGAGCACATTTAGTGACATTAACAAGTGCAGAAGAAGAGGAGTTCGTAAAAACAAATCTTTCCGGCGAAACAGATATCTGGCTTGGAGCTAAAAAGGAAAAGGGCACATGGAAATGGGTAACCGGAGAAGTGTTTAGTTATACTAATTGGCATGTGGATGAGCCATCAAATGGAGATGATGAAATTTATCTTTCCTTGTGGGAAGGTACATGGGATGATTGTCTGGATACGAAGAGTTTTAGTTCTGACGGAAATGCATATGTGATGGAATGGGATTCAGAGGCAGCATACAATGCTTATGTATCCGGCAATAGAGCAGAAATGACAAAAAACATACTGGGTACATCTACCTATAATGGTCATAAATATAAATATTATAGAGTTTACTCAAGCTGGACAGAAGCAGTGGAGAAATGCAAGAGCTTAGGCGGTTATCTGATAACACCAACCAGCAAAAAAGAGAACAATTTTGCGTACAAATTGTGCAATGAAAGCAATACATGGATTGGCTTAAATGATGCTAAAAAAGAAGGCAAGCATGTATGGGTGACAAACGAGCGTACGGATTATACGAATTTTGGCAGTGATGTAAATAATGATTTTGGCGGTACGGAAGATTATTTTGGTTTTTATAACAGCAGTAAGTGGAATGATTATACAAATGAAGCAGAAGGAGAAGGCAAATTAGGTTTTATCTGTGAATGGGATGACACTAATCCGACGATTCTTACAGCCGTAAAATCAACTATTACAGTCAAAGCAAAGAAAACTGCTAAGCTAAAATTTCAGAGCTATCCGGTAAAAAATAAAGTGACCTTTAAAACTTCTAAGAAAAAAATTGCAACTGTAAGCAAAAAAGGTGTAATAAAAGCGAAGAAAAAAGGAAAAGCTGTTATTACAATTAAATCCGGTAATAAGAAAATAAAAGTAAATGTAAAAGTAAAATAGAATAAGTTCCAAAAGGTCGCTGCGCAAAATGCAGCGACTTTTCTTTTTTTTTCTTTTCTAGAAAGCAAAAACACTGTACGAGGATGTGCACAGGCAAATAAGGGTATATGACAGGGAATTATGTTATAAATTGCACAAAAAACTATTGACGATTCTACGAAACACTGTTAAATTAGTAATAAGAACAACCGATTGCGCCAAATTTATAGGAGTTATGTAAAATAGCGCAAAGGAATAGAAAATAAAAGAACGAAAGTTCAAGTACAGGAGAAAATCGTGAAAAATATAACAATATCAGATGTAGCAGAAGCATTAGGTGTTTCGAAAACTACAGTTTCCCGTGCAATATCCGGCAAGGGACGAATTGGTGCAGAAACCCGAGAAAAGGTACTTGCTTACATCGAAAAACACAATTATACCCCAAATGTAATTGCAAAAAGTCTTGCACAATCTAAAACCTACAATATTGGTGTTATGATACCGGCAGAATACGATATTATAGATTTACCATTTTTTCAGAGCTGTCTGTTTGGAATTCAGGAAATTGCAGCAACTATGGATTACGATATTTTGTTGACTATCAGTAAACCAGAAGATACCACACAGCTAGAGAGAATTGTAACAAACCGTAAGGTAGATGGAGTGATTTTGATGCGTACCTTTGTGGATGATAAACAGGCAAAGATGCTGTCTAAACGAGGAATTCCCTTTGCAACTATAGGTAGTACAAATGTAGAAAAAGCGATTCAGGTCGATCAGGATCATGAAAGTGCCTGTAAGGAGCTGACATCTATCCTTTTGATGAAAAAGCTGAATAGAATTGCTCTTATTGGCGGTGATGAAAATCATGTAGTTACCCAGAGTCGTTTGAAAGGATATTTGGATGCTTTTAAAGAAGCCGAAGTTCCGGTCAATGAGGATTTGATTTATCTTAGCGTGAATAATTCTGTTCTGCTAGAGCAAAAAGTAGAAGAAATTTTAGAAAAAGGTGCAGATTGTATTATTTCCATGGATGATGCTCTCTGTGGAAATGTGTTGAAAAAACTTCGTGCAGAGCATGTAAAAGTACCGGGAGATATTAAAGTGGCTTCTTTTTATAATAGTTCTGTATTAGAGAATAATGTGCCTTCGATTACATCCTTATCTTTTGATGAAAAAGAGCTTGGAATGGTGGCATGCCGGAGTTTGATGGATAAGATTGAAGAGAAGGAAACTCGTATGGCAACTACACTTGGGTATCAGGTGATATTGCGGGAGTCTACGAAGTGAAATTCCGGTTTAGCGATTAAATGATATCCCAGAATGTTGTTGGGAAACGGACGACAGATGTGCTTTGTGTAAGGTTTCCGTCCGGTTTTTATCATATTGTGTAGTGCGGTCAGAACGAGCAGGGGCTGTGGGTAGGCGAAGTGTCCGGGAAAGAAGGGTTTCTAAGCATTTTCATACCTGTTATGGTAACGCACACTACCACTGTCAACACGGCGTCCCTGCCGTGGTGACAGCTTGCACCGACATCCGTGTCGGTGCATAGTTGAG
>JAGALK010000106.1 GCA_017625255.1 Lachnospiraceae bacterium
CTGATAACTATATGAAAAAACAACAGAGATGCTACATCTACACCCGTGTATCCACCTCCATGCAGGTAGATGGATACAGCTTAGATGAGCAAAAGGATAAATTGCATAAATACGCTGATTACCAAGACATGATTATCGCCGGTGAATACTCCGATGAAGGTAAATCCGGTAAAAGTGTAGAAGGCAGACCACAATTCCAGCAGATGCTTCAGGACATTGAATCTGGTAAAGACAACATCGATTTTGTACTTGTCTTCAAATTATCCCGCTTTGGGAGAAATGTAGCAGATGTATTATCTTCCCTTCAGAGAATGCAGGATTTTGGTGTTAATCTTATCTGTGTGGAAGATGGTATTGACAGTCTGATTCAAAAATTCATTTCTTGATTTCACATCTGCCTGTTCTAGTAATCCATCCACCTGCTCCAGCAAATTTTCCTCAATATAAAATCCCTTCCTTACTTTTCCTTTGCTCGCCACTCTTATCCTCCTTCTCTACTACTCTTCGCAGATGTCTACGATATGCTCACACAGTTTCTGCGGTATCACACCTCTTTCTCGGGCACCTTTTAACCCCTGTGTCCCGGTCTTGCTTCCTCTTGGAGCTGCCACATGACACGAATCTCCATTATAACACATCGGCAAGAATTTCGGATCGGGATGATGCGTCCAGATGTCAGCTGGTTTCATCCTGCTGTCACCGTACCGACAATATGTCAAGATGTATCTTGGCAGACCTTTCATCCATTCCATTTTCCGCATACCGCTTCTGGGATTTTCAATAAAATAATACCGGAAATAATGTGAAAAAGTCTGTGGAAAAAGAAAAAGACAGAGAAGATATTTTATAAATCCGATATTTACTTTCGTGCTAATTTGAATTATAATATTAGCACGAAAGGAAGTGGCGCCATGACACAGACAGAACAGATTAAAAATCTGATTGCAACTAATAATGGAATGATTCGTACATCACAGGTAACAGATACAGGAATTTCAAAAACGGTATTTTACCAATATATAAAAGGCAATGATATGGAGCAGATTTCACATGGTGTTTATGCTACAAAGGACACTTGGACAGATGTAATGTATTTGCTGCATCTTCGATGTAAACAGGCAGTATTTTCCCATGAAACAGCACTTTTTTTGCATGATTTGACAGACCGGGAACCATTGGAGTATGAGATTACAGTAAAGACCGGATATAATCCGTCAAAGTTAAAAGAAGATGGTATTAAGGTATATACAATTAAAAAAGAGCTGCATGGGGAAGGAATTATTATGATGCAGACACCTTTTGGTCATTCGGTTCCCGTCTATAACATGGAGAGAACAATTTGTGATATTATTAGAAAACGAAACAATACGGAGATGCAGGCGTTCCAGGGTGCATTGAAGCAATATGCCAAACGGAAAGATAAAAATCTGCGATTACTTATGCAGTATGCGGCAAAATTCCATGTGGATAAAATTTTAAGACAATATTTGGAGGTACTATTATAATAAAGACAGCGAAACGGTTAAAAGACCTAATTCGCAACCTGTCAAAAAAGAAGTCTGCGGATGCACAGATTTTAATGAGAAATTACATGATGGAGCGTTTCTTGGAGAGAATTTCACTTTCGAGGTATCGGGATAAATTCGTCTTAAAGGGTGGTATGCTTGTAGCAGCAATGGTTGGACTGGATGCTCGTGCTACGATGGATATAGATGCGACAATCAAGGGAGCAGATTTTCATAGATTATGGACGAAGCGGAATATCCGGGTGTAAGGGTTAGTATAGAAACGGAGTTTGATGGTGTAAGAACGCCATTAAAGATTGATATTTCCACCGGAGATGTCATTACGCCGAAGGAGATACAATACAGTTTTAAGCTGATGCTTGAAGACCGTTCCATTGATGTATGGGCATACAATTTGGAAATGGTTATGGCTGAGAAGTTAGAAACTGTGATTTCAAGAAATACTATCAATACCCGAATGAGAGATTTTTATGATATTCATATTCTACTAAAGCTCTATGGAAATACGCTGAATACAAATGTATTAGAAGAAGCGTTACAGGCAACTGCCAAGAAAAGAGGAACAGACTATCATCTAAAAGATGCACAGGAAATATTTGATGAGGTACAGCATGATTCCAATATGCAGAAACTTTGGAAGTCCTACCAGAAGAAGTTTTCCTATGCGGCAGATATATCATGGGAAATGGTGATGGAATCGGCAAGAGAACTTTACCGTATGTGTAGATGCCAGGGTCAAAAACCCTAATAATAGAACCTTGAAAATTTAATATTTTACAGTAAATACAAGCAATCCACCCTTTTATAAGTTATAATGGTAGTAGCTTATGAAAGGTGGTATGTCTTTTAAAACAAATGATTGCCAACAGTTATCATTAGATGACAGTTTTATAACTCTTAATGAAGTCGTTTAAGGATTATTATTGGGGATATGAATCTGCTGAGGGAAAACATATGCCAGGCTATGTAGAAATGGTAGAAGAACTGACTACAAGATTTTCTTTATTAGAGCCTCAGATTGTAGGCGAACAGAACCAAAAGGATTTTATAACTTTATTTGGAGCAATTCTATGTATGAGAACTTTGTTTTGACAAATAGAAGTAAAGAAACAGATGCACTTGAGTTGATGGGCTTGTCTGCTCGAAAAGGAATAGGAAAAGTTATTACAGCAAAGTTTTGATTAGTAAAAAATTCAAGTACTGCTTGAATTTTTTTATGCTCTTTCAAGATTGTATGCTGTATATTTTTTATTATTGGATTATAATGTAATTGTAAAGGAAAGCAAAAAAGCATAGCACGGAGGTATACGGATGAGTGATTTTTCACAAAGATTAGCAGCTGCACATAAGGAATAGAAGTAATACAGAATGCTGATAGAAAAACGGTGAAGAAAATACTGGAAGCGGCTTTCAGAGAGGCAATTGCTAATAGAAATCTTGATTTCAAGGATATTATTTCATTGGTTTTGTATGATGAAGAAATAGAAACATTATAATGATTATGGACAAAATAACTTTATCTTCCATTTTATATTGTGCACATTAAATATATTTTGAAATTTTATATTGTGCAAAATGTAGAAATATTAGATGGCAATAAAAGAAACTGTTGACAAATTGGATAGAATAAAGTAAATTAAGCGCAAAGATATTGAATATGTTGAAAACATTTATTGGAGTGTTACCGTTAGGGCATAACCAACTTTTTACACATTTTCAAGTTTGCTTTTATGAGCATACTGTGTACAAAGGTTGGTCTTTTTTATTGCCAAAATAAGGGGGAAATCATGAAAGTTATTAAAGTGATTAACAATAATAATCTATGTGTACTGGATGATAAAGGAAGAGAACAAATTGTTTCCGGAAAAGGAATTGGTTTCGGGAAAAAATATGGTGACACAGTGGATTCTTTACAGATTCAAAAAACTTATCTGATTACAGATTCAGAGCTTCAAAAGAAAATGATTTCTATGCTCAGAGAAATTCCATTGGAGTATATGGTTTTTACAAATGACATGGTAGAACATATCAAAAAAGCATATCCTTCACAATTAAATGAATCACTGCTTGTTACCTTAAGTGATCATATTGCTTTTGCAATTGAAAGAAAGAAAAAAGGGATAGAATTTACAAATCCGCTGCTTGATTCCATAAGAGAATCCTATCCGCAGGAGCTCAAATTAGGAGAATATTGCGTAGAACAGATGCTTACACGACTTAATATTGCAATGTCAAAAGATGAAGCAGGTTTTATTGCAATGCATATTATTAATGCAAGATTAGATACTAAAATGAGTGATGTTTATGATATTACGAAAATGATTAATGGCTGTATGGAGATAGCGGAATATTACTATCAGGAGAAATTTAATAAAGACTCCATTGCATATGAACGATTCCTGACACACTTAAAATATTTGGCGCAAAGGCTGTTTCAGAACAAAACGCTGCCACAGACTCTGAGTGAGGATGCTGTATTTGTTGCCATGATAAAGAAAACCTGCAATAAGCATTACAAATGTGCTTTGTGCATACAAGAGTATATCCTTAAGACTTATCAAAAGGATATCAATGATGATGAGTTAATTACTCTTACCATTCATTTGAAAAAAGTCAGCACACAAGCTGATTTTTAATATGTACTATATCGATGCGGCCCGGTACCAGCTGCAAAGTTTATGGTTACAAAAAAATAGGAGGTATCATTTATGAAAGACAAAATATTCGGGGTTCTGCAAAGAGTCGGACGCTCCTTTATGCTGCCGATTGCGCTTCTTCCGGTTGCAGGTCTATTGCTTGGCATTGGAAGCTCCTTTACAAACCCTACCACATTAGAAACCTATGGTTTGACAGGCATTATTTCAGAGGGCGGATTCCTCTATACAATTCTTGATATTATGAGCAAAACAGGAAGTGTTGTATTTGATAACTTAGCCCTGTTATTTGCCATGGGTGTTGCCATAGGAATGGCAAAAAAAGAAAAAGAGGTAGCTGCGCTTTCCGGTGCTATTGGCTATCTGATTATGAATACTGCCATAAGTGCTTTGATTTCTGCTAAAGGCGGTGTAGAAGCTATGGCAGTAAATTCCACCACTACTTCACTTGGAATTACAACCTTACAGATGGGTGTTTTCGGTGGAATTATCGTAGGACTTGGTGTAGCAGCTTTGCATAACAGGTTCTATAAAGTCCAACTTCCACAGGTTTTATCCTTCTTTGGCGGTACACGATTTGTTCCGATAATTACCAGTATTGTGTATCTTATTGTGGGTGTTGTCATGTTCTATATCTGGCCTATTGTACAAAGTGGTATAGCACAGCTTGGCCAGCTTGTATTGGAATCCGGTTATGTGGGAACATGGATTTATGGCATTATTGAAAGAGCACTCATTCCGTTTGGACTGCATCATGTATTCTATATGCCTTTCTGGCAGACAGAGCTTGGTGGGGCAATGCTGATTGATGGCACGATGATTCAGGGTGCACAAAACATTTTCTTTGCAGAGCTTGCTTCTAAGGCAACGGAACAATTTTCTGTATCTGCAACAAGATTTATGTCCGGAAAGTTTCCGTTTATGATTTTTGGACTTCCGGCAGCAGCTTTTGCCATGTACAAAGCAGCCCGTCCGGAAAAGAAAAAGCTTGTAGGTGGTTTGCTGCTTTCTGCGGCACTGACCTCTATGCTGACAGGTATTACAGAACCGCTTGAATTCACATTTTTGTTCGTAGCACCTGTGATGTATGCAGTACATTGTGTTCTTGCAGGACTTTCCTATATGCTGATGCATATCTTTCATGTAGGCGTTGGTATGACCTTTTCCGGAGGTGCGATTGATCTTACCTTGTTTGGTATCCTTCAGGGCAATGAAAAAACGAACTGGATATGGATTGTCATTGTCGGATTAATTTACGCAGTTGTGTATTATTTTGTATTCTATTTTATGATTACAAAGTTTAATTTCAAGACACCCGGCAGAGAAGCAGATGATGAAGAAACCAAGCTTTATACAAGAAAAGATGTGGATGCAAGAAAAGAATTTGCAGCAGCTAAAAATGTGGATGATTTTGACAAAATCAGTGCGCTGATTTTAAAGGGTCTAGGTGGAAAAGCGAATCTTTCCGATGTGGATTGCTGTGCGACACGCCTTAGAGTTACCGTTATCAATCCGGATTTAGTGCAGGATAGTTTGCTTAAAGAAAGCGGAGCTTCTGGTGTTATTCATAAAGGCAATGGTGTACAGGTGATTTACGGACCGCAGGTTTCTGTGGTGAAATCAAATCTTGAGGATTTTTTAGATACGGCTGCCTCTGATACTTTAGATATATTTTCGGATGAAAGTGTTTTAGATACTTCAAAAGAAAAGAAAATAGAATCTAAGCCTAAGGTACAGACAATAGAGCTTTATTCGCATATGAATGGAACGGTAGTTTTGCTTGAAGAAGTAGAGGATGAAGCTTTTTCTTCTAAGGTACTTGGAGAGGGTATTGCTATAGAGCCGACAGAGGGTAAACTCTATGCACCTTGTGACGGTAAAGTGGAGATGGTTTTTGAAACGAAACATGCGGTAAATATTGTTTCTAAGGACGGATGTGAGATTTTACTTCACATTGGTATTGATACTGTAAAGCTTTCAGGAGAATTCTTTGAAAGTCATGTAGCTGACGGACAGGAAATTTGCAAAGGGGATTTGTTAATCTCTTTTGACAGGGAAAAAATCAAAAATGCAGGATATAAGACCACAACGCCTATGGTGATTTGCAATACCGAGGATTATAAAGCTGTAGAAGCAGTAGCAGCAGGAAATATAATTGCAGGTGAAAAAATAATAAAAATCAAATAATGAAAGGAAGCATTGACGATGAAAACATTTGAATACACAATCAAGGACGAATTAGGAATTCACGCAAGACCGGCAGGTATGCTGGCAAAGACAGCAAAGGAGCTTGATAGCGAAATAACAATTACAAAGGGAGAAAAAACAGTAGGTGCTACAAAGCTTATGGCACTTATGGGTATGGGCATAAAATGTGGTGAAACCATTACTGTGACCATAAACGGCGGTGACGAGGAAGCCTCAGAAACAGCGATGAAACAGTTTTTTGAATCTAATCTTTAAAAAGGTTTGCACAATATGTAAAGGCGGTGTGAGATATGATAAAGTATCAGGGAAAAGGCGTTTACGGAGCGATAGCCGTAGGCAAAATATCCGTTTTTAAGCGTCAGGATGTACAGGTAAAGCGTGTAAAAATTGAAGATACAAGTGCAGAAATTGCCCGTGTAAAAGCCGCAAAGGAAAGGGCAATTATGCAGATTCAAGAAATTTATGAAAAAGCACTTAAGGAAGTTGGCGAAGCGAATGCACAGATTTTTGAAATCCATATGATGATGATAGAGGATGATGACTACAACGAGGCGATTGTAGAAATGATTCAGGGACAGAGCGTAAATGCTGAGTACGCCGTTGCTGTTACCGGAGATAATTTTGCAGAGATGTTTTCTTCCATTGACGACAGCTATATGCAGGCAAGAGCAGTGGATGTGCGTGATATCTCAAATCGAATTATTGCCTGTATGAACAATGTGGAAAATGAAAGCCAAGGCTTAGATGGAAAACAGATTATCTGTGCTGATGATTTAGCACCCAGTGAAACGGTTTCCCTTGATAAGGATAAGGTATTGGCATTTGTAACAGCTCATGGTTCTTCAAATTCGCACACCGCAATCCTTGCAAGAAATATGAATATTCCTGCGATTATCGGTGTAGGAGAACAGTTTCTTTCACAGATAAAAGATGGTGACATGGCGATTGCAGATGGCTTTACCGGCGAATTTATCTGTAACCCCGACGAGGAAACACTTTCTGCTGCAAAGAAGAAGCTGGAATCTGAAGCAGAAAAAAAGGCTCTGCTGCAAAAGCTTAAAGGCAAGGAAAATATTACCCTTGACGGCAGAAAAATCAATATTTATGCAAATATTGGAAGTGTAGATAATATCGGTGCTGTACTTCTTAATGATGCAGGTGGAATAGGTCTTTTCAGAAGCGAATTTTTATATCTTGAAAATACGGATTATCCTACAGAGGAAGAGCAGTTTAAGGTATATAAGCGTGTGCTTGAAAGTATGGCAGCCAAAAAGGTTATCATCCGTACATTAGATATCGGAGCAGATAAACAGGCAGAGTATTTCAATCTGGATAAAGAGGAGAATCCGGCTCTTGGACTAAGAGCCATTCGTCTTTGCCTTTCTCGTCCCGAAATGTTTAAGGTACAGCTTAGAGCATTGTACAGAGCCTCTGTATACGGCAGGCTGGGAATTATGTTTCCTATGATTACAAGTGTAAGTGAGCTTGAGAAAATCCATGCACTTTGCGAACAGGTAAAAAACGAGCTTACCGCTGACCATATAGAGTATTCCGACAGTATAGAGTTAGGAATTATGATTGAAACTCCCGCAGCGGCAATTATCAGTGATAAACTTGCACCTATGGTAGAT
The DNA here is from genome assembly GCA_017625255.1 of Lachnospiraceae bacterium. GTDB lineage: Bacteria > Bacillota > Clostridia > Lachnospirales > Lachnospiraceae > Roseburia_B. The sequence goes on from JAGALK010000106.1 coordinate 8,020, forward strand.
TTTTTCAGTGTGGGGACAAACGATCTGACACAGTATACACTTGCCTGTGACAGACAAAATCCTTATGTGGAGAATTTCTGTGACACCCATCATGAGGCAATTCTTCGTCTTATCGAAATGTCAGCACAAAATGCGCACAAGCATGGCGCATGGATTGGAATCTGCGGTGAGCTTGCTGCGGATACGACTCTCACAGAAACATTTCTTCGTATGGGTATTGATGAGCTTTCGGTTTCACCATCATTTGTACTAAAAGTAAGAGATGTAGTACGCAAAATAGATTTGTCAAAATAGATAAAGCTGGTATGCAGTTAAAATGACTGTATACTGGCTTTTTTATATTGGTTGACGAATTTATTGTCAACCTTAAGCTGAAATTGTGGGGGACTTGTGATTGTAAAGAAAGTGCTTTTTTGGGATGATAGGGTGGAAGGAGGGGACGAGATTTATAAGTGTATTAAAAAGTATTTGCCCTATGCATTAAATGTGGGGGGAGATGTCAATAATTTTGAACCGGTGACTTTTGAGGAGCTAAAAGAAAATTGTGATGTCTGGTATGGGAGAAATGAGTAGGAAAAGATATTATTGAAAGGAGATTCTAGAAATGGGAAATTTTAAACCTTCACAGTATGAAATTAAAGATGCACTAAAAGAAGTATGCCGATATGAGGGAATTTATGTTGGTGACAATTTTGTAATGAAAGATCATGGAAAGTATATTGAAATTAATATTGATGCAGATAATAAAAAAGGTCATATAAGTTTTGATTTATATTTTGATGAAAACGGTAGATTGGTAGATTGGAAGAAACATAAGTAATGGTGATTACTGAAAATAATGAATTAGGAGGTAATAGGATATGGCACATACTTGCAAAAATTGCGGTGGTTCAGGTAAAGTTGTCTGCCCACGCTGTGGAGGCGATGGTAAGATTGCGGGTGAAACCTGCTACTATTGTCAAGGTGAAAAAAAGGTTGAATGCAAAGCATGTAACGGAACTGGTAAAGTAGATGATTAAAGTGTAAAAGGTTTTACAGTAGATTTTAAATGCCAGAAACGACAAGTGAATCGATGTGAGATTGAAGGTTTTGGTTCTTATGCCTTAGAGATTGGGTAATAAGCCTACAGATAAAATTTATTGACTTTCATTTTTGGCATTTATATACTGATTTTAATAGTACAATTTGATATATTAACCATCATATCGGAGGAACAAACATGAAATTAGAAAACATATTAAATTTATATCAAGGAACCAACGAAACTGCCCCAATTCCAGCAGGCGTACATCCAACAAATGAAGAAAATGCATTTGACTGTGATTGCGGAGATTGGAGCAGCGATTGGAAAATAGAAAGTAACCATGAATAAAATAAAAACAGCATGGCTTACGACAAACCGTTCCTGTAATAATCAGTGCACATGGTGTTATGCGCAGAATGCTTTGCCGGCAAATATGCCCTATGATAAGGCAAAAGAGGTTATAGATGCATTGGCAGAGCTTCAAGTAAAGAAAATTATTCTCATCGGTGGAGAACCAACGATTTATGGAGATTTTATCCATTTAATACAATATATTTCCCAGAAAAAGATAAAGGTTGGTTTGACGACAAATGGCTTGAAATTTGCAGATATGAAATTTGTAGAAGCAACATCCGGAGCAGGGCTTACCAGTGCAAATATTTCCATCAAGGGCACAACACCGGAAGAATACATAAATACAACAGGAAATAATGGTTTTGAAAAAATGCTGAGAGGATATCACAATCTCAAAAAGAAGGGCATATCTATAACCTGTTCTTATGTCATTACAAAGGATGATACAGACGAAATTACCCGTTTACTGGAATTTTTGAAAAAAGAAAGTATAAAAGACATAGTATTTCAGTTTATAAAACCTGTAGTTTCAGAAAAAAGCCAAAAGATAATGGAATTTCAGGAAATGGGAAATATGGTAAAGTATATTTACGAGTGTTTTGAGAAAGAAGATATTCGTTATTTATTAGAACTTTCCTTCCCGTTTTGCTATATTGACCGGAAGTGTTTGCAAAATTTAATAGAAGCAAATCGAATAGTATCAGGCTGTCATGTGTTTAGCGGAAGTGGAATTGTGTTTGATGCAAACATGAGAGTTCTTCCATGTAATCATTTTACGGATTTTCCCTTTCAAGGAAAAGCACAAAATAAATTGGAGATTATAGAACTTTGGAAATCAAAGGAAGTAAGTGAGTTTAGACAGAAAGTTTGTAGTTATCCATCAGTAAAATGCAAAGCTTGCAAATTGTGGAATATGTGTGGAGGAGGCTGTTTTACCAGATGGCTGTATTTGAATCCGGAAAATGAAATTCGAGGATTATAAATAGATATGTTTTACAAGGGGGATAAAGCTATGGGAGTGAGCTTGTTAAGAGGATGGTATAATGCGCACAACGAATGTTTAGGATCAATTGCGTATGCAACCTTTATCAGGGCATGGATTCCTGAAGAAATATTAAAGGATAACAATATTGTAAAGGATAAAAGTGGCAAAGCATACGATGGAGAAAAATATTCAATTTCAGCCGAGTATAGAAATCGTATTCTCGATGAAGATACGCTTATCGTGACAAAACCTAAAAAAACTGATAATGAAAAGAAAAAAGAGGAAAAAGAAAGAGCGCAGAAAGAATTTCTAAGTGTAGAAAATGCGGAAGCAGTAAAAAAAGCACATCTCGAATACGCAAAAACAATCCTTGTTTGTAACGACCAGGCAATAAAGGCTTTTTTTAAAAGAATAGAAGAGGTGCTAAGAAACTGTGACAGAAATCCGATTAGCTACAAAATGCTTATTAATTACTTACAAAAAGTAGATAGATACAATGCAAAAAGTATTCAAAAATTCTTTTATTATTACTCTTACTTTGCAATTGCAAAGTATTTTCCAGCCGATTTCGCATATCAAAAATATGATGATTATGAAGCAGATTTTAATGAATATAGAAGATGCGTATTTGAGTCCTATGGAATATTCAGTTTACAAGGAATGGCGACATTGTATGCATTAGCAGAGCGGGAAGACAAGCCTAATATTTGTGCGCTGTATGCAAAAGGGCAATTAGAGTATTATGGGCGTGGTCCTTCTGGGGTACGAAATATTCCTGAAGCCTATAATTGCTATGAAAAAATAATACAGATAAACAATTCACATCCAATGGCATTGTGGTCAGTATCATATTTAAAGCTGTATTATGAGAAAATAAAAGAAGACTGTGAAAATAAAGGACATCCATTTACAATAGAAAAACTAGAAAGAGCAAAGCGAAATGCACCTGAAAAATGGTATAAACATATATTAGAAGATGTCATTACAGCCATTAGCTTTGGCAGTGCTGCGGCTGAGAATTTGTTGGGAAGAATCATTGAAGCAGACGATGAGTTATTTCCCGGAATATACAAAGAAGATTATAAAATTGAGGATGCAGAGGAACATTATAAGAGAAGCAGTGAGATGGGGTATGCGAATGCCTATATCAATCTTTTTAATTGTAAATGTAAAAAATCCGAAAAATGTAAATCTAAAGAAAAACAAAAAGAGCTTTATTTAGATGCATTGGAAGATATGAAAAAGGCTGCCAAGTTAGGTGTTTCCTATGCTGCAAATAAAATGTCCGGATTCTATAGAGAGGGGGTTCAGGGGATTTTAGAGCCTGACGAAGAAAAATCCTTTTATTATGCAAAATGTGCTCTTCGTTATGCAAGATTGATGAGTCATGAATACTGGCCATTTTATAATATTGTGGAATATTTTTATGCAAATGAAAACAGTCTCCATTATGACAAAATCGATAAGGACAAGCAGCTTGAGTATCTGGATGTGGCAATGGAGGCTGCAGAGGGCATTGAGAAGAAGAAATATGAAGAAATCAAAGAAAAAGTAGACAAGCTAAGGGAAAAAGTTCAGAATACAAAAAATACAATCTGAAATAGATGGAGAAACTAAATGATAACACTTACAGGTGATACCCATAGACAATTTAAAAGAATAAAAGAATTTTGCGAAAAAAACAATACGACGAAAGAGGATATCCTGATTATTTTAGGAGATGCAGGCATCAATTACTATGGCTATGTACGGGATCGTGAGGTAAAGGAATTTTTAGCTAATTTACCAATTACAATATTTGCAATTCACGGAAATCACGAAATGAGACCGGAGAGCTTAGAATACTATCATACACAGATATGGCATGAGGGTTTAGTGTATGTTGAAGACGACTTTCCATCTCTTTTGTTTGCAAAAGATGGTGAAATCTATAATATTGGTGGCAAAAAAGTAATTGCTATCGGTGGGGCATATTCCGTAGATAAAAATATTCGCCTGCTTCGAGGGTGGAAGTGGTTTTTGGACGAGCAGCCTTCGGATACAATAAAATCCTATGTAGAAGAACAGTTAAACCGCGTGGAATGGAAGATAGACATAGTTTTATCTCACACTACGCCGTATTCCTATATGCCGGTAGAGTGTTTCATGCGTTCTGTTGACCAAAGCAGAGTGGATTATAGTACGGAACACTGGCTGGATACTTTAGAAGAAAAAATGGAATATACGAATTGGTTTTCTGGGCATTTCCACTGCCAAAAAAGGATTGATAAGCTTGAGATTTTATTTGAAAACTATGTTGTTTTAGATTAATGGGAGTTTTGTGGAGAGAAATCTATGGAAAAAGGGAGTCTTATTTTAACAGCAAAAGGTCTTAATACCAAAATGGGTCTATCGTTGATAGCAAAGGCATTAGAAAAGGAAAGTCTTGAGAATAAGAAAATATATCTGGTATCTTTGCCGGAATATGAAATTGGCGAAAAACTGATGCAGGCTTGTGTCAAAATCGGGTTCAAAGAGGCCAATATAACGGTATCTAGTGAATGCTATCCCCAAAATGAGAAAATGGATTATATCTATGTAGGGGAGGCGATACGAACCGCTGAATTAGGAGCTTATATGCAAAGATTTGGAATAATGCCCTACATTTTGGAGTGTATGAATGCAGGTGCTGTTTATATAGGAGCTAGTGCAGGTGCAATGGTAGCGTCCACACCGGATTATCGGCTTTGTAAGGATATTGATTCTGGTTTTGTAAGCCGTGATCCCAATTATGCGAATTTTGCATTTACAGGTTTGTGTTTGCTAGATGGTACGATTATTCCTCATTATACAGAAGAACAATTACAAGCCTATGTCAAAACCAAAAGTGACTATGAACTATCCGGATATGAGCACATATATTCCGTTGCAAATGATGAAGCTATCATTATAGAAAATGGATGTCGTAAAGTTATAAAATTTTCCCCTGCAAATCTTTAAGAAAACCCTGTAATCTGCCGATAATACTATAAGAAACATATATGCAAAAGGATTTGCAGCAGTCATAACAAGGAGGTAAAAATATGAGCGTTGTTAGTACAGTAAGTGCACAGGTGGGACAGGAGTATGTATCTAAGACATCCACCAAAAAAGCACAGGAAACCAAAAGCATCAATGAATATGGCAAGACCATCGGCAAGCCTGAGTTAAGTGAAGAAGGAAAAAAATATTACGAGCAGCTAAAGGAGAAATATTCCAATATGGATTTTATCCTTGTAAGCACAGAAATGAAAGCACAGGCACAGGCGCAGGCAGGAAGCTTTGCTAATCCGAACAAAATGGTAGTTCTCATTGATGAAGAGAAGATTGAACGCATGGCGACGGATGAAGCGTATCGCAAGAAATACGAAGCAATCATCAGCGGAGCAAATGCACAGCTTTCACAGCTGGGAAAGAGTCTTGAAGCATCCGGTACAAAAGTAAAAGGCTTTGGTATGCAGGTAAATGATGGTGGAACAGTATCTTATTTTGCCGTTTTAGAAAAGTCTGCGGCAGCCCAGAAAGAGCGTATTGAAAAGAGAGCAGAAGAAAAGAAAGCAGAGAAGAAGGAAGCAGAGAAAAAAGCAGAAAAAGAAGCCGCAAAAGAACGGTTAGAGGAGCATCGGACAAAAACCGAAACGGTGACAATCAATGCATCCTCAATAGAAGAATTAATCTTAAAGCTGGAAAATTATGCTTTGGAGGACAGAACAAATTCTGTTCAGACACCAATAGAAGCGAATGTTGGGCAGCATATTGATATTCGTTTTTAATAAAAGTTAAGATGTATAAAAGTGTAAAGCCTGAAATAGAGCATTGATAGAAATATCATGTCTTTATTTCAGGCTTTTTTTAGCATAGCTGTGGCAGCGCATTTTATGAAATACACATTTCTAAAGTATCAGTATCCGCCTCAATGCGGATTCGGTAAAGGTCATGCTCCCAAGCTGTTTTTAATCTTGCATCTGTAATTGGGAGTGTTTCTATTGCCAATAATTTTCCGGAAGCTACGGTAAGATTTCCCAATGTACCAATTTGTAAAGCAATTCCCTTATCAGCAGAAAGTTCCTTTGGCATATCATAGGTCAATAGATTTAGTACAACAGAAGTGTCTGTACTTTCTTTCCTGAAGGAAAAGTGATCGGTAATGACAATTTTATCGCCTTTTATCAGTTTAGCACATCGTAAATAAGAAGCTATTCCGCAGTCAGTCGGGTAAGCATCCTTTAATTCCATAGAAATCTCTGCCAGAGAATCACCAAGAGTATAGGTAACATTTGTTGCCTTAAATGCTTCTCCATCCTGCTGCATAAGTCCATTAATTTCCGGCAGATTATGATAAGAGGACTGCATGGTCCAGATTTCATAGCGCTGCGGAGAAAAGGTTTTCTTTGTGTAGCTTTCTACGCCAATATCCACAAACATTGGCTTGCCATCCTTATATATAGTAAAGCTTCCCGTGTCATTATGATTATGGCTGTCTCCGTTATCTCCGGCTTTGACTGCTAAATAAAGATTTTCATCCCTTGTTACAAACAAGCCAACGCTTGGATAAAAGATATCCTTATGCTGTATCGGAATTTCCAAAGCAGCAGTTTTACGGATTTCCTTTACAGTAAAACCATTTTGCAGACGATAGTAAAGGTTGTTTTCAGCAGGAAGTAAAAGTGCATTTTTACCGCCGGCAATAAAGTCCTTTGCAGAAAAATGCATCATATCTGTATTTTCGGTCTGTTTTCCAAACAAAAATTCACGCACTCCGGCGCGACCGGCAACAGGAGAACAATCTGCAAAGTTTACATAATATTTATCTTCAATATGGGCATTTAAAATATATGCTGCAATATTTTTAATTTTTTCATTCTGATATAAAACCTTAAATGCATCATTTGTTACGGCATTTAGAATTTCCATCGTATTAAACAGACAAAGTCCCGCATGTCGATAGTACTGGGCACCTTCATCACAGCAGCCGTCATCGCCATATTCTGCAAGAAAATAGTCTACACTGCCACAGGCTTTTTCTAAAACCTTTGCTTTTAATTCTGCCGAAGTATCACTGAAAAATACTGCCAGCAAAACATTTTGTGTACACCAGATGGTCCAGTTGTTCATGGGTTCTTTTCCATTGCCCATCCACCAGAAATGGCAGTTAAGGTATGGAGTGAAAATTCTATGTGAAAGTTCTGATAGAATACGCGTACCAATACAAGGACTAATGGCATCTAAAGCATCCTTTAACAGATAATAGGTGGTAGCCAGAATGGCACCTGTTTCACAGGCAAATAAATCCATAACCGGACGAGTAGTATCCGGCAAAGGAAGCTGTGGTGTATCTCGGATATAGCTATTGTGGGCAGGAAGCTGCCACGCGCTTTCCTCACAGATAGAGAAAATACCATTTACAATATCATCAAGAAAATTTCCGGAATATTCAACACATTCTGCCAATACAAGGGCACTTAAGGCGTGGCGTTTGCCAAAGGATTTATCTTCAAAATGGGTACGATTTCCCGTTCGTAGAAATTCCATGAAATCAGTGGCAGAAATATAAGGGTAAGCATATCCTAAGTATTCTTTGCCAAGTGCAATAGTTTCTGATTTCCAGCTATCATCCAGATTCTCCCATGAGGCTCTGTCCGTGGCAGATGCATAAGGTACAAAACGCTGAAAATCTCCGGTAAATTTTGTTATTATTTCACTAAACATAAGGAGTCCTCCTTTTTATTCCGGAAAATTCTTGTTGATATAATCTCTTGGTGAATATCCGGTTGATTTTTTAAATACGCGGCTAAAGTAGAAAGCACTTTCAAAACCTAAAATATTGGATATTTCATAGATTTTTAAAGAGCCTTCAGCCAGCATTTTCTTAGCTTCATCAATTTTTCGCTGGTTGATATAATCGGTAAATCCGGTATCGTTATATTTTGAAAACAAAATGCTCAAATAATTTGGGCTGATGTGAAATTCCTCTGCAACCTTATTCAAGGTCAATTTCTCATTTACATGTTCGTTAATATATTTTTTTACATTGACAACAATCAGGTTTTTATTATCCTGCGTATAGCTCAAAAATACCTCACATAAGCCATCCCGCAGTGTGCGAATCCAGTCAAGAATCTGGGGCACAGTAGTAAGCTGGTGCAAAGAGCGATAATCCTGATGCTGTTCCTGAAAAATATTTGTGATGACAGATTCCCCATTTTTCAATAAAGATAAAGATAGGTACAAAATATTGCTGGCAGCATCTAAGGCTTGTAACTGGTGATCCGCTTTTACTTCAAATAAATCAATAATAGAGGTAAAAACGCTATGTAAAAGCTTATCGTCGTATTCCGAAAAGGCTTTTTGGATATCATCCTTAAATAATGCCATGTTAAAAATGGTCTTTGCCGGCTGTACCTGAGGGATATCTTCAGAGAAAAGTATAGGTTCTTCTGAAGAAACACAGGAAAACAGCTGTTTTGCATCCTGATAAGACGAAGAAATCAATCCCGGCTTTTTCACCAATGTACCAATGCTGGCAAAAAGCGTAACACTGTAATAATTAAAAAGCATGGAGGATACCTGTTCAATGGCATTTTTTATGACCTGCTTATAAGCATTGGCATTTGCCTCGTCTAAAAAGAAAATAATTGAAAAATGTCTGGAGTCCAAAGACAGCACATGACAAGGTACATATTTGGAAATCAATTCTCGGGCAATCTGCAGACTGCTGGTATAAAGATTTAATTCCTGCTCCTTGGACATGCCGGTATTTTTTTCATTGCATATTTCCATATATCCGGTCAAAAAGCTGTCGTAATCGAGACGGATATTTAGATTTGCTGCCTGATTAAGAAATTGTTCTTCAGACTCAAAAAGCCCTAGCATTAGCTTGGTATGAAACTGTTCTTTTAAGAGATAAACACTGTCAAAGGAAAGCGGTGAAGAGGAGCGTTTCGGTGAAATCTCATTTACACGGGAAATAGCCTTTTTCAGTGTATTGGTCAAGACCTCCGGGGTTAGCTCTAGTTTCACTAAATAGTCTACGACCTGATAGCTTATGGCTTCTTTTACATATTGAAACTCTTCATAGCTGGTAAGGATAATAAAAGCAGGTGGATTACTTAATTCCTGCTGGCATTTTTGTGCCAGCTCCAAACCGGTCATAATTGGCATTTTTATATCTGTAATCACGATATCAGGAGAAAATTCCTGTATCATATCATAGGCAGCAGCCCCGGTAGAGGCTGTACCAATAATATTTATATTTAATTCATTCCAGTTAATCATGGATTTGATGCCGGCCTGAACCAAAGGCTCGTCATCCGCAATCAATAAATTATACATCATTACACTTCCTTTTCATTGGATACGGTTTTGGGTAATACGATAGAAACCGTGGTATAGCAGCCTAACTCACTGGTAATCTTTAAACCATAATCTCCGGGAAACTCATATTGCAGTCGCTTGTTTACATTACTGACACCAATTTCCTTAAAGAAAGAAGAGCCGGAGGAAATATCATCATCCTGCAGGAGTTTTTCAATTGCCTGTTTTTCTATACCTACACCATCATCGGTAATATCAATATGTACATCCGTATTTTCATCTTCGTATATGTGAATCAGAATTGTACCGGCACTTCCCTTAGGCTCGATACCATGGAAAATGGCATTTTCTACAATAGGCTGCAAGGTAAATTTTGGTATTTGGCATTCTGTTAAAGCCTCATCCTCAATCTCATAGGTCATTTTTATTGCACCGCCATAGCGATAGGACTGAATAGTAAAATAGTCATTTAGCAGCTTTAATTCATGAGAAATCGATACAATGGTGCTTTGTCCTTTGGAAATATCCTTTAATAGTCTGGATAAAGCGGTTGTCATTTCTGCAATGCCGGGAGCATTCTGTATAGTTGCCATCCATTTGATGGAATTGAGTGTGTTATACAAAAAATGCGGATTAATCTGACTTTGCAGCATTTTATATTCATAATCTTTTTTCTGTCTCTCATCATCAATCTTTTGATTAATCAAAGAAAGTACATTTTCAGACAGATCATTAATATTTTTTCCAATTTCTCCTAATTCGTGATCCCATTCTACAGAAGCATCTCTCGAAAAATCTCCTGCAGAAATTTTGTGCATGCGTTCCTGAAGCTTTTTAACAGGAACATTCACCACCTTTGATAAGTAAGAAGAAAATATCTTACAAATTATAATGGAGAAGGTTACGATAATCAACACAATCAGAAAAAATGACCGAAAGATATTCTGATAAAGGGTCTCTGCATCCAGATATTCTGTTACAAACCAGCCTTTCATGGTTAGCGGACAGGTAATTAAAAAAGCTTCTTCTCCGGAATCTGTTACAATTTGAAAAACCTGCGTATTAGAATTTATAGCCAGATTTGACAAATCTCTAATCGTAGTAAAATCCTTCTGGTAAGGACTAAGGGTATGATTGGCATATTCGTAATCATAATTGCCCATGTGGAAAAGGACACGGCTCTCATTTCCTGATATATAGCTTTTTATAGGTTCTGTAATAACAGAAACAGACATTTCTGAATATATATAACCGATATCCTGCGCCTGGTATGGATGAGAAATCGGATGAATAAAAGGAATCATGTGAACTTCTTTTAAAAGAAAAGGATCATTTTCCACCTTTGTAGAGAAATCCAATGTATTCCATTGAATCTTATAAAAATAAGGAAGAGCCCGAATCGCATCGACAGAAACCTTACTGCTGGAATAAGGAGATTCTACGATTTGGATGATATCGTCTCTATTATTCCCTAAAACAGCAATACGGATTAGGTTTGAGCTAAGTTCATTATTATAGGAAAGAATCTCTGTCATAAATTCATGAGCAGTAAGCTTTTTGTCGGAATTTGCAGGATTCTTCTCCAATGCAAAATCGGTCAGATCCTGACTAAGCTGACAGGAACGAAGGAAATTGTTGACCGTTGTAATATTTGAATCAATAGTCGAGCATAAAAGGGAAAGCCTGGTTTCCGAAGTTTGAATCATTGTGCGTTGTAAATAAGTAGATACAAAGAAGTGACTGAATACGATAATCAGTGTACTAATCAATGCTACTGTAGTCACCGTACCAAAGACAATTCTTGCCCGTATAGTAGAAAATTGATTTTTTAACTTCATATTATAGAATAAGAACCTTTCTGTTACATTTTATAAAATAATGGATAATAAAGTCATTTTAACACAGGAAAGAGAGAAATGGAAGTCGCATTGCCGGATGTACGAGCAGGAAAAACAAAAAAAGTATAGGTTAGTCAAAAAAAAGATATATTTGTTTGAAATAAATCTAAAATATGAATGAATTATGAATAAAAAAAGAAAATATTCTATGTAAAATTCATAAATTAAATACTATACTACTAACATAGTAATTTACATAAAGTAAATACAACCAAATAAAGGGAGGAAAATTTCTATGAAAAGAAAAGCATTAAGCATGTTACTTGCAGCAACTATGGTAGCAGGTATGTTCGCAGGCTGTGGCGCTAAAGAAGAAACAGCAGCTCCAGCAGCAGACGCAGCAGTTGAAGAAGAAGCTCCGGCAGCTGAAGAAGAAGCTCCAGCAGCAGAGGAAGAAGAAGCTCCAGCAGAAGAAGAGGCTGAGGCAGTTACATTAAAATGGGCTATCTGGGATGAAGGAACAACTCCATACTGGTCAGCATTAAAAGAAGGTTATGAAGCTGCTAACCCAGGCGTTACAATCGAAATGGTTGACCTTGGATCTACAGATTACATGACAGTTCTTGCAACAGAATTATCCGGTAGCGGTACAGACTTCGATGTTGTAACAATCAAAGATGTTCCAGGTTACGCTACATTAGTTTCTAAAGGAACATTAGAGCCACTTGACAGCTATATCGATGCAGCTGGTATTGACTTATCCGTATACGGTGGTGTTGACAGCCAGATTACAGTTGATGGAAGCTTATATGAATTACCATTCAGAAATGACTTCTGGGTAGTATTCTACAATAAAGATTTATTTGATGCTAAGGGTATTGAATATCCTACAAACGATATGACATTTGAAGAATATGATGCATTAGCAAGAGAAGTTGCAAGTGCAGACTTCGGTTCTCAGGTTTATGGTACACACTACCATACATGGAGATCTGCAGTTCAGTTATTCGGTGTATTAGATGGACAGCATTCAATTCTTGATGGCAACTATGACTGCTTCAAACCATACTATGAAATGGTTCTTGGACAGGAAGATGATGGAATTTGTAGAAAATACGCTGACTTAAGCGCAGAAGGTTTACATTACTCTGCAGCATTCTCCAGCGGAGATGTTGCTATGATGAACATGGGTTCATGGTATATCCCAACAATGATTTCCAGCTTAGCTAGCGGAGAATATGATTCTTCACTTTGCGGCAACTGGGGTATCGTTAAATATCCTCACGCTGATGGCGTAGAAGCTGGTTCAACACTTGGTACAATTACAGGTCTTGCTGTAACAAGTGCTACAGAAAAGAAAGATGCAGCATTTGATTTCGTTAACTGGGTATCTGGTGTAGAAGGTGCAAAAGTTATGGCTAACACAGGTAACTTCCCAGCTATCGCAACAGCTGAAATTACAGAAATCATCGCTGGTATGGAAGGATTCCCAACAGACGAAGCTAGTAAAGAAGCTCTTACAGTTTCTAACTTATACCTTGAAGTACCTTACGGTGACAAAGTATCTGAAATCAACTCAGTACTTGACACATACCATGCTTCTATCATGAACCGCGAAATGACCATCGACGAAGGTATCGCAGCTATGAATGATGAAGTAGCAAAAGTTCTTGGACAGTAATTTAAAATAAGAACAAAATATACAGTATATAGAATGGGGCGGGCTTCAGCTTGCCCCATTTTAAAAGAAAGGGGCAGGGAGTTTTCAGATGGATGAAAAGAAGGCAGCTCAACTCAAAAAATTAGAAACACAATCTGCAGAATTAATGACTCAGATTCGTAATGAAAACGATATAGAAAAGAAAAAGAAGCTTATCGTACAAAGGGAGAAGGTAGAAAGAAAAGCTGTTGCAATTCGTAACAACAGAAAAATCAGTAGAGAGACAAAAAAGGATTTGATTGCATATTCTTTTATCGCACCGAACTTTATCGGATTTGCTGTATTTACTCTGATCCCTATTGTGTTTGCGTTCGCTCTTGCATTTTTAGAGTGGGATGGTAACAATGCTATTGAATTTGTTGGAGTAGAAAACTTTGCAAAATTAGCAGATGATACATTCTTCTTAGCAGCATTAAAGAATACATTGGTTTATGTACTTGGTACAGTACCACTTACGATGATTGCATCATTGGCACTTGCTATTGTATTGAACCAGAAGGTTAAATTCAGAGGTCTTTTCCGTACAGTTGCATTTTTCCCATATGTTGCATCTTTAGTAGCTATTACTGCTGTTTGGAAAATGATTTTCCATCCTTCTAAAGGGCCTATTAATGCATTTTTGTATTATACGATGGGTATGTCAAATGAAGAACTTCCGCAGTGGTTTAGTGGAAGCTTGGTTATGCTTACCTTGATTTTATTTAGTGTTTGGAAATACATGGGTTACTACATGGTAATCTACCTTGCAGGTTTGCAGGGAATTTCTGCTGAGTTATATGAAGCCGGCGGATTAGATGGTGCAAATACATGGCAGAAATTCAAATATATCACATGGCCGCAGCTTCGTTCTACAACATTCTTCGTTGTAGTTATGCTGACAATTAACTGCTTTAAGGTATATGATATTGCAGTTATGCTTGCCGGTAGTGGAGATGGTAAATTAAGTACATCTGCAATGGTACTTGTATATTACATCTATGAGAAAGCGTTTAGAACTTGGGAATTAGGATATTCCAGTGCAATCGCTATGGTATTGTTTGTATTGGTTCTTGTCATTACACTGATTCAGTTCGGTTATGAGAAGAAACTGAGTGAGTAAGACGGAAAGGAGGAACCAAGATGAATAATAAAGAGAAAAAATTTCGTTCACAAAGAAGAAATGCCCTGATTGGGAAAATCTTCATTTATGCAATTTTGATACTTATAACAGCAGCATTTATTGTTCCTTTCCTTTGGATGTTATCTGCTTCCTTTAAGACAGATAGAGAAGTATTTGCAATTCCAATGCAATGGATTCCAGAAAATCCAAGATGGGAAAATTATGTTGATATTTGGACAAAGATTCCGTTATTAACATTTGTAAAGAATACTGTAGTTCTTACAATTGTTGTAACATTACTTCAGTTATTGACATCAAGCTTTGCGGCTTATTCATTCTCAAAGCTGCAGTTCAAACATAAAAACCTTCTGTTTTTGGCATATATCGCAACAATTGCTATGCCATGGCAGGTATACATGGTTCCGCAGTTTATTATGATGCGTTCCATGGGATTAAATGACAAATTATTAGCAATGATTTGTTTGCAGGCATTCTCGGCATTTGGTGTATTCATGATGAAACAGTTCTATGATGGAATACCAAGTGAATTGTGTGAAGCAGCGCGAATTGATGGTATGAGTGAATATAAGATTTATTCAAGCATTATGCTGCCATTGTCAAAACCGGCATTATCTACATTGACAATTTTCACATTTGTTAATACCTGGAATGACTACTTAGGACCATTGATTTATTTAAGATCTGAAGAAAAGAAAACTATCCAGTTAGGATTAAAGATGTTTATTGGACAGTATTCATCTGAGTATGGTCTGATTATGGCTGGCTCTGTGTTATCTTTGATACCGGTTATCATCATGTTCTTATGTTTACAGAAGTATTTCGTAGAAGGTGTTGCAGCTACTGGTTTGAAAGGTTAATTATTTAGAGTACATAGGAAGGAAAGGGGCTTTTTTAAGCCCCTTTCTGTTTACATGGATTTGAAAGAAACTGATGGTGACAGTTTCCACAGATTATATAAAATGAAAGGATGGAAAAGACAGATGTTATTTGAAAATATGCCCGTAATTACAAAAGAAGAAATTCAGGATGCATTGGATTTCTCTACAAATCAGGTAATAGCAAATTTGCCGGAATTTACACATAAATTCCAGAAAGCATACAGTGAAAATGGATTTTATCAGCCAATTGAAAACAATTATTGGACAACAGGATTTTGGACAGGAGAAATTTGGCTTGCCTATGAAAATAGTCAGGATGAGCGCTTAAAGGAAGCGGGAGAAATTCAGATTGACAGTTTTTTGCATAGAATTGATAACAAAATCGAAGTAGACCATCATGATATGGGATTTTTATATTCTCCTTCCTGTGTAGCAGGATATAAGCTGATTGGCAGTGAAAAAGGAAAAGAGGCTGCAATTAAAGCCGCAGATCAGTTGATTACAAGATATCATCCGGTAGGTGAATTTATTCAGGCATGGGGTCCGATGGATGCGCCGGAGAATTATCGTCTGATTATTGATTGTTTATTAAATCTTCCATTATTATACTGGGCTTCAGAAGAGACAGGTGATAACAAGTATAGAGATATCGCAGAAAAGCATATCCATACAGCAGTGGCAAATGTAATTCGCGAGGACTTCTCTACATGGCATACTTTCTTTTTTGATATGGAAACCGGTGCACCGCATCATGGAGCAACCTGTCAGGGATACCGTGATGGCTCTGCATGGGCAAGAGGTCAGGCATGGGGAATCTACGGCTGTGCCTTAGCCTATAAATATACAGGAAGAAAAGAATATATTGATTTATTCAAAGGCGTTACAGAATATTATATGACACATCTGCCAAAGGATATGGTTCCGTTCTGGGATTTAGAATTTACCGATGGGGATGATCAGCCAAGAGATTCTTCTTCTGCATCTATTGCTGCCTGTGGTATGCTGGAAATGATTAAATATATACCGGAAGAAGAGGGCGAGATTTATAAGAAATACGCAATGCAGATGATGAAATCTGTATATGATAATTATGCAGTAAAAGATAGTAAAGAATCCAATGGTTTAGTACTTCATAGTACATATTCAAATCATTCACCGTACAATACCTGTAATCATTATGGTGTGGATGAGTGTAACTCTTGGGGAGATTACTTCTATATGGAGGCATTGACAAGACTTCAGAAGGACTGGAACTTATACTGGTAAAAGGGAGAGGATATCATGAGAACTGACTGGGAAGGAAAGTTAAACAGTAAAAAGGATTTTCAGGATTTATTATTGAATATTATTAATCCACTGATTCCTCATTACAGCGAGGAAAAGGCAGAATTGATTTTAGGTGTAACCGCTACAAACTATGATCAGAAGGCTATCCGCTTAGAGGCGTTCTCGAGACCATTATGGGGATTGGTACCATTTTGGGCTGGTGGCGGAAGCTCACCGGAATTTGAAGAAATCTATAGAAAAGGTCTGGCAGCAGGAACAAATCCGGAAAGTAAAGAATACTGGGGAGGCTTTCATGCTTTTGACCAGAGATTTGTAGAAATGGCTGCAATATCCTATGGATTGATTTTGACACCGGAAAAGGTTTGGGAGCCATTAAGCGACAAGGAGAAAGAAAATCTTGTAAACTGGCTTTATGGTATTAATGAATATGAATTGCCGATTTGCAACTGGATTTTGTTTGCAGTATTAGTAAATATTGCGTTAAAGGCTCGCGGACAGAAGTATGATGCAGAAAAGCTTGAATATTATTTAGATGGATTGGATCAGTTTTATCTTGGCAATGGATGGTATCAGGACGGTGATTCAGGACAAAAAGATTATTATATATCTTTTGCTATTCATTTTTATAGCTTGTTTTATGCGAAGGTAATGGAAAAAGAAGACCCACAAAGATGTGCAAAATATAAAGAAAGAGCGAATACCTTTGCACAGACCTTTATTTATTGGTTTGCAGAAGATGGCTTATCTTTGCCATTTGGTCGTTCTTTAACCTATCGTTTTTCACAGGTAAGCTTCTTTTGTGCTTGTCTGATGGCAGATATTGAACCGTTTCCTGTAGGTGTGATGAAAGGTTTGATTGTCAGACATTTGTGTGCGTGGATGAAGCAGCCGATTTTTGACAGAAGTGACATTTTAACCGTTGGTTATGCCTATCCAAACCTTGTGATGGGTGAACGATATAATGGTCCGGGATCTGCGTATTGGGCATTAAAGACCTTTGCTATTTTGATGCTGCCGGATGAGCATCCTTTCTGGAGTGCTAAGGCAGAACCGATGCCGGAATTAAAGACACAGCTTGCAATTCCAGAAGCTGCCATGCTGATGCATCGATATAAAAATCATGTTACTGCATTTACACCGGGTAAATATAGTCCGGCAGGGCATGGACAAACTCCTGCAAAATATGGTAAATTTGCATATGACACAGGTTTTGGCTTCAATGTAGCAAAATCTACCTGTGAGGTTCATGAATGTGCACCGGATTCTATGCTGGCATTTTATATAAATGGTTATGTATATACCCGGAGAATCTGTGAGGAATACGAGATTAAGGAAGACAGAGTAATTTCCCGTTGGATTCCATATGAAGGAATTACCGTAGAAACGCATATCATTCCTACAGAAGAAGGTCATATTCGTAAGCATATTATCGAAAGTGACAGAGAATGTGTGGCATACGACTGTGGTTTTGCAGTAGAGATTGATGTGCCAGGTGAGAAGCTTACAGAAGCTGCTAATATGGCAGAAGTAGAAAATCATTACAGCAGCTGTAAGGTAATGGCTACAGGTACAAATGGTGATGGAACAGTGATTATTGCCGATCCAAATACCAATCTGATGCATCCGATGACAAGAATACCGGCAGTATGCTATAAGATTTGTAAGGGTAAAAATGAACTGGATACAACAGTTGAGGTTCGTTTTGAAAAATAATAGTGCAGGGATGAAACAGTAGAGGAGGAGTTGTCAATGGGAAAATTATTTAATTATGATAATCCTGTGTGGAGAGTTGTTGGAATGGTGGCGGACTTCTTTTTACTGACCGTATTATGGGCAATTTGTTCTTTGCCAATCATTACCATAGGAGCGTCTACCACGGCATTGTTTTATGTGGCGTTAAAAATGGCGGACAATAAGGAAAGCTATATTGTCAAAACCTATTTTAAGGCATTTAAGGATAATTTTGTACAATCGACAATACTGTGGGTAATTATGGCAGTTATCGGGTATGTGTTAGCGTATGGTATTTATGTCTGCTATCAGTTGGATTTACAGATGGCAACAGTGTATTTCTGGATATTTTTTGTACTGGCATGTCTGTATATTATGATGCTGATGGTGCTGTTTGCGTTGGCAGCGCGCCTGGCAACTGGCATTGGGAATATGTTCATGATGACATTTATGGTATGTCTAAAGAATTTTTCATGGGTATTTTTCATGGCGGTTATGCTGGTATGTATTCTGGCACTGGGAATTTTTGTATTCTGGCCAATATTAGCGTTGGCAGTTGGCGGAATTGCCTTTTTGCAAGCGAAAGTATATAGACATATTATTTTTCCGAAATATAACTGGAATTTAGAAGAATAGAAAGGGTGGAAAAGATGGCAGTATTAGCATTAAAAGTTTTAGATAAAAATGATAAAACCATCTGTGTAAGCAGTGGTGAAGATTTTGTAAGCCTTGTATGTACAGCAGAGTATAAAGAAGGAGATCGAATCGTATTAGAAACCTCCGAAAAGAATATTCATGTATTCCTGCAGGTGGATGATGCGTTGGGAGCATCTTTTTGTTATGTGACAGATAATGTGTCTTATTATGTGCCTTTTGGTGAGAAGAGAA
The DNA here is from genome assembly GCA_017625255.1 of Lachnospiraceae bacterium. Lineage (GTDB taxonomy): Bacteria > Bacillota > Clostridia > Lachnospirales > Lachnospiraceae > Roseburia_B. The sequence continues at coordinate 27,177 of JAGALK010000106.1, forward strand.
TTTGTTTATCTCCAAAGGTATTCTATGGAAATCGTCATTATCTGTATGCAAGAGTAGCTAGAGAGGATGAAATTAACAGTTATAGAAATCTGGCATTAAATGTATGTGATCAGCATGGAGAAACAAATTGTTATCCTCATGCATTTGCAAATGTAGAAACCCGAGGAGAATCTGTATTCGCGGCAAAAAATGCGATTGATGGTGTTTGCGAAAACCGTTCTCATGGCGAATGGCCATATGAATCCTGGGGAATTAATATGCAGGATGATGCTGAAATGACTGTGGATTTCGGCAGAGATGTAGAAGTGGATAAGGTTGTGTTATTTACCCGCTCAGATTTCCCACATGATAACTGGTGGGAAAAGGTGACATTATGCTTTTCAGATGGAACTTCTATGGAGTGGAAATTAGAAAAAAGTCAGTTGGCACATGTATTAAAATTTGCGCCAAAGAAAATTCGTTGGATTAAATTATGCGAATTGATTAAAGCTGATGATCCTTCTCCATTCCCGGCATTAAGCCAGATTGAAGTGTATGGAAGAGATTGTGTGGCAGAAAGCGAAGAAGAATAGAAAAATTCGGTTTTTTTGACATTGTGTAATGCTGTCAGAAGGGAAAAAAGGCTGTGTTTGCGTATAAACACAGCCTTTTTTGGTTTTAGGGTGGTGATACTTGCTGCATTTATCTGGAATTCTCTTGACAAATCTATATGCTGTGCTATAATACAATTAAACATATGAATAATTGTTCATATATAAAAAAGGAGAATTACTATGAAAAAAACTTACAAAATCGAGGTTGACTGTGCAAATTGTGCAAACAAAATGGAGGAAGCAGCTAATAAAACTGCCGGAGTAAAAAGTGCTACTGTAAATTTTATGACTTTAAAAATGATTGTAGAATTTGAAGAAGGTCAGGAACCAAAAGCTGTTATGCAGGAGGTTTTAAAGAACTGCAAAAAAGTAGAAGATGATTGCGAGATTTATTTTTAAAAGACTTTAATGAAAAGCAGGTGTTTTTATGAATAAGAAGCAGAAGAAGGTACTTGTCAGAATTATTATTGCTGCAATACTCATGATAGTATTATCCATTTTACCACTAAAAGGATACCCAAGATTTGGACTATTTATGATTCCTTATCTGGTAATTGGCTATGATATTTTGAAAAAAGCGGGAAAAGGCATCCTAAATCGACAGGTATTTGATGAAAATTTCCTTATGGCGGTGGCAACCATAGGAGCAATTGTATTAGGCGAATACACAGAAGGTGTTGCCGTAATGCTTTTTTATCAGATTGGTGAATTATTTCAAAGCTATGCTGTTGGAAAAAGCCGTAGAAATATCAGTGATTTAATGGATATCCGCCCGGATTATGCCAATATAGAGGTAGAGGGAAGAATTGAGCAGGTTGATCCGGATGAAGTAGAAGTAGGCACTGTTATTGTAGTGCAGACAGGAGAGAAGATTCCTATTGACGGTATAATTTTAGAGGGAAGTTCCACATTAAATACAAGTGCATTGACTGGTGAAAGCTTACCAAGAGAGGTAAAACCAGAGGATGAAGTAATCAGTGGATGCATCAATATGACAGGTGTGCTAAAGATTAAAACTACAAAAGAATTCGGAGAATCTACGGTATCAAAGATTTTGGAGTTGGTGGAAAATTCCAGCTCTAGAAAGTCAAAATCGGAGAATTTTATTTCAAAATTTGCCAGATATTATACACCGATAGTCTGCTATAGCGCATTAGCATTGGCAGTTTTTCCACCAATTATCAATATGCTGCTTTTAGGCAATTCTCCAGCATGGGGAGAATGGATTTATCGTGCGTTGACATTTTTGGTTATCAGCTGTCCTTGTGCATTGGTTATCAGTATTCCTTTAACATTTTTTGCCGGAATTGGCGGAGCAAGCAAGGAAGGTGTGCTTGTAAAGGGATCTAATTATTTAGAAACCTTAGCCCGGACTGGTTGTGTAGTATTTGACAAAACCGGGACATTGACGCAGGGAGTATTTAAAGTAAGTGGCATACATCATAGCATATTAGAGGATGAAAGCGTGTTGGAATATGCTGCATTAGCAGAATGCTATTCCAGTCATCCAATCAGTAAAAGCTTACAGAAAGCATATGGAAAACCAATAGATACAAGCCGTGTGACGGATGTTCAGGAAATCGGCGGAAATGGTGTCACTGCTCTTGTAGATGGCAAGAAAATTGCAGCAGGAAACGGCAAATTGATGAAGCGGTTAGGTATCAATTATCAGGAATGTAAGCATGTGGGAACGGTTGTACATGTGGCGGTAAACGGTGTATATGCGGGACATATTTTGATTTCAGATCAGCTTAAATCTCATACTAAAGAAGCAATCCATACATTAAAATCCGCAGGAATTAAAAAGGTTGTTATGCTGACCGGAGATGCCAAAAATGTAGCAGAACAAGTAGCAAAGGATATCGGTATTTCGATGGTCTATAGTGAATTGCTTCCGGCGGATAAGGTGACAAAGGTCGAAGAATTGTTAGAACAAAAAGGAAAAAAAGAAAAGTTAGCGTTTGTAGGAGACGGTATCAATGATGCGCCTGTTTTATCTAGGGCAGATATTGGAATTGCTATGGGGGCATTAGGCTCTGATGCTGCCATTGAAGCCGCAGATGTGGTATTGATGGATGATGATCCTTTAAAAGTAGCAAAAGCTATTCGTATTTCCAGAAAATGTATAAAAATTGTCTATGAAAATATCTATTTTGCTATTGGCATCAAGGTGCTTTGTCTGATTTTGGGTGCCCTGGGTATTGCAAATATGTGGCTTGCCATTTTTGCCGATGTGGGCGTAATGGTGCTTGCAGTTTTAAATGCTATACGGGCATTATTTGCTAAATAAATGAAAACAGGAGAACTTACATGGATAAAAAAGAAGAAATGTGCTGCGAAGCAACAGAGGTACATGAAGAACTTTTAAAAATTGTAAATGAAACTATGCCGGAAGAAACCGAGCTTTATGACTTGGCGGAGCTCTTTAAGGTGTTTGGAGATTCTACCCGTATCCGAATTTTATTTGTACTTTTCGAAGCTGAGGTTTGTGTCTGTGATTTGGCGCAGGTATTAAATATGACACAATCTGCAATATCTCATCAGCTGAAAATTTTAAGACAAAATAAATTGGTGAAAAGCAGAAGAGATGGAAAATCTATTTTTTATTCATTGGCTGATGACCATGTACGGACAATTATTGCACAGGGAAGAGAGCATATTAGAGAGGACTAATTTATATTTTTTGCATCTAATTTGCATTGTTTTTACCTAATTTTTATTTTGCGCAACTAATTTGCACATTATCAAAAACAGGGAGAAAATTTCTAGACTTTCAAGCAAAATGACACTATAATTAATGAAAATAAAGTGATCGTAACAAGGAGGAATAGATATGTTAGATGTATTAAAAAAGATTGATTTAAAAAGTACTGGATTATTTGCTGCAGGTGTTTTGTTTGGAACAGCAGGTGTGAAAATTTTAGCAAGCAAAGATGCGAAAAAGGTGTATACAAATGCTACAGCAGCTGTGCTTCGCGCAAAGGACTGTGTGATGAAAACAGCGACAAATATTCAGGCAAATGCAGAAGATATTTATGCAGAAGCACAGCAGATAAATGAAGAAAGAGAAGCAAAAGATGCTGAGATTTCTGATGAAGAGGAAGTTGTAGAAGAATAATTCATAGAAGGGAAAGCACCTGTGATTACGCAGGTGTTTTTCTATCTGGAGAAAGGACATAGCTATGAAATTTCGAATCAAGCATGAAATGCGTGGAAGAATGCGAATCCATGTTTCGCAGAAAAATATGTCCTGCAGACAGGCGGATATTTTGCAGTATTACCTCAGTAGCCAGAAAAATGTTACTTCTGTAAAGGTATATCATTTAGTGGGGGATGTCACAGTCTGTTATGTAGGTAATCGTGAGGATATGATTTCTCTGTTTAAGAAGTTTTCCTATGAAAAAACAGAAGCTCCGAAAGCATTTCTGGAAAATTCCGGCAGAGAATTAAATGAAATTTACAGACAAAAGCTGATTATGCAGGTGGTTATGCGAATGGGAAGAAAGATGTTTCTTCCGGCGCCCCTTAGAGTCGGTTATATCACTATAAAAGCCTGTCAATATATCTGGAAGGGCATAAAATGTTTAGCAAAAGGAAAGATAGAAGTGGCTGTATTAGATGCTACAGCCATAGGTGTATCTGTTTTGCAAAGGGATTTTAAAACAGCAGGTTCTATAATGTTTTTGCTGAAAATCGGTGAATTATTAGAGGAATGGACACATAAAAAATCTGTAGACGATCTTGCCAGAAGCATGTCCTTAAATGTGGAAAAAGTATGGCTTTTGCAGGATGGACAGGAGATTTTAGTTCCAATAGAAAAGATTGTGCCAAATGATCAGGTTGTTGTACATATGGGAAATGTGATTCCATTTGATGGAGTTGTGGCAGATGGAGAAGCAATGGTCAATCAGGCTTCTATGACAGGAGAATCAGCACCTGTACATAAAAAAGGTGGAACAAGTGTCTATGCAGGGACAGTTGTAGAAGAGGGAGAATTGACTGTTTTAGTAAAAGAAGTTGGCGGTTCTAGTCGCTTTGAAAAGATTGTTACTATGATAGAAGAGTCAGAAAAGTTAAAATCTGCTTTGGAAAGTAAGGCAGAGCATATTGCAGATCAGCTAGTGCCATATACGCTGGCAGGAACAGCATTAACCTATCTGCTTACCAGAAATATCACAAAAGCAGTTTCTATTTTGATGGTTGATTTTTCCTGTGCATTGAAGCTGGCAATGCCAATATCTGTGCTGTCAGCCATTCGTGAAGCCAGTCTTTATAATATTACCGTAAAAGGCGGCAAATATTTAGAGGCAATCGAAGAAGCAGACACTATTGTATTTGACAAAACCGGTACACTGACAAAGGCACAGCCAACAGTGGCGGATGTTATTTCCTTTAATGGGGAAGAGCCGGATGAGCTGCTTCGTTTGGCAGCATGTATGGAAGAGCATTTTCCGCATTCTATGGCAAAAGCTGTGGTGGATGCGGCGAAAGAGCGAAACTTAAATCATGAAGAGAAGCACTCTAAAGTAGAGTATATGGTAGCGCATGGAATTTCTACGACAATTTCCGGAAAAAAAGCAGTAATAGGCAGCTATCATTTTGTATTTGAGGACGAAAACTGTCAGATTCCGCAAGGAAAAGAATCCGTGTTTGCCTCAATTCCCGAAGAGTATTCCCATCTGTATCTTGCTATTGAAAATTCGCTTGCTGCTGTGATTTGTATTGAGGATCCGTTAAGAGAAGAAGCAGCGGCGGTAGTCAATTCCTTAAAGCTTGCCGGCATCAAAAAAGTTGTTATGATGACAGGCGATAGTGAGCGAACAGCAAAAGCTATTGCAGAAAAGGTAGGAGTAGACGAATATTATTCCGAGGTTTTGCCGGAGGATAAGGCAAAATTTATCGAAGCAGAAAAAGAAAAGGGAAGAAAAGTAATCATGATTGGTGATGGCATCAATGATTCACCGGCACTTTCTGCGGCAGATGTAGGAATTGCCATAAGTGATGGAGCACAGATTGCAAGAGAAATTGCAGATGTCACAATTGGAGCAGACAATTTATATGAAATTGTAACCTTAAAGGCGCTTAGTCATGGGTTGATGAAGCGTATTCAAAAAAATTACAGAAATATTGTAGGATTTAATACAGGATTAATTGTTCTTGGCGCAGCAGGTGTTTTAGCCCCGGCAGCATCCGCATTGCTGCACAATACATCTACGCTTTTAATCAGTTTAAAGAGTATGGAAAATCTACTATAATAAAGCAATGAGATCGGATAATAACAGGGAATGTATACCCCGAAGATTATCCGGTCTTTTTTGGTGTAAAATAGGCAAAATTTACCAGATGAAAAACGAAAATTTAGTACTTTAGCACTATAAGATTTTTCTTTAGTTTTTTCGATATAAATGATATAACTATATATAGATAACTAGAAGTGTATCTATAAGCAGAAAATGCTTTATTCATATTCAGAAACTATAAGGAAAAGGGAGAATAAAACAATGTACAAGGATGTAGCAAAAAGAATTTTAGCCTCAGTTCTTATTTTTGCAATGGTTGGGAGCACACCGGACTGGACGCTTCTTGCCACAGAGGGGAGCAGTACAGGAATTTCTTCGGGAGATGGAATAGAGTTGATTTCCGATACAGAAGTAAAGGATATTGAGTCGGAAGACATTACTGTAGAATATGAAGATAAAGTGACTTATGACGGCACGGTACATAAGCCGGTGTTGGTCGTAAAGGATGGCGGGACACAGTTGCAGGAAGGTACAGATTATACCCTGACTTATTGTGGCTCTGATCAGGTGACTCCGGATGAAATGATTGACTGGGGTACAAAATACATTATTGTTACCGGTATTGGCAGTTATTCGGGAGAAAGACCGGTATTATTTACAATTGAGCGAAAAAAGATTGAAGAAAGCATGATTTTATCAGATATTCCAAATCAGCTTCAGTCAAGTATTGATAGGAATGTCATCGATGGTCTTAAAATTGGAAATAGTGAAACAGACCTGTTAGAAGCAGGTACAGATTATACAATAGCCTGCAAAGCTGTCGAAGGAGATACTACACAGGTGGATGTCACGATTACCGGTGCAGGAAACTACCGTGGCTCAATTGAAAAGACAGTAACAATCGGTGCAGACATTAATGCTTATACAGCTACCTTTGATGATGCCATCTATGCAGGTGGAAAGGCAGTTGAGCCGTCTATTGTATTGATGAAGGACAATAAGCCAAATACGAATTTTACGGTTGTAGAGTGGAAAAATAATATCAATGCATGTGCAGCAGATGCTGAGAATGCGCCAACCGTTGTTCTTGTTGGTTCAGGTACAGGAGAAAAAGCCTTAGCAGGTACAATGACTGTACATTTTACAATTTCTCCAAGAGATATTGGAACTGTAAACATAGACTATGAAAAGAGTATTCCATACCAGAAGTCGGCAGAAGGTGCAGCAGGTATGGAAAGTACCGTAAAGCTTACCTATGGCGGTGCAGAGCTGACCGCAGAGGATTACAGCGTTTCATATTCCGATAATACAGCCGTTACTACAGAAGCAAAAATCACCTTGACCGGTACAGGAAATAATTATACCGGAACAAAGGAGCTTACTTATACAATTGAAGCTGTAGATGTCAATGATTTGACTTATTTGCCACAAGAACTTGAGGAGATTCCTTATACAGGAAGTGCCATCAAGCCGGAATTGACGATTCAGCAGAATGGTGTGGAATTAGAAGAAGGCACAGATTATGAAATGTCCTTTAAGGATGCAGATGGCGTATCTGTGGATGAGATGGTTACATCTGGAAGCTATACAGTTGTAATCAACGGTAAAGGAAATTATACCTCTGAAAAGGAGTTGCCTTTTGAGGTTGGCAAAATAGATATTGCAAATGCGACGGTTTCTATTGAAAAAGAAGATTGGGATTATACAGGCAGTGCGATTAAGCCGGAAATCACAGTTTCTGTAGGAGATCTTGTATTAAGCAGTGAAACAGATTATGTGGTTGGATATAGTAATAGTACAAATGCAGGAAAAGCAACAATTACCATTCGTGCAAAAGACGGCAGCAATTACACCGGCGAGAAAAAAACATACTACAATATTATTAAATCCTTGAGTGAGAGTACAATCACTGTAGCGGATATCAGTGCCATTCAGTATACAGGTGTTGCGGTAGAACCAAGTGTGATTGTAGCAGATGCAGGTGTTGGCACTTTGATTCAGGGCGAAGACTATGAGTTAAGCTACAGCAATAATGATGCAGTAGGGACAGCTACAGTTACCATTACAGGTATAGGATATTATACTGGGACTAAAAAGGTATCCTTTGAAATTACAAAGGGAAGCCTCGAAAATGCGACAGTAGCCTTTGCAGACGCAAATGACCTTACATTTACAGGAAGCGGTGTTGAACCAAAATTAAAGGTTTCTTTGGGAAAAGTAGAGCTTGTTGAAGGTGAGCATTACGAGATTGTATATGAATATAATACCAATGTAGAGAATTCTTCTCCTACAAAGGCTATTGTAAACGGAATAGGCAGCTTTGAAGGCAGTAAATCTTTGAAGTTTGATATTGTCCCAAAGGATATTGCAGACAGTTCCATTGAGGTATTTATTGAAGATATGGATGCCATTGATTTAATCAATGGTATTAAGCCGATTGTTACCGTAATGGATATGAATCGAGACAAGGAAACAGGTGAAGCGGTAGAGCCGGGAACCGGTGGATATGAGTTGGCACAGAATGGTGAATATACACTTGGTAAAGCATCTGCAAATGGTACTGTAGGAACAATCGAAATTACCGGTGCAGGTAACTATCAGGGTTCACAGACAGTAGAATTTACAGTACTTGAGAGAGAATTAGCAGAAGGTGAATTGACAGTATATTTACCGGATTCTGAAAAAGAGAAGCCATATAATAATGGACAGGAAGTAGTGCCGATTCCGGAGGTAACCATTGGTACAGGTGATGGCGAAGAAAAGCTTGAATACAATGTAGGATTTACGGTTTCTTCAGGAAAGAGTGAAGTGGGAACAGGCTATTCCTTTACAGTACATCTTATTGGTTATGATGCTGCACCATATACTTCACCGCAGACCTTTGACATTGTTCCAAAGAATCTTAGTGATGCGGATGTAACAATGCCGGAAATTGAAAATCAGCCATATACAGGTGAAGCTATTGAGCCTGTCGTAGAGCTTACATACAATGATACAATAATTGACAGCAGCAATTATACCGTTACTTATGATAATAATACCGAACAGGGTTCTAATGCAGTGATTACAATTACAGCAGTTGGGAAGAACTATACCGGAACGAAGAAAGTAACTTTCAAAATCTGTAGAAATATACAGGATGGAATCACTGTATCCACACATGATTCCTATACTTATACCTCTGGTGCGTTATGTCCGATACCAATTGTTAAGGTAGATGGCACTACATTAAGAAAAGATTTTGACTATAAAGTGGAATATGAGAATAATGTAAATGCAAAAAATAATGCAAAAGATACAGAATATTATAATCCGAATAATGCGAAGCTTAAAATTATTGGTATAGGGGATTATGCGGGAGAATATGTTCATGAATTTGTTATTGAACAGAAAAACCTGATGGATGCTTCGGAGATTAAGATTACAGTTGACGAGGTAGAGTTTACAGGTGGAGCATTAAAACCGGTTGTAGACATTATTTATACACCTACGAATACAGGAATTGAGTACAAATTGTTAGATCGAGATGCAGCAAAGGAACAGGGAAAAGCTGTAGATTATGATGTACAGTTTGCAAGTGACAGCAATGTAGGTGAAAATGTTACGATTCAGATTCAGGCATCTGGAATTAACTTTACTACACCAAATAATGCTATGATTACCAAGGAAGTAAAGGTTGTTCCGAAGAAGCTTTTGGATGATGAGGGTGACTGGAGAGAGGATTATATCGTATCTGCTGTAGTTGATATGCGATATAATGCATCTATTACAGAGTATAAACAGAACTTCCAGATTTACGACAGAAAGCGTAATGCAACAGGAGCACCACAGGAAGCGTCAGACCAATGCTATCAGTTAGTCGAAGGTGAAGATTATAGAATTACATATAGAAATAATACAACTCCGGGTACAGCAACCTATATTGTAGAAGGTCTTGGCAACTACAGCGGAAAATATACAGGAACTTTCGAAATTACGGCAAATTTAAATCAGGTAACCGTACAGCTTGAAGAGGAAGAAGTATATACCGGAAAAGCTATCATACCAAGATTTACTGTTATGTTAGGTACAAAGATATTAAATGAAGGTGAGCATTATAACTATCAGGTATCCAATAATATCAATGTTGGTACTGCAACATTAAGAATTATTGGTTTAGGTGGTTATGCAGGCTCTGAAGTTACAAAAACCTTTGAAATTGTACCAAAGGATATTGCAACCTTAGCCATGAGTGGTATAGGACCATCCTATTCTTATACGGGCGAGGATGTAAAACCTCTTCCAAGCTTTGAGTACAATGGTGCTTATCTGCAAAATGAAGAGGACTTCATGTGTGTATATGACAATCCTTGTAGTGCACCTGGCAAGACATTTACCGTTACCGTTATGGGTATTGGTAACTATACAGGAACTGTAACAAAGACTTATGTAATCGGTACGAACTTTACAGAGGATAAAATCAAGATTGAATTATCTGAAGGACCATATATCTATACAGGTAATCCGATTCGTCCAACAGTTACAGTCAGCAAGCGTGATACGGGAGAAGTATTAATTCCGGATGTGGATTATACATTTGACTATACATACAATTTGAATGCCGGAACGGCTTATGTAAATGCATATGGTATTCCGGGAGAAGATCCGCTTGTGGATGGATATGCGGGTAATGTATCCGTATCCTTTGAGATTGAAGCAAAGAGTATTGCGGATGAAGATGTGGAAATTGGTACTGTATTAGACGAAACCTTCAAGAGAGAAGCTATCGAACCTACACCAACAGTGCTTTGGAAGAAAGCCGACGGACAGACAGTAGAGCTTTTTGTCGGTGAAGATTTTGAGTATGTATATGAAAATAATATAGAAGCAGGTACAGCAACGGTTACCGTTAAGGGTATGAACAATTACTCCGGTGAAGTTCCCGTTGAATTTGAAATCTTTAAGAAAAAGATTGATGAAGCAAATTCCGGTGTGACAATAGAGCCGATTGAAAATCAGGTTTATACCGGTAAAGCTGTTGAGCCAAAGCCGACAGTTGTCTGGGATGGTATTCCTTTAGAGGAAGGAAAAGACTATACAGTTACTTATGAAGGCGATAATGTAGAGTTAGGTGAAGCAAAGTTAATTGTGACCGGTACAGGAAGCTATGAGGGTATACTTGAACAGACATTTAAGATTATTGAAGTGCCTGTAGAGGATATGACCATTAAGTACGATACGATTTGGACATATACCAGCAAACCGATTGAACCGGCAGTAACTATCTGGTATGAATACCCATCAGGGGATGAAGTTCAGATACCAAATGAATTGTTTACGATTGAATATTCTAATACGATAGATTCCGGTAAAGAAACAGGTACGATTGTAATTACAAGTATAGATAAGCATTATATTGGTGCAAAGACTTGTCATTATACTATTGAGAAGAGAAACTTAAGTGACAGCTCCATTACTGTGGATGATGTTCCAAATCAGACAATCGATGGTACTACAGGAAAAGCAGAGCCTGTACCAACTGTTACCTTTAAACCGGATGCTACGACTACAATTACATTGGTTTCCGGCGCTGATTATACAGTTTCCTATTCTAACAATACCTCAGCGGGACAAAATGGAATAGTTACTGTTACAGGAAAAGGAAACTTTACAGGAACAGCTACAAAGCAGTTCTATATCGGTGAGGATATTAAGAATTATATTGACAGTATCAACTTCAAGGAGACTCCGCAGTATATTTACAATGGTAAGGCACAGACACCGGAGATAGTTATTAACTTAAAGACAAATGCAAACCTTGTAGAGGGACAGCATTATGAGATTCTTTATGATGGTGTTGCAAAGGATGAAATTGTGGATGATGCTTATGCGACAAAGGCAGGCAGACATAAAGTGACTGTCAGTGGTCTGACACCATATGGCGGAATTATGGAGCTTGAATATGATATTGCACAAAAGGATATTTCAAAGGTTGATTTTACTACGGCTACACAGGAATATACAGGAAGTCCGATTTGCCCATTGATTATCGGTAATGATGAGATGGCAAATACTCGTCTGGGTGAGGATGAATCAACTGCAAGTGTTACAGGAGATATCAGTGTAGAAGGTATGCTGACAAACTTGAATGCATTTACCACAAGCTATCAGGGAAATCATACAGATATCGGAACAGTTACGGTTGAGATTACTGCAACAGAAAAATCAAATTACTGTGGAACAACAACGATGCAGTTTGCAATTGTTGCTAAGGATTTGCTAGGCGAAAGTATTGAAAGTAATACCATTGAAATGCAAAATTATACCGGAAACGAAATTAAACCGGAAATTGTCATCAAAGACAAGAGTCGAAATACTGTAGGAACAGCCTATGTAGTAGGTGTTGATACAGACTACTATACATTGGTAGAAGGTCAGGATTACGATGTGACTTATACGGATAATATTTATCCGGGCACAGTGACAGTAACAATTACCGGAAAGAATCATTATACCGGTACATTGTCAAAGATGTTTGAAATTACGGCTGATTTATCTATGGCAGAAATTGCTCCGATTCCGGCACAGGGATATACAGGAAATCCGGTTACACCAGAGCTTGTCGTAACATTGGGCGAAAAGACATTGGTTGAAAATTTCGATTATACTGTAACCTATGCAAACAATGTGGATAGAGGAACAGCAACAGCGACTATTTCACCGGTAGCAGGAAGTATGTTTACTGGAAGTCAGACAGTGTCATTTGAAATTAGCAGAGAGTTGAATGAAAAGACAACAGAAGTTAAATTTATCAGTGACAGCTTTGTTTATACCGGAGATGCGATTACACCAAAACCGGCAGTAATGTTTGGCGAGACACCTTTAGTAGAAGGAACAGATTATACAATTGTTTCTTATACAAATAATATTAATGTAGGAACTGCGACACTTACTATTGCAGGTATGGGCTCCTATGAAGGAACTATGCAGAAGAATTTTGAGATTGTAAGAAGAAGTATCATCCGTTGTACATTTGAAAATGTAGTGGATCAGCTTTATTCCGGAGCGGTAACAGGACAGAATGTAGTTGTAAAAGATGGCAATCGTACATTAGTAGAAAATACAGATTATACTGTGACCTATGCTAATAATGTAAATCCGGGAGCAGCAAGTGTGATTATTACAGGTGCAGGAAACTACGCTGGTGTAAAAACTGTTCATTATATGATTAATGTCAGAGATATGGGCAGCATTACAGGAAAAGCAGTATCCGATAAGATTGTTCAGATTTCATGGTCACCGGTAGTTGGAGCACAGGGATATGCAATTTACAATACCAATAATGATTTGATTGGCAGAACAACCTCTACGACATTTAAGCACAAGAAGCTGAAAGCTATGAAGAACTATAATTATAAGGTTCGTGCATATGTGGTTTCAGATGGTGTTACTTATTATGGTGGATTTTCTAATACTATAAAAGTGATGACACTGCCGGCAAAACCAAAGGTAAAGGTAAAAGCCGGAGATGATCAGATTAAGATTAGCTGGAAGAAGATTAAGGGTGTCAGTGGCTATGTAATATACAGAAGTACCAAAAAATCAGGTAAGTATAAAAAGATTAAGACACTGAAAAAAGCCTCTAATACAAGCTATACAAATACAAATCTGAGCAGTGGAAAGCGTTATTTTTATAAGGTTAGAGCATATAAGACTGTCAAGGGAAAGAAGATTTACAGTAAATATTCAACTGTAAGATCTACATGGACATATTAAGGAATAGTCTTTATGGGTAAGATATACAGAATTGGCAGGCATGAATTTGAGTCCCGGGAAGAATGGGAAAAGGCCCTGAAAGATGTAAAGAGAATTAAAAGCATCGTGGATCATTTAGATGTGGAAAACCCGGAAGATGTTTTAACAATCTACAATATGATCCGCGATGGAGAAGTGAGATTCTTAAGCGAGTTGGGAGCAGCATTTTATTATGATATATCCAATAGAGTGGCTGATAACTCCCAGCATATGCTAAAAGAAGGCTTCAAACAAAATTGGGACGGTGTCGTACAGATTGATGAAAAGAAACAAAAAGAGTCCCGAATGTTTAAAATGATAGGAATTATCTGTATACTTCTTGCAGTTATTTGTTTTGGGGTATATACTTATTATGAATACAGTGAGAGGGAAGCTGTCCGCAGATTAGAAACCTTACAGGAGCAGAAAAGTATTTCCCAAGCAATAAACTGGTATTTTGAAAGATTACGGACAAAAAGAGAAGCAGAAGAAGCCGGAACGGAATGGCAGGATATACAGCAGGAAGCAGTTGCAGAAACAGTGGAGCCTGTTGTATTGTCCGAATATGCCTCACTACAGGCAATATATCCGGAACTGGTTGGCTGGCTTCGCATTGATGGTACACAGATGGATTTACCTGTAATGCAGACTACAGATAATGAATATTATTTAACTAGAAATATAGACGGAAGTGAAGATAAGAACGGAACATTGTTTTTGGATTATCGTGCGGATATACACAGACCAAGTACAAATTTAATTGTATATGGGCACAATATGAGAAGTGGTGCAATGTTTGGGGAATTGAAGAAATATTTAGACGAAAGCTTTATTGCCGGTCATGAATGGATTCAATTCGATACGATGTATGAAAAAAGAACTTATCAATTAATCGCGGTGTGTCTCTCGGAGGTAGGCTATCAGGATGAGCCGGGCACAAAATATTATGATTTCATCGAGGCACAAAGTGAAGAAGATCTTAACGCATTCTTAGAAACGGTTCGGGGATGCGCAGTATATGATAAAACACAGGATGTGACCTTGAGTGACAGTTTACTGACACTCTCCACCTGCAACAGCTATGTCGAAGATGGAAGGTTATTCGTCGTAGCAAAAAAAATACAATAGCAAGGATGCTATGGAGTCAGGAGTGATGAAGATGAAAAAAAGTCTAGCAGCGCGAGCTGGGGCAGCGTTAATGGTTTTGATGCTTGCATTTTTCATGATTTTGCCAGAAATGATTAGAGCAGAAGGTGAAGAAGAGCAGCAAACAGCAACTGAAATGGTAGTGTCCCAGACAAATGAAAGCCAATCAGAAGCAGAAATGGTAGTAGAAGAAGCACCGATGGCAGAAGAGACACCGACAACGGAAGAAGTGCCAGTACCGGAAGTACCGACAGCGGAAGTGCCGGTTGAAGTTTCTACAGAAGCACCTGCAGCAGAAGATGCCCCAGTGGCAGAAGAAACCCCGGCAACAGAAACTCCGGTGGCAGAAGAAACACCAGTAACAGAAGAAGCACCTGTGGTTGAGGAAACACCGGTTGTGGAAGAGACACCGGCAGTAGAAGAGACACCGGCAGTAGAAGAAACTCCGGCAGTAGAAGAAACACCGGAAGCTGAAAAAGAAGATAAAAAGTCTGATGCAAAAACAGATAGGACAACAGAAACTAATAAAAATGTAGTAGAAGTATACAATAATGTTACAGATTTTATTACAGAAGGTACAACACTTACCGGTTATCAGGGAGCAGGAGGAGTTGTAGAGATTCCAGATGGTATTACCGCAATTGCAGACAACACATTTTATGGAAATACCAATATTACAGGAGTCGCATTCCCAGGCAGCTTACAAGCTATTGGCAGTTCTGCATTTAATGGCTGTATTAATTTAGAAGCTGTGACTATTCCGGGAAATGTAACTAAGGTTGGCGTATCTGCATTTGCAAATTGCAGAGCACTTGCATCTGTAAACTTAAACGGCTCAGCAAATGCAATTTCTCAGGGACAGTTCTTTAATTGTATCAGCTTGACAAATGTAAGCGTTCCGGAAGGCATTGTAAGTATTGCAGCCGATGCATTTGGAAGCTGCAGCAATTTGAGTAGTATATCACTTCCGGCTTCACTTTCAAGTCTGGATATGAATGCATTTGCTAATGCTGTGAATCTGACAGATATTGCAGTTGCAGCAGGAAATGGTACATATATGTCTTATGACGGATGCTTATATACAGCAGGCGGTACACAGTTAGTTCTTTGCCCTCCGGGAAAGACAACGATTAATTTTAATCAGGGTGTGACAACAATAGCAGCCGGAGCTTTTTCAGGATGTAATTATATTAGTAATGTGACCATTCCGGCATCTGTTGGTACAATTGATACTTCTGCGTTTAGCGGCAGTTCCGTACATTCTATTACCATTCCGGCTACAGTAGTAAATATTGGAGGTCAGTCTGGATGGACACCGGCTATTGTATATGGATACAGCGGATCAGTTGCAGAAAGCTGGGCAGAAGAAAACAGTTATGTTTTTGAAAGCTTAGATGGAGAAACAGGAAGCACTGATGGCGAAGGTGATAATGGAGACGGAGACGATGGAAATGCAGGTGGCGGCAGCAGCAACGGAAGAAATAGTGGTGGAAACAGTTCAGGTAATGGAACACAGGTAAGTGGAGGAACTAATACAACCACAGTTTCAGCAGCAGGACCGGCAGTTTCAGCAGGTACATCTGTACATGTCAAAGATGCAACACCAAAGACTGGTGTAGAAGATTATGGTATGTACTGTTTGTTTGGAGCAATTTTATTGATAGGCGCAGCATGCTTTGCTTATAGCAAAAAGCTTCGTTGTGAATAATATATTATCGCGTATATAGACTTTATAAAGCGGCATGGCGACATGCCGCTTTTATAATGCAATAAATTTGAAATTTGCAAATACGGCAAAAAATCTATATTTAAGAACAAAAAATATGAATGAATCTTGAAAAGGGATACGATATACTTAGAAAAAGTATTTTATAGGAGAAAGATATGTATAGTGTGGATTTAAGTGGAAAATGGCGGTATGCATTAGAAGAAGATGGAAACATCCCCGATTTTCGACAAGACTTAGAAGGAGAAGGTTTTATCTTGCCGGGAACAACTTGTGAAAATCGTATAGGAAAAAAGCAGGAATATTATACAACACTAAATGAAAAAACCGTACGAGCTCCTAGAGAAAGATATGAATATGTAGGTGGGCTGTGGTTACAAAGAGAAGTAGAAGTACCTAAAGAGGCAGAAAACAAAAGAATCTATTTGTTTTTAGAACGGGTAAATATGGCATCAGAGCTTTGGATAGATGGAGAAAAGATACAAAGGCAGGTGATAGGACTCTCTACGCCGCACATTTATGATTTGACAGGAAAAGTGACGGCTGGAAAGCATACATTTGTATTACGGATAGATAATCGGAATTTGATAAATATAGATACGATGGCAAGTGGCTATAGTGTGGATACCCAAGGCTATTGGAATGGAATTGTAGGCCGAATAGAATTACAGTGGAAAAATCTGTGTACCATTGAGAATGTACAGGTCTATCCAAAAGAAAATGGCATTCGTGTCCGATTAATAGAAAACAGCGATATTAGATCACCTCTACAAAGAGAAAAAGCAGAAATTACATTGAGAGTGATTGCGCCGAATGGAAAAAGGCTGAAAATAAAAGGGTATGAAAGAGAAGTCTGTCAATCGAAGCAGGTAGAGTATTTTGAATATGAAATAGATGCTGATGAAATAAAATGGTGGGATGAGTTTTCGCCATCTTTATATACCTTACAGGTAAAGTATACATATAAGAATGAAGTATCCTGCAAAGAAGTTATCTTTGGTATGCGAAACCTTGAGGTGATAGATAAAGAAATAGTATTAAATCATCGCAGAATTGCTTTGCGTGGTACGACGGATTGTGCTATTTTTCCAATGACAGGTTATCCGGTAATGGATATAGAAAGCTGGAGAGAGAAATTTCGGATTGTGAAAAACTATGGTTTAAATCATGTACGGTTTCATGCATGGTGTCCGCCGGAAAATGCCTTTGCGGCAGCAGACGAACTGGGAGTATATCTTTCCGTTGAAATGCCCTTGTGGCTTAACTATGATGTATGTGCCCTTGAAGTAGGGAGTGACCCGATACATAGAGAGTATTTTATGCAGGAAGCATTAAATATTGCAAAAACCTATGGCAATCATCCATCGTTTATGTTTTTTTCGAATGGAAATGAAAACATGGGAGATATGGAATTGCTAGAGGATATCCTGACAACGGTAAAAGCCTATGATCATAGGCGGTTATATACCATGTCGTCTAATTTCGACCATCCGATTCTTCCTTGTGAGGACTACCTATGTGCCTATGAAGCAGGAGGAAACTATGTCCGTATGCAAAACTTACAGGAAGAAGCAGCAAGGGATACCTGTTTGAATTATGATTTTGCAGCAGAAAAAATGTCTGTTCCGGTGATATCCTTTGAAATCGGACAGTATTGCAGTTTCCCGGATGTGGATATAGCAGACAGATATACAGGAAATATGCTGCCGGTAAACTTTGAAGTCATCCGAAGAAAAATGCAGGAAAAAGGTGTGTATCATCGGCTGGACGACTATGTAAAAGCGTCCGGAGATTTAGTGGTGAAGCTTTATAAAGAAGAAATTGAATGTGCATTGCGAACCCGCAGCTTTGGTGGATTTCAGCTTTTGGCATTAAACGATTATACCGGACAGGATACCGCGATTGTAGGAATTTTGGATGCTTTTTGGCAGAGCAAGGGTTTTATAACGGCAGAAAAATTCAGGGAGTTTTGTGGTCCTGTAGTACCTTTATTCAAAGCAAAAAGAATATACAAAAATACAGAAACTATAGAGGCCGAGTTGGCACTGTATGATTATGGAAAGGTACGAATTGAAAATGTAGAATACATCGTAAATATTTATCAGGAGAACCGGTTGTTTTTTCAGAAAAGAACTAGAAGTTCGCAATTAGATATTTCTTTGCAGAGCATACAAAAATCCACAATTTTGCAGGTGGAGATTGCAGTTGGGGAATATAAGAATTTCTATCGAATTTTTGTTGGAATAGAAAAAGAGCAGCAGTCTAAAGAAGACTTGCTGATATGTAGAAAAAGGGATGAACTGCAAAGGATTTTACAAGAAGGTAAAAATGCAGTTGTCAGTGCAGAAATTCTAAAGTATACGCTGGAATGTAGTTTTATACCTGTATTTTGGTCGCCGGTATTTTTTGAAAGCAGTAAGCCCTGTGGAGGAATAATTCGAAAGTCACATCCGATTTTTTCTGATTTCCCTACAGAAAAATATCCCGATTATCAGTGGAAAAGTTTATTGGATAATGCAAAATCTGTGGATATTTCAGGAATAGCTAAAAAGCTTTCTCCGTTGGTAGAGATGGTGCCCAATTTTGTGAATCTTACGCAGTCCTCGCCATTGTTTGAGGTAAGAGTAAACCAGTCGAATTTATTGATTTGTGGGTTTGATTTAGAAAGCGATGAGGATATGACAAAGCAGTTAAAATATAGTATTTTTTCTTATATGCAATCAGAAGATTTTGTGCCAGAGTATGAAATGACAATAGAGGAATTTGAAAAACAATTTTTATAAAGGAGTACCCAATGAAATATGTAATAGATTTACAAAATATAGAAAAGAAAAAAATATTTAAGCTCTCAGATTCCTTTTCAGCAGAAAATGAAAAGGAGAAAATCTCGTTTACCAATTATTATATGTGTAAAGATCAAAAGCCTTTTTTTGGTATCAGCGGAGAGTTTCATTTTAGTCGGATGGAACCTGAATACTGGGAGGATGAGATTCTTAAAATGAAAGCATGCGGGATAAATATTATCTCTACCTATGTATTCTGGATACACCATGAAGAGGAAGAAGGAATATTTGATTTTACCGGAAGAAGAAATTTGCGTCGATTTGTGATGCTTTGTAAAAAGCATGGGCTGTATGTGATTTTACGCATTGGACCCTTTGATCATGGAGAGGTAAGAAATGGCGGACTGCCGGATTGGTTGTATGGAAAACCGTTTGAAGTGCGCAAGTTAAATGCAGGATTTTTGTATTATACCAAGCGGCTGTATAATCGTCTTGCGACAGAGGTCAAGGGGTTATTTTTTGCAGACAATGGACCGATTATTGGTGTACAGATTGATAATGAATATATGCATTCCTCAGCACCGTGGGAAATGACGAATGGAGTATCCAACGAATGGGTATTTGGTGGTGATGAAGGCGAAGCTTATATGCTGACCTTAAAAGAGTTGGCAGCGGATTGTAAAATTACACCGGTATTTTATACCTGCACTGGTTGGGGTGGCGCTATTACGCCAGATTGTATGATGCCCTTATGGGGTGGTTATGCCTATCGGCCATGGCTGTTTTATGAAAAAAGAGAGGGACATCCCTGTACCGAAGAGTACATCTATCAGGATTTTCATAATAATGCCGTTATAGCGACAAATGATTTTAAACCAAGCTACCAGCCGGAAGATAAGCCTTATGCTTGTTGTGAAATGGGGGGTGGTATGATGTGCAATTATAATTATCGGTTTATTTTGCCCTATAAGAGTGTCGATGCTATGGCAAATATTAAATTGGCATCGGGCTGTAATTTCTTAGGATATTATGTATTTCAAGGGGGAAGCAATCCTATAGGAAAAAAAGGTACTTACATGAATGAAGGACAGGTAGCAAAAATTACTTATGATTATCAGGCACCGATAGGAGAGTTCGGGCAAATCAGGGAATCCTACCAGCGTTTAAAAACGATGCATTATTTTATTCATACTTTTGAAGATAGAATATGCGGATTGAAAACTGTATTGCCAAAAGGTGCATCAGATATTGCGCCTGAGGATTTAGAAACTCTTCGGTATGCGGTGCGAACCGATGGATATCGTGGATTTTTATTTATCAATAATTTTCAGGATCATGCCAATATGCCAATGCGTCAAAATGAAGAAATTACACTTTCCATGCATGAGGAAGATATCTGTTTTACAGATATAAGTATAGCGGGGGATGAAAACTGTATTTTACCATTTCATTTTGATATGCACGGAATTGATTTGGTGCAGGCAGCGGCGCAGCCGGTTACTTATTTAGAAATGGATGGAGATATAACCTATTTGTTTATGCGTCCATCCGGTATGTCTGCGAAGTTTATATTTGAAAAGGGAGCGCATATAAACAGCAAATCTACATCTGTGTATGAAATGAATGATGCACAAGAGTGGGCATATTTTTCTGTGGAAAAAGAAAGCAAAAAGATACATATACTATGTGTGGATAGAGAAATTGCCAATAATCTTTATGTATGGGAAAATAAGGGATTTCTTTTTTCAAAGGGAGCATTGCTTTTTGACAGTCATGGGATACGGCTAGAAACGACAGAGGCAGAAAATACAATATTCACTTATCCCAATCATTTGCTTTTAAAGAGTAAGTTTGTGGAAAGAGAACCTTTGCAGGATATTTTAGGTGGAAAACTAGGCTGTTACAGGGCAGATTGTCAAAGGGTGAAAATTCCAACAGAACTAAAGCAGGTGGGAAACAACCGCTATACCATTACCTTTCCAAAAGGTTTTTTGCGTGGAATAAAAGATGCATGGCTGCAAATTCAATATAAGGGAGATATCGGACATGCATTTATTGATGGAAAAATGATTCATGATCATTTTTGTAATGGGGCAGCATGGGAAATTGGTCTTTTTGCATTTGCGGATGCTTTGGAAAATCAACCAATGACGATTTATATTACACCGAAAAAAGAGTCAGCAGTTGTAAATGTAGAATCGGCAATGGCTGCTCGATTTGAAGTGGTAAGTGATGCCATTGGTGAAATTTCCCATATAGATGTTTTGCCGGTGTATGAAATAAGAATTTTATAATGTATGCGTTATAGCAAAGAGGTGTTCGGGTTTCTTCGGTATTCTGTCGGAGTAACTCGGACATTTTTTTTAAATGCTGCACAAAATACACTTTCACAGGAAAAACCGGTATGAAAGCAAATATCCTTAATGGAAAGCTCGGTGGTTTTTAACAGATATTTTGCAGTATTTAATCGTAGATTAATGATGTATTCATGAGGAGTAAATCCTGTTTCTTTTTTGAAAATTCGTATAAAATGATAGTGGCTTAGCATAGCGCGGTCTGCCAATTCTTCAATTTGTAAATCCTCTGCAAAATGTTCTGTGATATAAGTGACAATTTCTTCAATAGTATGACTATGATGATTTGTTTTCAAATGCATGGGTGAATATAAAAGCATAGCTGTCAAAATGTCTGTAATCTGCTTGGAAATTAATGGTTCTTTAATGGGAGCATTATTTGCAAAGGTATCATAAATCTGCTGCAGTTTGTTTAGTACAGGATAAGTATCATGCATAGAAAAAATATTGCCTAAATGAGAGACAATCAGCTCATAATAAGACCTTGCTAAAGGTCCGTCAAAATGCATCCAGAGACTTTCCCAACCGGTCTTTGTGTAATAGCCATGAGGCTTATAGCAGTCTAAAAGCACAAAATCTCCGGCTTTAGCTTTTTCTGTCCGATTATCAAATTCTACCATCACTTCACCCGAAGCAATATACATGAATAAAAAGCTGTCATAAGAATTGCGCTGCTGCCTATAGCCGGGTTCGTAAAAGAAATGTCCGGTACAGATAGGATAAAAAAAGGTATCCATTGCAGTTACGCTAGGGGTATAAAAAAACACATCTGAAGCAGATGAAATATATTTTTCCTGTGACTTCATTGAGAAATCCTCCTGCATATATCTTAGTTTTATTGTACGACAGCAAATGTTTTATCACAAGGTAGAATATAAGCAATTTTTCTAAAAACTGTGAAAAGTGTAAAAAAGAAAAACGGATATTTCGGTGAAATGTTATAAAGATTGGAAGATTTTAGCCGTGGTACTTTTATGAATAGGTAAAATAAGCTATAATATTTTAGTAAAAATTTTCTGACTGCTAAGGCACAAAATAAGTTGGCGGCGGTTGGAAATTCTTGAAATTGGGAGGGTAATATGTGTAAAAATGTATGCAAAAAATGGATTAGCTTTATGCTTTCAGCAGTCTTGCTTCTTAGCGTATGGCAGCCAACAGGAAATGTGCAGGCAGCAGAAGATGCTTTAGCAGGAACAAATTTGCTTGTGCAGTATGAATTTCAAAATGGAGGAGAGGATTCCTCAGGAAATGGATATGATGCAATTATTGGAAATGGTGTTACGGTAGCAAATGGTGTGGCATCTTTACCGGGTGGAGAAGCAACGGATTCTGCATTTATTGAATTGCCGGAAGGTATGTTTGATGCTCAGAATACGCTGACCATTACCATGTGGATAAAGGATAATGATCCTCAGGAAAACTGGCTTGGTGCTTTTTTCTTTGGTTCAGCGGCAAATTCTAATGGTTATCCGGAAAACTATTACTATTTTGTACCATGTGAAAAGCAGCATAACACCTTAAAATCTGTAATTACAAATTCTATAAATGCTGCAAAACCGTGGGATGCAGAAAAAGGAATTCGTGAAAGTGTCAATACCTCAGCTTACAGAGGCGTATGGACACATTATGCCATTGTTTTAAAGCCGGGAAAAATGCTTTGTTATATTGATGGCGAAGAAGTGGGCAGTCAGACTCTAGATAGAACTGTCAGCGATTTTGGTTCTAATTTACAGTCTTATATTGGAAAGTCTAATTATGCAGACCCATTATATCAGGGAGATTTTAAGGATTTTCGTGTATATACTGATGAACTAAGCGAAGAACAGATTCAGGCAGTTATGGGTGTTAAAAAGGAAGTACCTCAGTATTCCATGACTATTGATGGTAATTATGTGACAAAACAGCTCAGTGAAGATTTATATGGACTCTTTTATGAAGATATCAACAGTGCAGCAGATGGTGGTCTTTATCCGGAAATGGTCAAGAACTATTCCTTTGAAAATGCCTATGTGCAGTCTGGCGATACAAACAGCAGTTATTTTAAGGAAAATGGATATCAGACTATTGGAAAGTATGATTTGCACTGGACAGCGTCTAGTGGAAGCTTTTCTATAGAGGATAGCGACAGCTTAAATGAAAATAATCTCCATTATGCAGTAGTGAAAGGAAATGCGGTGCTGCAAAATGGCGGATTTGCACCAAAAAATGATCCAAACGGTGCAGCAATGGCAATTAAGCCATTAGAAGAAGCAGAACAAACAGGTACTTATACCTTTTCGGCTTTTGCAAAGGCAGAGGCAGGCTATACAGGAGAAATCAAAGTTAAAATTGTAAATGCCAACGGAAAAGCGATTACGGATGAACAGATTGTACCATTTGAGGCAGATGGCGAATGGCAGAAGATTTCCACAGAACTGACCTCCACTGTCAGCAAAAATACCAAAGGAAAAATGGTGCTTAGTATTCGTGGTGCAGATGCCTCTGAAAAATTGCAGTTAGATATGGTGTCAGTTGTACCACATGACAGCTTTGGGTATGGAGACAAAAACTATGCCTATGGTGTGGGTATCCGTCAGGATTTATTGGATTTGATGATGGATTTGAATCCGAAATTTATGCGTTTTCCGGGTGGATGTATTGTAGAAGGCTTTAACTGGGAAGGAATCTACGACTGGAGAGATACCGTTGGACCATTAGAAGAAAGAAAAGCAAATACAAACCGATGGGAAAATTGGGGAAACAGTGATCATAGTTGGGGATATATGCAGTCCTTTGGATTTGGTTATCATGAAATTTTATCCCTTTGTGAAGCATATGGTATGGAGCCATTCCCAATTATTAGTGCCGGAGTACTTTGTCAGTATGAAACCTCTGGTGTGAATGCAAAAACCGATGAAGATTTGCAGTTTTTTATAGATATGGCAACCGATTTATTAGATTACTGCTGGGGAGACCCTGCCACAAATGCATGGGCAGCAAAGCGAGCTGAAAACGGACATAAAGAGCCGTTTGATTTGAAATATTTAGGCATTGGAAATGAGAATCTTCAGGATAAATATTTTGCCAATCTTGAGGTAATGAAAGAAGCTGTAGAGGAGTATGTAAAAGAAAATTATCCAAACAGAAAGCTAAATATTATTTCCAGTGCAGGTCCTACGGCAACAGGAAATGATTATGAATATGCCTATGACCGTCTGGCGCAGACTATGCCGGGAGAGACCTTAGTAGATGAACATTATTATGTAGACGAGAGCTTTATGTACAACCAGTCCGATCGTTACGATTATTACCAGAGAGTTAGTCAGGGCGGAAGTGATGTATTCGTTGGCGAATATGCCGTAAAAAATGATAATAAGTACAATACAGCCCTTGCAGAGGCAGCCTATATTACAGGTTTAGAGAGAAATGCAGATGTGGTAAAGAATATTTCCTATGCACCACTTTTATATAAGGTAGGAAACTTAAACTGGTCTCATGATTTGATTTACTTTGATGAGTTTGACACTGCTAAATCTACCAATTACTATGTACAGCAGATGTTTGCTAAAAACTATGGTACACAGTTGATTGATACAAAGCTAGAATCTGCGGATAAAGATTTTTCCAACTATGGCAGCCCGATTATTGGCACAAGCTCTGCCACTGGAACGATTGATAAGGTTACCGTTTATGATGCAGCAGGAAAGATTCTTTTTGAGGATGATTTTGAGGATAATTCCAATGGTTGGAAGAAGTTTTCAGCCACAGGCTCTGGAAACAGCTTTAGTATCAGCAATGGGGAGTTGAAATTTACCGGAACAAATGGCATTAATGCGGTTTACCTGCCAATGGCAGTAGAAGAGCATTGGGAAAACTACAAAATCGTAGTGGAAAGTGCGATAAAGGATAGTGGAAAAGGTTTTGTCATCGGTGCAGGACACGAAAATCAATATTATTGGTATCATTTAGGCAAATCCGATGAAGCAGCAGCTATTATGGAGGTTACCAGACCAAATAGAAATGAAACGGCATTAACTACAAAAATCCTTGGAAATAATTTTGCCAATAAGCAGTATTATACAGAGGATGCGTTAGCGATTAAGAATAACGATGCAATGGAAATTACCTTCAATTATGGGGTAAATGGAAAACTGGAAGCTTCTTATTTAACCGAAGAGTATAATAAGGCAGATACTGCAAAATATGCTTTTTCCAGTGATTTGCATCAGTATCAGACAGATATTTATCAGGTTGTAAATAAGGATGAAAATAATGTTTATGTTAAACTGGTAAATGCAGATGCACAAAAGAAAAATATTACATTACACCTTAAGAATTTAAATATTGATACAAAAGCGCAGATGGAAATTACCATGTTAAAGGGTAGTTTGGATGAGGCAAATGCCATTGGAAATGAGGTAGTCGCACCTGTGACTAAGATGCAGACAATTTCGGGTACACAGATAGTCTACGAATTACCAAAGTATTCCGTAAATATTATTCGGATTCCATTGGCAAGAGCGGCGGTACAGACACCTCCGACAGAGGATAAGCAGGAAGAAATAACAGGTATTGCCTTTGCAGATACAAGCGTAAAGACTTTAAAAGTAAAGGCGGCCTATACTAGAACAGCAATTGCTACACCAGTCAATGCAGCAATTATCTATACATCTACCAATCCGTCTGTGGCATCTGTTGACAGTCAGACCGGTAAGGTAAAAGCTAAAAAACCTGGGGTTACACAGATTGTTGCTTCTAGCAATGGAAAAACAGCATCCTATACCATTCAGGTAAAACCAGGGAAAGTGACGATTAAAAAAGCAACTGCGAAATCCAAAAAAGTTGTACTGAAATGGAATAAGATCAGCGGTGCAACGGGCTATCAGATTACGATTGCTTATAATAAGAAGTTCAAAAAAGCAAAGAATGTAAATGTAAAGAAAGGTAAGACCATCAGCAAAACGGTGACAAAGTTAAAAGGTGGCAAGAAAGCATATATTAAGATTCGTGCATATACAAAGTCTGGAAAGACGGTTGTGTATGGAGATTATAGTAAGGTGAAGCAGATAAAGATTAAGAAATAATAGAATATGAGATATGGAAAACTACCCGCTTCTGGAATAGGAAGTGGGTGTTTTTTTTGACCGTTTAGGGGGAAAGGTGACCGTTTGGGGAGTTGTGGTGTTGGAATGTGTGAAAGTATGCTATAATCTCAGCAGAAGTATACTATGCATTCGGAGGAAAAAATGAAGATTGCAATTTGTGATGATGAGAAAGAAGTTAGAGAACAATTAAAGGAATATTGTATGCAGTTTGCAGAAGAATTTCAGATAGATTGCCAAATTGTAGAATATGGTTCGGGGGAAGAATTACTATGTGATTTTTCTACAGATGTATTGTTGTTAGATGTGGAAATGAAAGGAATAGATGGGATACAGGTAAAGAATATATTGCAGGAGCAAAAAGCGGATACCAGAATATTATTTATATCCAGTCATGAGGAAGCAATACCGGAGGCATTTGGCAGGGAAGTTTATGGTTTTTTGTGCAAGCCGGTGGAGTATGAAGTTTTTGAAAAGAAAATGACATTTCTTTTAGAGGATATATTAGAGCAAAATAAATACATAGTTCTGGAAACAAAAATGGATATGGAAAAAGTTTTGATGAGAGACATTGTATATATTAAAGCAGAGGGAAAGTATACAAAAGTATTTTTGGCTGGAAAAGAAGACTACTTCTTATCGGATTATTCTATAAATAAGTGGCATGAGCAACTAAATGGTTATGGGTTTGAATTGTGTCAGAGAAGTTATCTGGTAAATTTTTATTATATAAAGAAGATAGATACAGACATTATATTACAATTCGATACAAGAATACCACTAAGCCGTCGTATGAAAAATCAATTTAAAGAGGCGTATAGTGAGTATATTTGGAGAAAGGCGAAGTAGGATGGAGATAGTGCATGAGATAATATTGGCAATTTTGGGAATTATAGAGGTAATTGTCTGGGCGTGGGGAATTTGCCAGATGGAATTTACTGATAAGAAAAAGAGTTGGTTTGTGGCATTCATTATATTAGTTGCTGCCAGATGGATGAGTTTTTATATTCCGAATGAAAATATTGCATTTCCTATTAGGCAATGTGGGCATATGATAGGAACTTTACTTATATTTCAAGGTAAATTTGGTAAGCGATTGATACAGTATTGGTTTAGTTTATGTTATTTAGAATTAATATATTTGCCAATTCGAATGTTATTGTTTGGTGTCCGTCTTGTGAATGAAAAGATATGGTTGTTTAATTATCAAAAATATATTTTAAGCATTTCGACAATTTTACTGGTTGCTTTTTTAGGCTTTACGATAAGGAAACATAAAGAAGTATGTAATTGGATTAAGAATATTCCGATTGGATATTACATTTTAGGAATAATTTGCAGTTTCTGCGCGAATCTGCTTGGAACAGCTACGAGAATGTTTAGCACAGAGTGGACAACCGAATTAAGAGTTGTTATTGAGGTTGTACAAGCCATAGTGATGATATTCTTTTATCTGTTGGGAATTGGTTTTGCTTTTGTGAATTTGTGGAAAGAGCAGTATAAAAGAGAAAATGCGCTAAAAGATGAATATTTGAAAATGTCACAGGAGCATTACAAGGAATTAGAAGCACATATGCGAGAGGTGCGCAGTATTCGCCATGATATGAAAAATCACATGTTTCTACTGCAGAAATATATTCAGGAGAATAATTTAGAGCAGGCAGAATCCTATTTGAAAGAAATACAGCAGCATCAGCAGTGGGAGAATAAGCCTGTAGTGAGTGTGGGAAATGAATTGGTAAATGCTGTATTATCTTATGGGATTGAAAAACAAAATGAAGTAAAATTCATATGTGAAGGTTTATTGCCGCCAACGATGTCTATATCGGATTTTGATTTATGTACGATATTTTCAAATCTATTATCCAATAGTATAGAGGCGTGTCAAAGATTAATAAGCAGGGAAAAGCAAATTCATTTACAAATTAAAACCTTTCAGAATAATTTATTAATTCAGATGGAAAATCCTGTAGAAATGGAAGTGCCAATAGAGAAATTAGGGACTTTTACTTCGAAAATTGATAAAAAATCACATGGATATGGAATCTATAATGTGAAACAGACTGTAGAAAGGAATAATGGAAATATTACATTTTTATTACAAAATAATAACTTTTATGTGAAGATTCAGATACCATTTTGACCGTTCGTTCCAAAAAATGACCGCTCGTTCCTTGGGTGTTGAATTGAGGTATAAGTACATGATATGTTCGCCTTGATAGGAGGTGAGTGTATCATGTATTTTGCTAATGATAATACAATATGGGAATGGATTCTCAGTATTTTAAATGGTGGAAGATAATTAGTATTTTCACAATTGTTTTCTGTACCAGAAGGAGGCTGGTCAACTTGCACAGTATTTGTAAAATATACAGAGAGCTATAATGTGGTTGGTGCAAAAAACCATTTTGTATCAAGGCAAAAATATTATTCTATAAAAACTGCATATGCAACATCGAAACCTAAGATTACAATGGGAAATATTTGTCATTATAAAGCATCGGGAGAGCAGTCAAAAGTATTTAAAAAATACACACAAGTTGATACTATATGGGATGGAACAAAGTGGGATTATGCAAATACAAAAAAAGAATACAACTTTAAAGAAATATAGCAAAACTACTGGTAAATATGGTTTGCTTCCGTTTACAATTTATTGCAGTGGGGCAAATATACCAACAAGAGCGTTTTCTATAAAAATGAATTTAATAACAAGTTAAGAAGGGATGAGTTTTATGAAGAATAAAAAATTATATAGTATACTTGGAGTTTTGGCTATGGCTGTATGTTTAGGCATAGGTGTGAATGCAAATGCAAAAGGGCATACAGATTATGCAGAACAGGAGTATAGCGAAATTTTAGCAGAAAAAGATATGGATGATATAAGTTATGATGATAAATATGCTGCGGATGGCGACATGGAAGAGGTAGTAGATGATTTTGCTACAGATGAAATATATGAAGTAGGAGAAGATATTTTGATTACGAATGCAGAAGTAGAGCAGTATGAGGAATATTATGATTTGGGAGATTCTGCAAATCCGAAACAGGATGCCATTGATTATGCACAGGAACGAAATGCATTATATGCAGCAGCTATTGAAAATGGTTTTACAGTTACGGACGAAGAAATATATGCATATTTGGATGAGTTAAAAACATTATTAAAACAAGAAGAGAATAAGGAAATGTATGAGAATGCTATTTCCGGTTTTGAATCCGAGGAGGCATATTGGGAGTTTGAGTACGAGGTGTATAAAATAGATTTACCTATACAGAAATATGTTGCTAGCTTGGAAGAAGAATATAAAGAAACATCTGATGTTGAAGATGCAATGGAATTGGAAGAAGAGTGGACAGATGAATTTGAAATTATTAAAGAAGAGTTGGTAGATGAACAGAATTTTACAGCGATAGAATAATGTAAAAATGCGTATAAATTTGGAGTAAGTGACAGGGCTTACTCCAAATTATATTTGGTCAGATGCTAAGACAAATCCGCGCTGGCATGGAAACATTTAGAAGCACATATGTGTGAGGTTCGCAGTATTCAGCAGTGGGAGAATAAGCCTGTAGTGAGTGTGGGAAGCCGTACAAGAGTATATAGTTTATGGGATCGGAACAACCGGCATAAATGAAGATTTAAAGGTTTATGCTATAAAAATATTAGACAAAAACAACCGTGGAATGAAAAAGGTATTGGTTTTGGTAAGAATTTCATACATTGCAATAGGAAAAAGGTACTTGTTTGGGTAATGGTAATTTACCAAATAGCACGGATTTCCTACCAAATAGCACATGGAGATTGAAATAAATGGAAAAAGTGATATGGTGTGTATAGCAAAAACGAAAGGAGGTAGTAGGGGGTATATTCAAATCATAAGAAAAAATAAAGATGAGAAGAAAAAATGTAATTGCTTTAGCAATGGCAGTAATTACAGGAATGACAAGTGTATCTTTACCAGTGGATACAGTAAAAGCAGAAGAGGTTGCACAGGAGTATGTTGTGTTAGCAAAGAATGATGCCGGATATGAGAAAATTGAGGAGAACTATGGAGATGAAATGACAACAGAATCCGTAGACTCAGAGGTATTAGAAGAAAACAATATTGCGGTAGTCGAATTGACGGAAACAGAAGCAGAGAATCTTGAAGATGACAAGAATATTCTGATTGTGGAAGAAGATATTGTTCTTGAAGCTAGTGAGGGTAAAAAGAAGAATAATAAGAAGGCTGATAAGGAAAAGAAAGCTTATCAAGAAAAAAAGAAACAGAAAGCCAAAAAGTGGGAAGAAATAGAAAGAATGGAAGAAGAGGCTATAGCTGAAGCGGAAACAGAAGTTGAATGGAATTTACAGGCAATTAATGTAGAAGAAGTAGTAGAGAATACAGAAGTTGCACAGCAGAAAATCAAGGTTGCTATAATCGATTCGGGTGTAGATTATGTATCTGGAATTGATTTAGCAGGCTATGCAAATTTTGTAGACACAGAGGATGAAATATCTGTAATCTTTCAAGATATGACAGGCCATGGAACGGGGATAGCCAGTGTCATTGCTGAAAATGGAGAAAAAGGGCTGGATATCTTACAAATTATATTACAGTATGTGAAATGATTACAGAAGCTGCATTAAATGGAGGAAGTGTTGAAGCGTTTACTGAATATGAAAAATATGGTTTAGATAGTAAGACTTACAATCTGTTAAAGTCAGATATTGAAACCGTAAATTATAAAACCATATTGAATAATTATGGTTATAGTAATACAAAGAAAAATAGAAAACTGCTTCTATATGGCTGTGCAATTCATACAATTACAGATGCTTTTGCACATTCAGCGGCAGAATCAGTAGATGGTAAATGGGTAAGGATTCCACATAGAAAGTCAGGTTTAGAGGATGCAGATACGACTGAGCTTTATTCAAATCGTCATAGAATTGCATGCAAAGTGGCAGAGTATGCAATGGTAAATTTAAAAAATAATAATTTTACAGATGGATATGAGGTTAGGAAAGCGATTAATACTGTATTATATGGAGAGAATCCAAAGTTTAGACTTATAGATATAACAAATAATTTAAAGGCAAATGGATATGGTGCAAGTGATTCCGTCAAGAAAGTCAATACAGACAGTAATCAGACATGGATGCGTGATGGTACAATGGCGAATTAATTTGTTACCAAATAGCACGGAAATATTACCAAATGCCACATATATATTGAAAATAAACGAAAGTAGAGTATAATAGCATTGTTAAAATATAAGGAAGAACTGTATAAAAATGCAGAAGAGAAGGGAGTAAAAATGAGAAATTTAAGAAAATTACCAATCCTGTTATGTACAGTAATGACAGCAGTATTTGCTTTTGGAGTATCTGATGCAAAAGCTGCAGAACAGGATACCACATGGAACTACACTAGTGAAATTACAGAAACGGCAGGAGCATTTACTTATCATGCAATCGCCTCACAGGATGAAAAAGAAGCATGGATTTATGAGGTTACTGTTGATAAAAGTAAAGAGCATGCCGTAGTAACTATTCCGGAAACATTACAGGATAAGACTGTAACCTGTATAGGGTATGCACCGGAAAAAGACCCAGACAGAGATGATTCGTTTAATAAAAATCTGTTTGGAAGTTATGCAGAGTTAAATCACAATGTTGATGGCGGTTATAATACGACTGAAGGAATAAAAGAAATTGTAATGCCATCCTCTCTTGAAAAGATAATGCCTACCACATTTAGTGGCGCCAATGATGTAAAGACTATTACCATTCCGGAAAAAGTTACTGTTATTGAAGAGGAGACTTTTTATAGTTGCAATAACTTAAAAACACTGAATTTGCCGACTGGGTTGAAGGAATTAGATGTAACAGCATTTATTGAGTGCGCAAAATTAAATACGATAAATCTGTCTGCTGAGAATACCGTATATGAAGTAAAAAATAACTGTGTAATAACCAAAGCCGACAAGGCTTTAGTATATGCATTGCCAGTAAGCGGTACATA